>JAGXFS010000003.1 GCA_024637275.1 Acidimicrobiia bacterium
GCAGAGGATTTCGGCGCCTGCGTCTTCGAGGTATCCGACCAGCGCATCGATGAGCTGACCCGATCCTCCCACCGGCAGGGACCAACTACGAGCCTGCCGAGCACTGACGAGCGAGTAGGCGAGGATCCCCGAGCCCGGCGCGTCAAGCGGCACGGCGGTCTGGAGCGAGATCCAGCCCATGAAGGCTCGCATGTGAGGTGACTCGAACTCGCGCAGGATGATTTCGCGTGCTGTCATCATCGACCTGCGCTGCCACACTTCACCACGCGGGTGAGCAGCAAGTAGTTCTTCCGTCGATGGACCGAACCCGACCGGTCGGAAGCGGACCTGGCCGATGAGACTCTTGACCTCGTCATATTCGGTCACCAGACGTCGATAGGCCTCGGCGTCCTTTTCGGAAAACCGGGCGATCTCCTCGCAAGTTTTGTCAAAGTCGAGCCACATGGTGAAGGGCTCGCCGTCGGGAAAGGCCACCTGCGCGACCGGATCCGGATCGACGTACCGCAGCCCATATTTGCTCACCAGACCCAACTCGTCGTTGCGGATGAGTGGGTTCACCTGAATGAGAGTGTGTCCGGTCGAGCACGTATCAACCCAATAACCAGGGCCGAGTATCTCTTCCGTTGATGCTCCGCCGCCAGGAATCTCGCGGGCGTCGAGAATGACACACGAGTATCCGGCTTTGGTTAGATACGCGGCCGTGATGAGACTGTTGTGTCCTGCACCTGCCACCACAAAATCGTATTCGGCCATCTGGCCCTCCCAGGATTGACTGCAATCGATTGTAGTGATCCGATAAGGTCAGGACCGATGCAGAACTATCCTCGTTTTTCCCCCGACGAAATGGGCAGGCGGCGCCAGGCGATCGAAGACCTGATGGCCGAACACGAACTCGATGCGGTGCTCGCCTACGGCGCCAACCGAAGCGGATCGGCCGTCCAGTGGATCAGTGAATGGCCGGTCAGTCGCGAAGCAGCCCTGATCGTCCGGCGGGGCCGGGCCGACCAGCTATTCGTCCAGTTCTACAACCATGTGCCGACTGCCCGGGTGTTGGCCCGCCAGGCCGACGTCGCCTGGGGTGGCCCCTCCACCATCCAAACGGTGGTCGAGGCCCTTGCCGGCGATCGCCGTATCGGTCTGATCGGACCGGTCGGCTACAAAACCCACGCCGCGTTGAGCAGCGCCGTCGAAACGGTAAGGGATCTCGACGGCGCCTATACCCGGCTACGCATGATCAAGTCCGCCGAGGAAATCGAGTGGCTGCGGACGGGCGCCAGATTGTCCGACCGGGCGGTCGACGCTCTCCGCCAGCAGGTCGCTCCCGGCATGACCGAACGACATCTCGGTGCCATCGTCGAGTCCGCGTATTTGTCCGAGGGGGGTACGAACCACATCCATTACTTCGGTGTCACCAGCATGGCGACTCCCGACCGATGTGTTCCTGCTCAGTATCCGTCGACGCGACCGGTGGCCGTCGGCGACGTCCTCACCACGGAAATCAGCGCGTCGTGGTGGGGCTATCCCGGTCAGATCCTGCGCTCCATGACCGTCGGGGCCGGGCCTACCGACCTTTACACGAAGTTGCACGAGGTGGCCGACACCGCGTTCGACGCGGTCGTCGGCGTCCTGAAAGATGGGACGACCGCCGCCCAGGTCGTCCAGGCAGCCGGCGTCATCGAGGAAGCCGGATTCACGATCTACGACGACCTGGTGCACGGATTCGGCGGCGGCTACTTTCAGCCCATCGTCGGTTCGGCCAGCCGCATGAACGGTCCGCTGACCGACGTCACGTTTGAGACGGGGATGACCGTCGTCATCCAGCCAAACGTCATCACCCGTGACGAACTCGCCGGCGTGCAGACTGGCCAGCTGGTGCTCATCACCCCGACGGGGGTCGAGCAACTCCACCAGGCGCCCCGAGGCATGTGGCAGGCAGGGTAAAAGAAGCCCCGGTCAGTCCTTCAAGTGACTCGTGGCCTAGATGACTCTGGCCAGGGCGACCGCCAACGGTTCTACATGTTTGGCCGACAAGGGTGCTCGCATGCTGAAGATGACATGATCGACCCCTGCGGCGCCCCGTTGCATGGCCTTGTGAGCCAATTCGTCTGGATCGGCGTCCGGAGCGAACATGATGTGCACGGACGTTTCGATTTCGGAGGGATCCCGGCCGACCTCGGAACAGTGCCGATAGAGGATGTCTCTCTTGGCCTTCCATGCTTCGACCTCAATCCCGAGCGCGTCCCACATCGTGGCGTGACGGGCAACGGTTCGCAGCGTGCGCTTTTCGCCACCGCCGCCAATCATGATGGGAACATTGGGCGACTGGGGTCCTTTCGGCTCACACCTCGCGTCGGCCAGTTGATAGAACTCGCCATCGAAGGTGGTCGACTCATTGGCCAACAGCGACTTGATGACCGCCACTCCTTCGTCAAAACGATCCATCCGCTCCTTGATGGTTCCCAACTCGATGCCGTACGCCTGGGACTCCTGTTCGAACCATCCGGCTCCTAATCCAAGGTTGAGTCGCCCGTTTGAGATGATATCGAGGCTGGCCGCCATGTTGGCCGTGACCGCAGGGTGGCGGTAATGCATGCCATGGACCATGCATCCCACCCGGAGCCGTTTGGTTGCCTGGGTCAACGCAATGAGGGTGGTCCAGCCTTCGAGGCAGGGACCGTTCGGGTCGCCATGAATCGGGTAGAAGTGGTCGAAGTTCCAGGCAGAATCGAAAATCTCCATGTCATCGGCCGCCTGCCAGATGTCCAACATATCTGCCCAGGTCGTGTGCTGGGGCGGCGTCTTGATGGCGAACTTGACCATGACTACTCCTCTTCGGTGCTGCCCAGAACAGGCATCGGCTGCTGATAAATACTGCTTCGGTCGAGTTGCTCACTGGTCGCTTCGAGCAACAGTGGGGCTGGCGCCCGGTTGACAAGTAGACGGAACATGTCTGGTCGGTTGTAGTGCCCGGCCAGGTCGTGGCGAAGCTTCATCGTGATGCCTGCGTCCAGGTCCATGTCGGCGTACAGGATCAGTTCCTGATTGCCGATCACCGGTCCAGCCACGACGGTGGTGTTCGGGGCGACAATGCAAGATCCTCCCCCGATGTCGTCGCGTAGAAGAAACTCACGGTCCTCATCGCGCAGTGGCAGCATCTCCCTGATGCGATCATCAACGACCGACGATGCGCTAATCACCCAAGCTTTTGACATCTGGGCGAACGACCGGGCGGCGATCAACGATATCTCATGCATCGGCAAGGCTGGTTTCGGAAAGTGGTTCGGCCAGGCCATCACATGAATCCGGGTGGCGTCCGACGTGAGCGCGAAAATGGCTAGCGGGTTGGAGTTCTCGCCGCACATCAAGCCGGAGACCGGCCCGAAGGGACTGTCGAACACTCCGAACGTTTCTGGTCCACCCGGTGCGTGAACCAATCGCTCGCCGACGGTCGGCACAATTTTCTGATGTTTGCCGACGTACCCATGGGTGGGACTGATGAAAACCTGCGTGTTATACATCGACCCAAAAGTGTCAGGCCGCTTCTCGCAGACGCCCATGACAACGTACGTGCCTGCCCGGGCAGCCGCTTCAGACAAGACCTGAATCTCGGGGCCGGGGACCTCGATCGAGTTCTTGAACAACTCGGTCGAGAACCTGGTGCCGGCCCGATCAGTACCGGAATGAAAATGAAACCAGATGGGGTGGGCGGGAATGAAGCCTTCGGGGAACCCGACTATTTCGGCTCCGCCACGGCCGGCTTCTTCGATGAGTGCGACTGCCTTCTCGAGGGTGGCTGCCTTGTCGAGAAAAACCGGTGCAGCCTGGACAGCTGCTCCACGCACGGTGCCATCAGGCATGGGCCCGCGCTTGCTGAATGGCAGTCCAGACCTTCTGCGGCCGGAGAGGCAACTGGAGATCAGTGACGCCCAACGGAGCCAGAGCATCGAGGGTGGCATTCAATATCGCTGGCGGCAGTCCGATACAACCTGCCTCCCCAGACCCTTTGACGCCGAGGGGGTTGGACGGAGCACGGTTCTCAAGTCGATCTGATCGAATAGCGGGCAGGGACGTCGAGTCGGGAATCAGGTAGGCAAGCAGCGAGGTAGTCAACGGTTGTCCGGCTTCGTCGTACAGCACCTCTTCCCAGAGGGCCTGACCGAGTCCCTGGGCCATGGAGCCGTGCAGCTGACCCTCGACAATCATGGGGCTGAGTACTCGACCGCAATCGTCAACCGCGACGATGTCAAGTACCCGAACCTCTCCGGTTTCCGGCAGTACCTCTACCACCGCCACATGAACGCCATAAGGGAACGTTTGGGCACCCGGCTGGAACTTCTCGTCGGCCTCAAGTGGCTCATCTGCAGCGAGATCCCACAGGGAGACTTCCGACCCAGGGGACCCTGCCACCGAAAATACGCCCGATTCGTACTTGAGGTCATGGGGTGAAGCTTCGAGGCGTTCGGCGGCCCGCTCCCGGCCCAACTCCAACACTTTCAGCGCCATCCGGTGGACTCCACTGGCCCCGATCTGGGCCGAGCGTGAGGCGAACGTGCCGAGTCCGGCCGGCACCTCGTCGGTGTCGCCCGCGATGATCCGGATCTTGTCGAGGCCCAATACATCTCTGGCGACCTGGGACCAGACCGTCTTGTGACCCTGGCCACCCCCATCGGTTGAGCCAGTCCGGACGACGATCTCTTCGGTCTCCGGGTCGACTTCGACCGCGGCGTACTCCCACGATTCGAGCGCCCCTCCGGCTCGTTCCACGAACGCTCCAAAACCGATTCCAAGGGGCGATTCACCTGCTGCCAGCCGGCGTTTCTGCTCAGCACGAAGGCCGTCCAGATCGAGCATCGACCTGGCTAGTTCAATGGCGGCGGCGTAGTCACCTGAGTCATAGATCGCGCCAGCAGCGGTCGTGTACGGCCACTCCCGTACGACATTCATGAGTCGAACTTCGATGGGATCAAGACCGGCCGCCCGGGCGAAGACGTCGATGCCCCGCTCCATGGTGAGAGCCGCCTCAGGCCGCCCGGCACCCCGATACGGTCCGGTGGGAGCCCGATTGGTCACGAACGTCTTGGCGTGGATCTCCACGCGAGGTATGTCGTACATTCCTGTCGCCGTAAGGCGACCAAAGGTCGGAACCGCGGATCCGTCATGCGGGTAGGCGCCGGTCTCGGCGATCAACTCGAAGCGTGCGCTCGTGATTCGCCCATCGGCCGTCCCCTCGAGCGTGAGTTGGTGGCGCTGGGCACGTCCATGGGTTCCGCCCGTGAATTGGTCGGGTCGTCGCTGGATCCACGCGACCGGCCGGTCGAGCCTTACGGCAACTGCGGCGGTAACGAGGTACTCGGGGAAGAGTGACCCCTTCATACCGAACGCACCGCCGACGTCGGGCACTGTCACTCGCACTCGTTCGATGCCGACGAAGTTCGAGATCTGTGATTTCAAACGGTGGGGCGCCTGGTGACTGCACCACACGTGAACGCCGCCATCTTCGGGTACCACCAGGATCGCTTGAGTTTCCATCGACACAGGAGCCAGCCGCTGGTGATGCACGTCGACGGTTACCGAAATCTCGGGCGGAGAGGCGGGTTCACCTGCCTCTATGAAGACCTCCTCGATCAGGTTTGATTCAGTACCGTCAAAGAGGACCGCACGGTTCTCCCCTGGCACGGTTTCGACTGGAAGATCGTCAATGTCGACCCAGGCGAGGTCGGCCGCGTCGGCAGCCAAGCGGGCCGACTCCGCGACGACAACCGCGACAGGATCACCGACATATCTAACCGTGCTTCTGGCCAGCGGAGGTCGCGTGAACGGCTCGGCCGCCGGCCCGCGTCCTGTGGCGCCGGGGATGTCCTGGAGGTCGAGGTCTTCGGCGGTGAAGACGCCGACTACGCCCGGTGACGAGCGGACCTCATCAAGATCAACATTATCAATAGTGCCGTGGGCGCTCGGACTCCGGACGAATGCCACGTATAAGGCGTCGGCTGGCACGAGGTCGGACACGTAGGTTCCGTTCCCGGTAATGAGGCGGTGGTCTTCGACTCTGCGTGAACTCACGCAGTTGGTTCCCAAGTTCATATGTCGTCGGGGACCACCCAGACGGTGTCAACGGGGGCGGGCACCCACAATTCATAGAAACCGAACGGTTCGTCGCCGGTCGCCTCAAACCAGTGAACCTCCCCGTCGCCAGCTGTGCAGACATCGCCAGTGGCGATCTCGTAGGTTTCGTCGTTGAGATGGAAGATGCCAGTTCCCTCGGCCACGAACCAGATGTGGCGAGCTCCAACGTGATAGTGGGCCGCGGCAGTATCGCCCGGTTGGTAACGGATGTAATCGGCCCGTAAATCATCGAAGCCAAACATCTCTTCGGTCACCAGATCAATACGTTTGCGGCCATCGCGGGTGGAATCGTGAGTAGGAAGTTCAGATGCTCTGATTACCGGCGGCATAGGTACGAACCTACACGCCAAAAAAAGATCCTGCAATCGATTGCGGTCGATTTGTTTTGCAGGGTACAGTCGTAACCATGATCACTGACGTACACGCCCATTGCATCCCGTCCGATTTCCTCGCCTGGCTCCACCAAGCTGATCCATCTACAGGGATCCGGCTGGTCGAAACCGATCGGGGAACAGCTGTTGAGATGGGCGGCCGCGCCGTCTCCCAGCCACTACGCGACGATCTAACCGATTTCGATGCCCGGCTCGCCGCCATGGACCGCCAGGGAGTCGACGTGCAGGTGCTGGCGGGCTGGATCGATCTGACCGCCTACGAACTTCCCATCGACCAGGCGGTGGCCTACACCCGGGTCCACAACGAGGGATTGGCAGCAGAAGCAGCCAAAGCTCCCGGACGTTTCAAAACAATCGGAACACTGCCCCTCCAGGACACCGCCGCGTCCGTGGATGCGTTGAACTACGCCATGGACGAACTCGGCATGGCCGGGGTCGAACTGGCGACGACCGTGGACGGAGCCTTCATCGACCGAATGGATCTCGACCCATTGTGGGCAGCAGCCGAAGCCAAAGGAGCGTTCGTGGTGCTCCATCCCATGACCCCTCTCACCGGGGTGGACATGAGTCAGTACTTCATGTCCAACATGGTCGCCCGACCAGCCGAATCGACCATTGCATTGTCCGGACTCATCTTCTCGGGCGTGTTCGAGCGCTTCCCCGGGTTGAAGTTCTGCGTCGTCCACGGGGGCGGGTTCACCCCATTCCAGATCGGACGACTCGACAAGGGCTACGAGATGAAGCCCGGCCTCACCGCCAAACACATCTCCAAGCCGCCGAGCGCCTACTTGAAGCAGCTGTATCTCGACACCGTTGTCCATGACGCCGGAGCCCTTCGCTACCTGGTGGAACTCATGGGTGCCGACCATATCCTGCTCGGCACCGATTACCCCTTCGAGATGGGCGACGAGGACCCCGTCGCCTTCATCAAGTCAGCCGGCCTCACTCCCGCCCAGGAAGAACAGATCCTGAGCGGCAACGCCGCTGGCCTGTTTGGTTAGCTCACGGGCAGGTCAGGGAACGACGTCTCCGACCGGCCCAAGTTGGCCCCGATCGAACCGGAGATCATGGTCAATCCACATAGACAATCTGTACTTCTCGTCATGTTGGCCTTTGCCCTGGTACTGGCTGCTTGCGGGCCTGGCTCGCTTGAGCCCGCCGAGTACTTCAAGGAAGTCGGAAGCGCGGTAGAGGAGCTCAACACCAATCTGGCTGGTATCGATGAGGAACTCATGAGCCGCCGATGGGAGGCTCCAATTGATCCCAATGCACTACAACAAGCTTCTCCCGAGGCCAACCTGGCGGTATATCGATTTCGCGACTCGATCTGGCTGGAAGCCATGTCAGAGTATGTGAAAGCAAACGAGCGTTTCGTCGATCGTCTGGAGGCGCTGCAGCTGCCCGAGACAGTCCAGGGAATGGGAGCGGAATTACCACCCACCCACAACAGCTTGGTCGAGGCTGAACGCACCTACCTGGCTGACCTCCGGTTGCAGCTAGCTGCACTGGAAGGAGCGGTCGACCTGCGGGCCGATAATGGAGCCACGCCCGAGAAGATTCGTGCTGCCGACGACCGGGTTATGGATCTCACCCCGCTCGACCTCTTCGACAACCAGATCAAGGAGATTTGGGAATCCGTGCAGGAAGGTGCCGAGAAGGGCGGGTTCTATCTGGATGAGGTTGCTGAGGTGCGCAACGAATTCAGGAACCTGAGCTTTTCTAGCCGTGCCTGGTTCCTGGCTGGGGAAATCACGGCGAGCCTTAGGTTGAGATAGGACCCTCTATCGCGGCCAAACGAAGGCTGACCAGGAACAGTCGCTTCGCTCGTTGAGGCCCCCGTTTTCGCCACCGCCACTGCACCCGAGCACTCCAGTTCGCGGCGCTGGGCGCTGGCCAACTTCGAGCATCAGCAGGTGAGGTCAAGGGAACGATGTTGTCGATCGCCGGATCATGAACAACGGGGATGTCAGGGACGGATTCTCCTCCTAGCCAGTCCAGCGGTTGACTGAAACGAACGGTGCTTTTGCGACATTGGTTCCAGCAAAGACTAAGGGCTACACCGCACATCGACAGCGGAATTGTCGCGCCCACGGCCACAGGGAACGGTGCTTGGGATTCATGCTCGGAGATGGGAACAGGCCCCCGTACCTCCGGTGATGGGTTAGAGGATGTCGGTCATGAGGGTGGCGATGTGGTCGCCGATGGCCAGGGAACTGGTGGCGGCGGGGCTGGGAGCGTTGAGGACGTGGATGGCGTTGTCCGTCTTGATCATCGAAAAGTCGTCCTGGAGACTGCCATCAGGCATGACGATCTGGGCGCGGACGCCGGCGCCGCCAGGTTCGAGGTGTTCGCCCCGAATCTCGGGGACCAGTTTCGTGGCCGTCTTCGCATAGGTTGACCGACGAGCTGAACGCCAGACTTCCATCGTGCCGGTCTTCCAGTACTTAGCAGCGAGTTTGAGAAACCCGCCATATCCGAACGTCCGAGCGACTTCGCCAAACTGAGGCCTGACCCCCCGATAGTGCTCGCGCCCCATAGCCAGCACCGCGTTGGGCCCGACCTCAACTGTCCCGTCGACGCGGCGGGTGAAGTGGACTCCTAGCCAGGGAAACCGGGGATCGGGCACGGGATAGATCAGGCCATTGATGAGCGAAGATGCCTCGTCGGTCAGGCGGTAGTACTCGCCGCGGAAGGGCACCACCCTGCCCGGTGTTTCGAGGCCGGACATCGCAGCCACCCGATCGGCGTGGAGGCCGGCGCACGCAATCATTGCTCTAGCCGAGACCGAACCATGCGACGTGTCGATGGTGATCCCATCAGACCCGGAACGGATCTTTTGGACCGACTCGCCCAGCCGGATCTCACCGGCAAGCTTCTCAGCCAACCGAACGGCCACCGCCTGGTAGTCGGCCACTCCGGCCTCGGGCACATGCAGTGCGGCTACCCCACCACAGTGAGGCTCGAACTCTTTGATCTCGCCGGCGTCGATTCGGCGGAGGCCCTGCAACCCGTTGGCGGTGCCTCGGGCCAACAACTCCTCCATAGCCGGGATCTGGCTTTCATCTGTCGCAACAACGAGCTTTCCCGATCGTTTGAATGGCAGACCCTCAGAAATGCAGAACTCGGCCATGGCGCGCTGGCCACGCACACACAGATCAGCCTTCAATGAACCGGGCTTGTAATACAAACCCGAGTGGAGGACCCCACTGTTATGGCCGGTCTGGTGGAAGCCGATTGTCGGTTCTTTGTCGATAACGACCACCGAAGCACCGGGAAATCGCTCAGCGATGGCAGTGGCAGACGCCAATCCGACAATGCCAGCTCCCACTACCGCCACGTCGTATTTCAACTCGCCACCTTCCGCCGACTCACTACCAATTCTGATTCGCTAACCTAGATTGTGCAAACGATTGCAGCCTAGCTGGAGAAACACTAATGAGGGACTTCCCGGTCGCAACAACACCAGCACCCGGAACCATGTCAGTCGACTGGGAAGAGCGGGTCAATTGGGAACGCCTGCGTTCCTATCGCCTCGCCCGCGTCCGCGAGCAGCTCGACGCCCACAACCTCGGTGCACTCCTGCTCTTCGAAACCTCCAACATCCGGTATACCACGAGCACCACCATCGGATATTGGGCCTTCAACAAGGGCGAACGGTGGGCGCTGGTCACTCGTGAGGGCCAGCCGAAAATCTGGGACTTCGGTTCGGCGGCGAAAGCGCATCGTCTGCAACTCCCTTCCCTCTATGACGCGAGCAACTCGCTGGCGGGCAACGCAGGCTTGCAAGGCGCCATCGGCCCCAATAGCGGTCTGCATGAACGGGCCGCCGCCGAGATTGCCGCCGCCCTGCGCGAAGCTGGCGTCGAAGGCGAACCCCTCGGTGTCGACATGGCCGAGACCGGCGTCTTCATGGCACTTCAGGCTGAGGGCCTCAACGTTACCGACGGCCAACAAGCCATGATGATGGCCAGGGAAATCAAAAACCAGGACGAGATCATGCTGCTCACCCAGGCGTGCGCCATGGTCGACGGGGTGTATCAGGACATCTTTGAATACCTCAAGCCCGGGGTACGCGAGTCCGACGTTGTGGCGCTCGCTCATGCCAGGCTGTTCGAAATGGGGTCGGAGTTCGTCGAGGCCATCAACTCGATCGCCGGCGAGCGCTGCAGCCCGCATCCGCACGTCTTCTCTGATCGCTTGATCCGTCCGGGAGATCAGGCCTACTTCGACATCATCCACGTCTTCAACGGGTATCGCACCTGTTACTACCGCACGTTCGCCGTAGGTCGAGCCAGCCAAGCACACCGCGACGCTTTTAAGCAGTCACGAGAATGGATGGACGCGGCGATCGACCAGGTCGAAGTCGGCAAGACCACTGCCGATATCGCCCGGGTATGGCCCGAAGCCCATGAATTTGGGTTTGAGGATGAAATGGACGCGTTCGGTTTGCAGTTCGGACACGGCCTTGGGGTCGGCTTGCACGAGCGCCCGATCGTCAGCCGTCTCAACTCGCTCGACGACCCGGTAGAGATCAAAGAAGGCATGGTCTTCGCTCTCGAAACCTACGCACCTGCCAAAGACGGTCGCTCGGCGGCCCGAATCGAAGAAGAGATCGTCGTTACCAGCGAAGGTCCCAGGGTCATTACGCTGTTCCCATGCGAAGAGCTCATGGTTGCCAATGAGTACTAAGCCGTTCAACGACTCGGCTGCAGACGACCCCACGTTGCTTGATTACGCAACGAGGCCGGCACGACCGCCGGAGGCTCTTGACCCGGCGATGGACGAGGCGGACATTCCTTCCGAGGTGCGGATGGAACTGTATGAACGCCAACACGTGCTCCGGCAGTTCGAAAAGCGCGCCTACGACCTGTTCATGCAAAACCTCGTCAAAGGAACCAGTCATCTATCGCTCGGCATGGAGGCCGTATCGGCAGGATTCGGACAGGCGATGCAGCCCGACGATTACGTATTCGCCACTTACCGCGGCCATGCCCACACCCTCTCCAAGGGAGCTCCGCTCGGGCCGGTCATGGCCGAGCTACTTGGCCGCGAGAACGGCATCCTCAAGGGCAAGGGAGGGTCGATGCACCTGACCTCTGTTGAGCACAACATGATGGGCAGCTATGCCATCATCGGCGCGCACCTGTGCATCGCCAACGGTACCGCTTGGTCTGCGCAGATTCGCGGGACTGACCAGGTCACCGTCGCCTTCTTCGGCGACGGGGCGACCAACATCGGCGCCTTCCACGAGGCACTCAATTTCGCGGTCATTTGGAACCTGCCGATCGTATTTGTGTGCGAAAACAACCTGTACATGGAGTACACGCCCAGCGACCTCATAACCGCAGTGGAGCATCCGGCCGCCGATCGGGCGAGCGCCTATGGCCTCGAGCGGATCATTGTCGACGGCAACGACGCCGACGCCGTATATCTCAGCGCTCAAACTGCCCTCGACAAGGCGCGCCGTGGCGCCGGGCCGTCGCTGGTCGAAGCGGTAACGTATCGGCACGGCGGCCACAGCCGAGCCGACCCCGGAAAATACCGTCCGGCCGACGAGGTCGAAGCGTGGCTCGATCACGATCCCATCCCGATCTATCACCAACGCTTACTTCGACTCGGTGTCACGGAAGGCGATCTCGCCACCATCCAACAGTCAGTGGCGGGGCGGGTCGACGAAGCCACCGAGTTCGCCAAAGCAGGCTTGCCCCCCGATCCGGCGCTAGCCATGACCGACTTGTGGGCTGATGGAGGTTCCGCATGGCGGAACTGAGCTACCGCGAAGCCGTCGCCAGGGGCATTGCCCAGGAGATGCGACGCGATCCCATGC
>JAGXFS010000123.1 GCA_024637275.1 Acidimicrobiia bacterium
ATACGACGCTTTAGCTGGTTCGTAGAACGAGACCTCAAGGATCACCAGATCTGGATCGTCGAGGTGGGCTTCGAGCCAGTCGCCATCAACGAGGGGGGTCACGGTGCCAGCTTCATGTCGAACACCATCTCCGGCGCGTCGGCCAGCGTGTTGCCGATCTTGCACTTCGATGCCACTCGTTTCAGTGACTCGAGTTGGCGAGGAGACACGTCTCCGGCGATGTACATGGTCATCGTGATTACGCCGATCCGTTTGGGCGGTCCATCCACCTCGTCTTCGAGAACCATCCGGACGTCGGCCACGGGAATCTCCTGGTCGGCCGCGAAGCTCAACATGGTTCCGACCATGCACCCGCCCAGCGCAGCAAGAACTAGTTCCGTGGGCCGCCATCCGTCGCCGGGGCCACCATCAGGGGTCAAGTCGTCGATCACCAGGCGACCGTCGGTACCGGTGACCGACAATCGTTTACCTTCGAGACGGGTGACTTCTACCTGCATGGTTCCTACCGATACTTGAGGCCGGTGCCTGTATTGAACACCACAACGCGGTCGTCCGGGTTCAACCAGGCTCTTTGTTTCAGTTCGAGATAGGCGGCCCAAACCGCGCCGCCTTCGGGACAGATGTCGATACCGGTTGCCGCAGCGAGAGCGGCAGTTTGTGCCTGCATGTCCTTTTCGGCGACCGCAACGGCGGTTCCGTTGGTTTCTCTGAGGGCTTGTAGGCAGATGAATCCTCCGATCGGGCCGGGCACCCGCAGCCCGAAGGCTTTAGTGATTGGATTCGGCCACGCCCCGGTGTATTTGGCGCCCGACTCGAAGGCTTTGACGACCGGGGCGCAGCCAGCAGTTTGGACGGATACGAGGCGGGGGCGCTCGGACCCGATCCAGCCCATGGCCTCCATCTCGTTCCATGCCTTCCACATCCCAACCAGTCCGGTTCCGCCGCCGGTCGGGTAGATCACCACCTCGGGCAGTTCACCGCCGAACTGTTCGTACAGTTCATAGCCCATCGTCTTCTTGCCCTCGACCCGGTAGGGCTCCTTCAGGGTGGAGACATCGAAGTCGGTCGGGTGCCGGTTCTCGGCCAGGAACCGGCCAGCATCCGAGATAGTGCCGTCAACCAGGTGCACCTTGGCCCCGTAGTGGTTGCACTCGTCGATGAAGGCTCGTGGGGTATCGGCTGGCATTGCGACGACGACGGGTACGCCGGCGGCGGCTCCATAGGCGGACAATGCTCCGGCTGCATTGCCGGCCGATGGCGCGACGAGGCGCCCGGCTCCGAGAGCAACTGCGGCAGAAACGGCCATGGACATACCCCGGGACTTGAAGGACCCGGTTGGGTTGCGAGACTCGTCTTTGACCCAGACGTTATCGGCCACTTCAAGCAGTGGGGTCCAACCTTCAACCAGCGTCACCGCGTTTTCTGCGGTAATCGGCAACGCGGCCGCGTATCGCCACATCGACTGGATCCGGCTATCGATCAGCGTTTCCGGTCGCGTCGGTTTCAAGTCAAGATCGACTCGCAACGGCATCGCGCACTTTGCGCAGACGGTGGTCAGGTGGTGGGCATCTTGTTGGTTCCCGCAGTCAAAGCAGGTGAGCGTGGTCACGGTCGGTGCAAGTGGCATGGCGCCAACCTAATCGTCACGGGGCGGCACGTGGTCCCAACCGTTGGTACGATCGGCCGATGTCGATGATGCGTGCCATGGTGATTGAAGAGTTCGGCGGACCACTCGTTGCCAGGTTGGTTCCGATTCCCGAACCAGGCGCCGATGAGGTGCTCGTCAGGGTTCGGGCGTGCGCGGTCGATCACTTTGATGTAGCCATCCGCAAGGGGCTGCGTGAGCGAGCCAGCGGTTCACACATCCTTGGACATGAGATCGCCGGCGAGGTAGCCGGAGTTGGATCCGGTGTCGTTGGATGGAACGCCGGCGACCGGGTCGCGACGACGCTCTATCTCGTATGTGGGACTTGCCGGTGGTGCCGATCGGGGCGCGAAACGATCTGCGAGAACTTCGGCGGCCACGTCGGCGTGGCTATTCCGGGCGGCTACGCCGAGTACGTCGTCCTCCCGGCTAGGAATCTGGTGGCCTTGCCGGAGGTCATCGATTTTCCGGCTGGTGCGATCCTCGCCAACGCGGTCGGCACGCCCTATCACGCGCTGAAGTACCGGATGCGTCTCCAGCCAGGGGAGCGACTGATCGTTACGGGAGCCGGCGGCGGGGTTGGGCTCCATGCGGTTCAAGTCGGGGTCATGCTCGGAGCGGAGGTCATGGCGGTAGACCTGGGGCAAGCCAAGCTGACTGCGGCGAAGAGGATGGGAGCGACTCGGGCCGTCGACCCGCGCATCCAGCCCATCGACAACGCCGCCAGGAAATGGACTGACGGAGTGGGAGTCGACGGGGTGCTCGAACTCGTTGGGCCATCGACAATGCCACGGACGCTGGCCTCCCTGGCAAAAGGTGGTCGGATGGTGATCGTCGGTTCTCACACTGGCACGGAATGGACAATTGACCCCGGCGACCTCTACCGGAACGAGTGGGAGATCAAGGGGTCTCGCAACGTGTCCGCTGCCGAACTCGCCGAAGTTATCCAGCTTGTCGTCGACGGATCGTTGACGCCCGTTATCGTGGGAACGTATCCGCTGGAGGACGCCGAACAGTTGCAGAAGAACGTTCTGGCGGGGAAGCTGATCGGCCGCGAGGTCCTCGTACCCTAAGAATCGTCACATTTATTGGGGAACTCGACCCACTGCAATCGATTGCAGTGATAGGGTCATGAAATGCCTACCGTTGCGATACTCGGAACTCGCTACCCGGACTTCTCGATCGAGCAAGAGATCCTCGAAGGGGTCACCATCGTTGATGGCGCTGGTGACACCCCTCACGACATCGTTGATGTTACGAACGGGGCGGACGTCGTTATCGCCGGCTCACGGCCCCGCTTTACTGCCGGAGTACTCGAACGGATGACCCCGAGAGCCATCGTGCGATCCGGGATTGGTGTCGACTCAATCGACATCGACCATGCGCGTCGTCTCGGCTATTGGGTTGCCTACGTCCCCGACTACGGGACCGAGGCAGTGGCCTTCCACACGCTGTCCCTGGTGCTGGCCGCGATGCGCCGTTTGCCCCAATCCGACCGTCTTGTCAAGCAGGGAAGTTGGGGTTTTGCCGAGCTCCGCCCCATGCACTTGCCGTCGACGATGACCGCGGGTGTCGTCGGTTTTGGGCGGATCGGCCAGCGAGTCGCCCATTTACTTGAGGCGGTGGGCTTTGGGACGGTGATTGCCCATGACCCCTATCAAGCTCTGGCCGAGACCGACCTGGGGGAATTGCTTTCGAGATCCGATGTGGTCACTCTGCACGCTCCTGGTCCCGATGACGGTTCTGCGCTGCTCGGCGCGCCCGAACTTGCAGCCATGAAAGACGGATCGATCCTCGTCAACACGGCCAGAGGTACGCTCGTTGATGCCGGAGCCCTTGCCGCCGGCCTTGCGCAAAGACGTCCGAGATTCGCAGCCCTTGACGTTTTCTCTCCTGAGCCACCGAATCTTTCATTGTTTGCTGGCGTCAAAAATCAGCTCATTCTGTCGCCGCATACCGCCTGGTATACGGAAGAAACTCAAACCGAGCTGCGGGTGAAGTCCGCCGAGGAGGCCCGGCGGATTATCGAAGGAGAGGAACCCTTGCATCCAGTTGTCCGACCCGAGGAGGCGTCATGACCAAATCCATCTATGACCTCGTCAGTCCCGATGTTGCTGCGGTTATCGCCGAGTCACGAACAGCCGTCATCCCCTTCGGGAGTGTCGAGCAACACGGCCCGCACCTGCCGTGCGGGACCGACACCATGGCAGCCGAGGTCGTCGGCCGAACCCTCGCCGATCGACTCGGAGCGCTCTACGTTCCGTTCGGTCCGTATGGAGTAACCCCGATCCACGCCGGCCATCCCGGCACCATCAACCTGCGTCGGTCGACGTTCGAAGCCTTGCTCACCGATATCTGCGAAGAATTGATAAGCATGGGCGTTAAGCGCTTCGTATTCGTCAACTGGCATGAGGGAAACATCGCCTCGATGGACGGGGTAGCAACCGAGATCCAGGATCGGCATCCGGGCGTTTATGTCGTCACTTCGCACGCTTGTTATGTAGCCCAACGTATCTACGCGGCCAGCGGAGGCGAGCTAACCCATGGTGGGGGTATCGAGGTCCTGGCAGTCATGGCCCATGACCCGGCGCTGGTTCAACTCGACCGGGCTGGCGATGCCACCCGTCCGGATCACGCAATCGCGCTTGACGAGATGCGCCGGAGTCATGAAACCCACGGATATATCACCGAGGTAACTGAGATCGACGCCGACGGCTGGTACGGGAATCCAACCTGGGCGACGCTCGACATGGCAGGCGACTTCGCCGCCACGGTTGCTGATGACGTTGCCAAACGAGTAGTCGAGATTTTCGGGTTGCGACCGTGACGGTTATCCCAAGACCGGAGTTCGAGTTCGTGGATCTTCCCGGTCGTCGGGCCGCCGATCCGCTCCACGACGTGCCGTCGGCATCGAGCCTGCGCATCGTCCAGATGGCTCGCATCGACGGACGCCGGGCCCATGTGCATCCCCACTCAGAAGAGGTAGTTGTAGTTGCCGCCGGACACGGTCGGGCCTGGATTGACGGCGAGTGGTTTTCTGTTGCGACCGGCGACGTGGTCCGAATTGCGGCGGGGGTGCCCCACGCAACGGTTCCGGACGAGCACAGTCAAATGGAGCTGGTCTGCTTTTTCCCGCACCCGAACCTGTCCAAGAACATTGAAGATACCGATATCGAAGTGAGTTAGGAGAAACGATGAGCGACAAGATCAGGTTGGCCCAGGTAGGACTTGGAAGATGGGCGAGGGTGCTGGCGCGGGGAGCCCAACGTGGCGACCTGATCGACATCTACTCGTGTTACTCCCGCTCGGAGGACAAGCGTCAGGCGTTCATGGACGAATACGGTGTTAAGCGTTCGGCGTCGAGCTACGAGGAGTTATTGGCCGACCCGGATGTCGAAGGCATCATGATCACAACGCCAAATGACACGCATCGTCCGCTAATCATTCAGGCGTTGGAAGCCGGGAAACCGGTGTACACGGACAAGCCGGTCGCGCAAACTCTCGAAGACGCTGCGGCCATCAAGGCGGCGGTCGATGCATCGGGCCTCCCTTTCGCCGTCGGTCACAGTGCCAGGCGCCTCTCGGGTAACCGCCAGATGAAACGGTGGATCGATGACGGCACCCTCGGTGGCGTGTCAATGGCTGAGGCAAATTTCTCCAATGAGCGAGGCCTTGAGCTCACCCCGGAAACCTGGCGCTGGTACCTGGACAAGACTCCCGGTGGGCCACTGATTCAGCTCGGGGTACATCACGCTGACAACCTCCAATACCTTTTGGGTCCAGTGGCGGCGGTATCGGCGCACACGCGCAAGCTGTTCACGAAGGCGGAGGTCCCGGACACCACGATGACCATTCTTGAGTTCGAGTCAGGCGCACTCGGTTATCTCGGCTGTGGTTGGGCGTCGCCGGGGATCTATCAGATCCGCTTGCAGGGAACCCAGCACAACCTGATGTACGACCTGGACTTCACACACTGGGATGAGGCCCACGAAGCAGATGAGCATTCCTCCTTGGTCTCGCAGGCTTATGGCGACCAGGATCGCCGACCCGTTGACCTGCCCAAGACCGACATGTTCCGCGAGCAGCTCGAGGAGTTCGGGCGAGCCTGCCGCGGCGAGGGGAAAGTCGAGGTCGGTGTCGACGATGCCATCCGGGCCCTCTCGGTGGTCCATTGTGCGATTGAATCGAACGCCAGCGGTGGAAAGGCTGTCGAGGTCAAACCTTATCTTGAACGTTTTGGCATCTCCTAGATGCGACTCGCCACGGTTGCTTACGGTGGAGAGCAGCTTCCGGCCGTAATTGGAGACGCAGATACGGTGCGCTTGGTCCGTGACCTGATCGATCCAGCCCCGGCCACCATGATTGAGTTGATAGCGGCCGGTCCGCAGCTTTTGGCTCGATTGGCGAACGCTCAAGCCGCCCCGGTCGACGGCGCTGAGCTGCTGGCACCGATTCCCCGTCCGTCCCGTTGCGTGTTCTGCGTTGGATGGAACTACCTCGAACACTTTGAGGAAGGTCGAGGCCAGCGAGGTGGCAACTATGACCCTCCGGACATCCCTGAGTATCCGACTCTGTTCTCAAAACCGCCCACCAGTGTCATCGGACCAGGGGGCGGCGTATTGCATCCCGGTCGGGTCAGCGAACAACTCGACTGGGAAGTCGAACTTGCCGTCATAATCGGCAAGGGAGGACGCAACATCTCCCAAGCCGAAGCGATGGCACATGTTTTCGGATACACCATTGCCGTTGACGTGTCGGTTCGCGACCTCCAGCGACGGCATGGGGCTCAATGGTTCAAAGGCAAGAGTCTTGACACGCACTGCCCGCTCGGCCCCTGGATCGTGACCGCCGATCAGCTCCCCGACCCATACGCCGTGCATCTCGAGCTAACCGTGAACGGCGAGGTAAAGCAGTCAGATCCTGCTTCGCTGATGGTGTTCACATTGCCCCGAATCATCGAGGAGTTCTCTTTGGGCATGGCACTGGAGCCCGGCGACATCATCCTCAGCGGCACTCCATCCGGGATCGGGTATGCCCGCAAGCCACCTGAGTTCCTAAAGGTTGGCGATGAGATGGTCGCCACGATCACCGGCATCGGCTCGCTCACGAACCCGATCGTGGTGATGGAGTAGGTGAGGCGAAGATGAGCACTCTTGAACGAATCCTCGGTCATCCCGATCCGGTGGTGGCCGAAGTTCTGGCTACCTGGACGCCACGCTTCCTGCGAGGCGGTATATCCGTCGGCGATCTCGTTTCCACCGTTGACCGGATGCAGACCTGGGACGACTGGGTGGTTGAGTGGACCAACACGGCGGGCGTCCACGAGATCCTCGCCAAACACGCAGAGAGTGACGGTCGGCGTTTGGCCGCAACCGCCGCCTGGATGGACGCGTTCCGCTGCCACCATCTTGCCTACTTTGTCTCGACCAGGGATGTTGAGTTGCACAACCGTGGCCTCGCCAACATGTTGCGGTGCCACGACAATGCCCTGCCATATCTTGAGCCGGCCGTCGAAAAGGTAGATATGCCCGGTGTCGAGAGAGCGCCAAAGATGGTCGGGCTGTTGAGTCTTCCCAAAGGTGTTGATCGGGCACCGGTGGTCATTGTTTTGCCCGGTTTGGATTCCACCAAGGAGACCCGGCATCAGTCCCGGGGCGGATGGCTCCGTCGGGGCATTGCTGTGCTTTCTGTGGACGGCCCCGGACAAGGCGAGTCAAGTCAATGGTCAGCGATCCGGCCAGATTACGAGGTGGCGATACGGGGAGTGATTGACTGGATCGAAACCAGGACCGACCTTGACGCATCACGGGTTGGGGTTTTCGGGACCAGCCTGGCTGGTTACTACGCCCCTCGGGCCGCCGCGTTCGAACCCCGGATTGTGGCCGCCTACGGAAACTGCGGCCCCTATGACTGGGGCGAGTGCTTCGACGGACTGCCTCAGGTCACGAAAGAGGCGTACGCCCATTACAGCGGCGCCAAGAACATGACCGAAGCCCGCGCTTTGGCCGACCAACTCTCGTTGAAAGGCATCGCGTCGAACATCACTTGTCCGCTGCTTATCGTGCACGGCTCGGACGATCCTCTCATTCCGTGGGAACAAGGGAAACGTATCGCCGATGAGGGAGGCGGCCAGTTCATGCTTATTGACGGGGGAACCCACGGCGTGCAGAACATGCCGCATCTTTTC
>JAGXFS010000124.1 GCA_024637275.1 Acidimicrobiia bacterium
CGACAAGGCAACCGGAGCGACCGTTGGTGACGTCGGCCTGCATGTACGGGCGGCCGATCCGTCGACCGCCGACGTCGGCTACACGATCGCCCGCAATTATCAGCGACAGGGCTATGCCTCCGAGGCGGTGGGAGCGATCATCGAGTACGCCTTCGACGTCGTCGGGGTTCGAACCATCTTCGCCAATGCGCTTGCCGAGAACGCGGCATCGCGCGGGGTCGCCGAGCGGGTTGGTATGGCGCTGGATAAACAGTGGCTGACCAATGACGGCGCCGAGCTGGTGCGCTACTCGATCGTTAACTAGCGCTGCTAGTGGTGATGGTCCCCGTGGCCATCATCATCGTGGGAGTGTGAATGGCCATCCGAACCGGAGGCGTCAGGACCCACTCAGCAACCGGGTTCCCCGTGGTTGCCACAGCAACTCGTGCCGTTCTTGAGTTTGATCGCGTTGTTCTTGATGGTGAGGCGAAGCCGCTCGGCTAGATCGAGCTCGGAACGCACCCAGTTACCGACAACGTGTTTGAACCCTGCTCGTGCCATGGCCGGGAGCCTAGACGTTCCTGCAACAATGGCGGAGTGCAAACTCAGCTTCCCGATGGGGAAACAATCACCATCCGGCCAATTGATCCGGCAGACCGCTCCCAACTGGTCTCCGGTTTCGAAGCCACCAGCGAACAGAGCCGGTTCTTCCGCTTTATGCGGGGGGTTGATCGCCTGACGGAAACCGAGTTGGACTACCTGGTGAACGTTGACGGCAGGGACCACGTGGCGTTGGTTGCGGCGCTTGAGACTGGCCAGGGAGTTGGGGTTGCTCGATATGTTCGCGACCCGTTCGACGCCACCGTGGCGGAGGCTGCGCTGATCGTCGTCGACGCTCATCAGGGACGTGGAGTCGGAACGAAACTGCTGCAGGCTCTCGCCGACACCGCACTCGAAAACGGCATCGAAGCCTTCACCGCGTACGTGCTCCCGGACAATCGGGCCGTGGTCGACGCCATGACGAGGGCTGGCGCGAATACCGAACCGGAAGATTCACTGCTCCGAATGACTATCCGACTACCGATCGACGCGTCGTTGTTCGCCGACAGCACCCTTCGAGCGGCGCTGCGACAAGCCGCCGCAGGGGCACTAAGCCTCAACGATCAGTTCTGACACCAATCAGCTCTGACACAGTGCCTCAACCTCGTCAGGGTCGACCGGTAGGGCTGCCGTAAGGTTCTCTGAGCCTGCCGCGGTGATGGCAATGTCGTCTTCGATGCGAACCCCAATGCCGCGGAACTCGGCTGGAATCTCGTGGGTGACCCGGGGCGCGTCCTTGGTCTCTTCTTGTTCGAGCTTGCGGGCGGCGTCCCAACCCATCCGAAAACGTCGTTCGTAAATCGCCGCCGGGTGTAAGCCCTCCATAAGGACAAACTCGACGGTCTCCTGGTCGGGCGCCACGTAGATCCCCGGTTCGACGGTGAACGACATGCCAATCTCAAGTGTCCGCGACTCGTCACCGATTTGGACGGATCCCGCGTCGTGAACGTCCATGCCAAGCCAGTGTCCAGTCCCGTGCATGAAGTACTGCCGGTAGTGGTGCATGCTCAGTGAGTCTTCGAGGCCGCGCGGCAACAGACCGAGGTCAACAAGGCCTTCGGTGACGACTCGCTTGGCAGTCTCGTCCATGTCCCGGTGCGTATTACCTACGGTGCCCACCGCAATCGAGGCCCTTTGGGCAGCCAGCACGACGTCATAGACGGCTCGCTGGGGGGCGGAAAAGCGGCCGTTGGCGGGGAACGTCCTGGTGATATCGGATGAGAAGTGTCCTGATTCTGCGGCCGCATCAATGAGCAGTAGATCGCCGTCCTCAATCAGGCGGTCATTCTCGGTGTAGTGGAGGATGCAAGCGTTCGGCCCCGACGCAACGATCGAAGGATAGCCGTTACGCGGTGATCCCTCCTGGCGAAACACGTGCTCCATGGCTGCTTGTACCTGGTATTCGTGAACCCCGGGTTTGGTGAACCGCATCGCGGCTTCGTGTCCGAGTACCGAGACATCACAGGCCCGCCGGAGGTGCGCCAGTTCGGGGTCGGACTTGCGGAGTCGGAAGCCATCAAGGATCGGTGACGGGTCGATCAACCGGGTGGGGATGATCCGCCCGTATCGAGCGGCGAGCGGGGCCAGGCTTTGGATCATCCCGAGCAATGTGTCATCGAGTGGGCTGCCGGTCCGGTAGTACACCGTATCGGTACCGATCAAATGTTCTTTCAGTTGGTCTGACAAGTCCTCGATCGGGAATGCCGCATCTGCACCAAAGCGAGATTTCGCTCCTTCGGTACCGGCCCGGTATCCGTTCCAGATTTCCATTTCCCGATCCCGCGGCCGGACAAACAAGGTATATGGCGCGGTCGGATGGGACGGGTGAATCACCGCAACCGCGTCCGGTTCGGAGAACCCGGTCAGGAAATAGAAAGTGGAATCCTGGCGAAATTCGTGACCGACGTCGTCGTTGCGGGTTGTTTCCCGACCGGCTGGAATGACGGCGACTCCATCCCCGATCGCATCAGCGAACTGAGCTCTGCGTTGTGCGAATTGATCCATCCTTCCAGGCTACCGCACCCAACGCGACCACTACCCACGACCCTGATCGACCCGAGTAGCCCCACCGATCGCCGAAACCCTGGGTTCAACCCAGGGTTCGTACGCCCGAAAACGGGCACTGGAGCCCGAAGAACGGATCGCGTCGAGCAGAAACCGCGGATCGTCCGACGCGCGAGGTGTGCTTCACCTACCATCGGGGCATCCCAAGGGAGAGACATTGAAACGAGATGACATCCTGACCCGACTCGGTGAGCTAGCCGGCGAAATCGAAAAGGCCCGCACCGACACTGGAGATATTGGAGCCCTGGCAGCCCTGACCGAGGAGCGGGACGACCTGAGAGACATCCTCCGATCGCACGCTCCACTTACCGTCGCGGATATGCAACGCGAGCTAGAAGGACTCAAAGCGCACCTGGCTCGCTTCCCCGGTCAGGGCCTTCAACTGGCCATCGCCGGCGAGGGCTCAGTATCCGGAACACGAAACTCCGTCAACGCCATCGCCGACGAACAAAGTTCGGCTGACCCGCACAGTGCCGTGGCATGGATTCGCCAGCGGATCGCCTTCCTCGAAGAACAGATCGCCAAGGGCTAGCTGATCGGCCAGGCAATCGACCGGCATTCGTAACCATGGAACTTGCGATCAAACTGTTGCTTTCGGTTTTGGTCGGCGGACTCGTCGGCGCCGAGAGGGAATACCGGGACAAAGCCGCTGGATTTCGAACCATCCTGCTCATAACCCTGGGCGCCACGCTGTTCACGATCATCTCCGAAGAACTGGCAGGCAGCACCAACGACCCCGGTCGGGTCGCGGCAGGAATTGTTGCCGGCGTCGGCTTTCTCGGCGGGGGCGTGATCTTCAAGCATCATGGCAACGTCTCAGGAATCACCACCGCGGCAACCATCTGGGTCGCAGCAGCACTGGGAATGGCGATCGGAGCCGGGCAATATGCGGCGGGCCTCGCCACCTTTGGGGTGATGATGATTGTTCTCGTTGTCCTGCCCAAGATCGAGATCATGATCGACCGGCAGTCTGAGCAAATGATCTACCGGATCGTAACCACGGCCGGCCACGAGAAAGTCGATGCCTTGCGAGAAGAAATCGTAACGCTGGGCCTCCGGGTCCGTTCGTTCAAAGAAGCGAAAGACCGCGAACACCTCATCACGTTCTTTGATGTAACCGGCCCCAAAACCGCCCATCGAGCAGTCATGCAATCCCTCTACGAAGACCCGGATATCCTCGAGTTCGAAACGTAGCCAGAAACAGACACCCCGGTCACAAGGTGGCGAGCCAGCGGGCCAGTTCCCGGCCAATTTCGGTGCCAGAATCCTCCTGGATGAAGTGCAATCCCGGGACCGTCATTTCTTGCTGGTTGGGCCAGTTCCGGCAGAATTCTCGCTGGGCTCCAATCAGAATCGATCCAGGATCGGCGTTGAAGAAATACTTCGGTACCGATGAGGTGGACAGCCACTCCGAATAAGCCCCAACGATCTCCGCTACGTCGGCCGGTTCGCCTTCGATCGGAATCTGCCGCGGCCACGTCAGCGTTGGGCGACGGGCCTCACCCCCGGCGACATATGGCCGTCGATACTCGGCCATCTCAGCATCGGCCAATTCCCGAAGTACGGCACTGGGAAGAACACGCTCTACGAACATATTCTTGTCGATGATCATCGACTCACCCGCTTCGGACCGGAGGCCTTGAAAGAACTTGCGAGCCGATTCGGGCCAATCGTCCCAGCTGGCAATCGGCTGGACGATCGCTTCCATGTAGGCGATGGCCCGGACGCGATCGCGGTGCCGATTCGCCCAGTCAAAGCCAAGCCCCGAACCCCAGTCGTGTATGACCAGAACTACCCGGTCACCGAGGTCGAGCGAATCCAGCAGCCCATCGAGGTATCGGCGATGTTCGACGAACGTGTATGAGTCAGGACCCGGGTCGTCGAGCTTGTCCGAGTCGCCCATTCCGATCAGATCAGGAGCGATCAATCGTCCGTGACCCTTCAGACCGGCCATAACGAATCTCCACAAGAACGAGGAGGTCGGATTCCCATGCAAGAACACGATCGGATCGCCCGCGCCCACGTCGACATAGGCCATCTGCTTTCCGAGAATGCGCCGGAATGACTTTGGGTACATCGGTCCTCCGCCTGGAAATTTCACCCTAGCTGTCGCGTAGTTCCTTTTCATAAGGGCTGGGGAATCGAAAGCGCAGGCTGACCGGACCTATCCATTGGGAGAGTCGCTCTGCTTCGAGGTTGAGCGCCGTCCGAGCCCCGGTTCCCCGGCCTCGCAACGCTCCGACGGCAATCGAGCCGTCCGAGCGCTGCGCCCAACCACCGACGATCTCTCCGTTGACCCAGGCCGTCGGTCCGGCGTTGCCGTTGCGGTCGAACAAGCGCCCGGCCAGGTCTCCAAGTATCCAATCGCGCGCTTTCCAGCCCATCACGCTTGGATCGAGCCCGGGCAACAGTGCCACCCACGGCCCGGGGTCGGGGTCGGGAGACTGCGTGGTGTCGGTAGGGAGAACAAAACCGACGCCTCCCTCGAGCGCCACTTCTTGGGCGCCGACCCACCCGAGAGCTCTTTTGGTCTTGGCGACGGTCCACCCCGTCCACCACTTGATATCTTCGAAGGTTCCGGGCCCGTACGCAGCCAACCAGCGGGACACGAGTCGCCCTTCAGCGTCCGCGGTAGGCAAGTCGGTGAGCGGCTCGCCAGCCCAGGCACCCAACGAGCGCCACTCATATTGTGAAGACCGCCACGTACCTGCCGGTCGCCCTTTGGCCACCTGGCAGTCCATCGCCAAGAGCATCAGCAGCCGACTGGCCAGGCTCATAGTTACTTCAGGTCGGTTTCCCTGGCGGACGGTCAGTTTGGTGTCGAGACCGTCGACGTTTTCCTTCATCTCTGCGGTGGTAGCCGTCCCCACTTCTTCCAAATACGCAACCGCGGCCCTGGCTACCTGCTCTAGCCACGCCTCCGCGTCAACGGTTCCATGGTTTGCCTGAAACATCTTCAGTAACTTGCGTCGCTCGTTAGCCACTACATCACGAGTCGCCGCTGCATACATCACCGAGCCCAAGTCGGGCGGCACCATGAACATCGTGCGTCGCATTGCCCAGATTCGCCACAGGTCCGCCCGGTCATAGAGAGCGGACTCGATGTCTTCGATCGTGATGCCGTCTATGCGCGCTCGCAGAGACAGAAAGACGGTGGCCGGGTCGCTTCCGTGGAGCCCGACCAACGCATCGGCAACCTCCGGGACCGTACCCAAAGGGCTAGTAAGCCCGTGACGCCTGCCCAAGCGGTTCCTTCGCTCGACGTCAGAGATTCGCGGCATGATGGGACCCCGGTTTGGCATCCGCCCACCCTATCGACTCAGGGTTCAAGAGAAGTGAGAATCGCCTCTGTGGAGGCTCGCGCCAGGAGGACCGACGTTTCCTGCCCAACCGCTACCTCGACAAACAGCAGCGGTTCGCCGTCGAGCTCGGCAAGTTCGGAGAACCAGAAGGCCTCTCCCCCCGCCGCCCGTTCAGAAATGACCCTCGTGGCCGACCTGCTCCAGTTGATCCCGTCCAGCGACGTGCCGATGCCGAGCTTGCGGGTGATGCGATTTGCCGACAGTGCAGCTGTGGAAGAGGATGCCGCCGACCTCAAATCCATTGATCAAAGCATGGTGTGCGTGGAAGGATTCAGAGGCGTGAACCTCGCTAGTAGCCGACTGTGTCGTCCGAGCCAGTGATCTTGGTAGGGCGAACTCGCACCAGCCACTCTCCAGGAGCGCCATTGCGGCGCCCGAACTCTCCTGCCCGGTCGGGTCCCATGTACCGGCGGCCGATCTCGGTCGCCCACCGGATAAGTGCCGCTGGCTCAGCGCTTAGTTCCGCACGGCCTTCGATGATGACGAAGCTATAGGGCGGGGTCTGATCGTCGACGGAGATCGATACCCGGTTGTCTCGGTCCAGGTTCTTGCCTTTGACGCTCGTGTCAGCCGTGTTGAACAGGACGTCATCGCCATCGAGCACAAACCAGATCGGGGCTACATGCGGCCGCCCGTCGCTCCGGACCGTTGCTAGCTTGCCAGTCAGCGTTCCAGCCATCAGGAACTCACGAACTCGTTCAGGTGACATAGGCGTCGACATGCCATCGAAGATACCCGATGGGAGCCGAACGTGGTCTCCGAGTCCACCAACCTAGAGTGACGCACCATGACCGACCTGGCTCCCATCTTCGTCGACATCCTGCTTCCGGTATTCGGTCTGGCCACGATCGGCCTGCTCATTGGGCGGCGCATGGGGCTCGATCCTGCGCCACTCGCCAAGGTCGCCTATTACATCCTTGCGCCGGCCTTCTTCCTGGATCTACTGCGCGACGCGGACGTCACGACGGGGGTCGTGGCGCAAATGGCGATCGTTATGGGCATCACGACGGCGGTTGTCGCTCTGCTCGGTCTTGCGGCTGGCAAATTGCTCCGATCGGGCTATTCAGTGACGGCCGCTACGGTCCTGGTCGCGGTCTACGGAAATGTCGGCAATTTCGGCATTCCCATCGTGGCGTTCGCGTTCGGCGAGGACTCCCTGCCGCTGGCAGGGGTTTCGTTCTTGATCATCAACTTCTCGGCTTTCATGATTGGAGTCACGGCAGCCACCTGGCGGACATCGTCACCGGGCCGGGCTATTTTTCGAGCGCTAACCACTCCCACCGTCGCGGTCTTGCCCATCGCAATACTGTTCAACGTCAACGACGTTCGCCTTCCAGTGTTCGCCGACCGGGCGATCACGCTGCTCGCCAACGCGATGATCGGTGTGATGCTCTTGACCCTCGGCGTGCAGCTTGCCGGAATGCAGCGACCTCGTTTTACTACCGAGGTATGGATTGCCTCCGGCCTTCGCTTGCTGATAGCCCCGGCGGTCGCGGCCCTGGCGGCCGCAGTCGTCGGTTTGGGTGGGGTCCCCGGCGGAGTAACAATCCTTCAATCGGCCATGCCGGCGGCAGTGTTCGCTGCGTTAATCGCGATCGAGCACGATCTGGAGCCTGATTTCGTGACCACGACGGTGCTCGTTTCTACGGTCGCAAGTGCGCTCACCCTCGCGACGATCATTGCCCTACTTTGAGGTCGAGTTCGAGAGAACTCCCCAACTAACGGCGGACAAAGAGCCGAGGCCGGAGACGTCGGGGAAGCCTCCGTCCGAACAGACTAAGGGCGTGTTGGCGGACCGCCAACCCGTATCCAATCCCGCCTAGCGGTGCCATCAACAACACAACCACCGGGGATGCACCCAGGTCAAACAGATCAAGCCGAGTCAGGACTTGCCAGGAGACCAACCAATAGACCCCGGCCAGGGAAGCCACCCGTACGGTGCGTCGGACCATGACGCGTCGAGCCGCCGCCCGATCGGGCGCATTCCAATTGTTCGTCGCTTTGCCGAGGGCCCAGCCCAGTGAGCCGAAGCCCAGGGCCGACAGCCAGGGGAGCAAGTCCACCGGGACGCTTCCTTACGTTTGAGTCGAATGGCCTGGCAGGAACTGAGACGCCCGGCCGTCTGCTTGACCCTAGTTCCTGATATCTTCCAGCAGTGAGCGTAGGCGCTTGATTTGCTTGACGACCTCGCGATACGAACCGCCACCAGGCGTCACCCTATGTTCGACTGAAGCCACCGGGTCGAGGCGATCGATATCGCCTGCCTCAAACAGTTCATGTGCGGTAATCAAGTCGGCGGCATTCGCTTCCTCCAATGTCCGTCCGTCCTCGCCAAGGTTTCGCAACAGGCGACCGACGGCTTCGTGAGCAGTCCGGAAAGCCACGCCTCGCCCGACCAGGATCTCAGCCATGTCGAGGGCCGTCACCTCCGGATTCGGTGCAGGCGGGTTGAACACAGCCGTCGCCAACATCGCGGCCAGGGTCTGAAGCGACCCGGCCAGCACGTCGTCGGCGTGAAATACGATCCGCTTGTCTTCTTGAAGGTCGCGGTTGTAGGTCAACGGCAGACCCTTTTGCAGCGACATGATCGCCGTCAAGTCCCCGATAACCCCGGCAGAACGCCCCCTTACAAGTTCAGCGACGTCGGGGTTCTTCTTCTGAGGCATCGCCGACGACCCGGTCGTGAAAGAGTCCGGGAAGCTCACCCACCCGAACTCGCTTGTCGCCCACAGGACGATCTCCTCCGACAACCTGGAGAGATGGACCATGGATTGGGCGCAGACAAAGACGTATTCGGCGACAAAATCTCGGGATCCAACGGCATCCATCGAGTTGGTGAAATGCCAGCTCCAACCGAGAAGCCGGGCCGAAATCGCCGGATCAAGCGGCAGACTTGAACCACCTGATGCGCCGGCTCCGAGCGGAGACACCTGAGTCCGGTAGATCGCCGCCTGTAGACGTTCGGCGTCGCGTCGAACCATCTCTGCATACGCAAGCAAATGGTGGGCTAGCGGGACCGCCTGAGCCTGCTGAAGATGCGTGTAGGAGGGGACCACGACATCGCCTACCCGTTCGGCCTGATCCACGAGCACCGTTGCGAGACTCGCCAAACGCTGTAGTTGTAGGGAACCTGACCGCGCCAGGTAGAGACGCAAGTCCAGTGCTATCTGATCGTTCCTAGAACGGCCGGTATGCACCTTCCGCCCGACGTCTCCCACCAGCTCGATCAGCCGGCGTTCGGTGGCCGAGTGGACGTCCTCATCGGTGTCGAGAAAGACGAAGTCACCCGCTTCGGCTTCGTCGACAATCTCAAGGATCCCGGCCTGCAACTGCGCCGCCTCTTCGTCGGTGACGATCCCCTGTTCTCCAAGCATGCCGACGTGAGCCCAGGATCCGTGCAGGTCGTCGAAGATGAGCCGTCGATCCGCCGTGTCAACCGTGAAGGCCCACAAAAGGGCGTCGGGGCTCTCGGCGAAGCCTCCTCCCCAAAGCGTCGACATCTACTCTCCTTGGCCGAGGCGAGCCTCGGCAGACCGGCGCAAACGCAGCGCATTCAGCCGGATGAAGCCCGCGGCATCGGCCTGGTCGTACACGTCGTCTTCTTCAAACGTCACCGTCGCCTGATCATACAGACGGTAATCAGACCGTCGCCCTTCGACATAGACGCCTCCCTTGTACAGCTTCAGGCGGGTCTCGCCCGACACGCGCTCCTGGGTCGTGTCGACAAAGGCCTGCAGGGCTTCACGCTCGGGCGAAAACCAGAAACCGTTGTACACCATGGCTGCGTACCGGGGAATCAAGCTATCCCGCAGGTGCATAACCTCGCGGTCCAGCGTCAGGGACTCCACGGCCCGATGCGCGTAATGCAGCACCGTTCCCCCTGGTGTCTCGTAGACGCCCCGCGATTTCATACCCACGAACCGGTTTTCGACGACGTCGACCCTGCCCACCCCATGGGCGCCCGCCAGTTGGTTGAGTCGGGCCAGGAGTGCGGCGGGTCCGAGCGTTTCACCGTTGACCGCAACCGGGTCCCCCGCCTCGTAGGTCACGGTGACGATTTCCGGTTCGTCAGGGGCGTCCTGGGGATCAACCGTCATCTTGAACATATTCTTGGGGGGCGCTACCCACGGGTCCTCAAGCACTCCCCCTTCGTAGGAGATGTGGAGCAAATTGGCGTCCATCGAATAAGGTTTGTCCTTGGTCACCGGGACCGGAATGCCACGTGCCTCGGCATAGGCAATACAGTCGGCGCGTCCCTTCAAGTCCCATTCGCGCCACGGAGCGATCACCTTGATGTCCGGCTTGAGGGCGTACGCCGATACTTCGAATCGGACCTGATCATTGCCCTTACCGGTAGCACCATGGGCGATGCCATCAGCTCCGGTAGCTTCGGCAGCTCGAACGAGGCCCTTGGCGATCACCGGACGGGCCAGTGCGGTTCCGAGCAGGTAGTGGCCCTCGTAAATCGCGTTGGCCCGCAGTGCGGGAAACACATACTCAGACACAAATTCCTCGGTCAGGTCCTCAGCGATCGCTTCAACCGCACCGGTGGCTATCGCCTTGACTTTCGCCTCTTCGACCTCTTCGCCCTGGCCGACATCGGCGGTGTAGGCAACCACCTCGACGTCGTATTCCTCTCTCAGCCACGTGAGAATGACCGAGGTATCGAGGCCCCCCGAATACGCAAGAACGATCTTTTTCATCAGCCAGCTCCGATTTGTTCGAGGCGGTTCGCCAATCCGATACCGCCATATTGTTCATCTGCGACGATCATCACGGTGTCGTCGCCCGCGATCGTTCCCAATACCCCATGCAACGGCGCCCCGTCAACCGCGCCAGCCACGACCCCGGCCGCCCCCGGTGAAGTCTTGATCACCACCAGATTGGCGGAAACCGAGATCGACTCAACGAACTCGATCAGTGCCCGTGACAGCGTCAAGAATTCCCCGTCAGCAGTGGAGTGGTCGTCCGGCAACACATACTGCAAGTGACCGTTGCGACGAGACTTGACGGCGCCGAGCGCATGCAGATCTCGAGATACGGTCGCCTGAGTCACCTCATGAGATTCGTCAAGAAGCAGATCCACAATTTCGCTTTGGCTCGAAACAACGTTCTCGAGCAGCAGTTTGCGGATGAGCCGTCGGCGTGAGGCGGTATTCATGAGCGCATAACGATACGAGTCGCCGAATATCCATGCAACATGTCAGCGCGGCTCGATCATGGTGCCGATGCCCTCTGGAGTGAATACCTCCAAAAGGACCGCGTGCTGCACCCGTCCGTCAAGGATATGAGCTTGGGGAACGCCGGCCCGCATCGCCGAAATGCACGACCGTAGTTTGGGCACCATGCCGGCCGATGCCGATCCGGACGCAATCATGGATTCGAGTTCGGTGATCCCGACCCGTGATAGCAGGGTCTCTTCGTCGCCAAGGTCCAAATAGAGGCCTTCGACATCCGTCAGATAGACCAGCTTTGTGGCACCCAACGCTTCTGCCAACGCCCCGGCCGCGGTGTCGGCATTCAGGTTGTAGGCGTGGCCATCGGCGCCGAGCGCTAGTGGGGCCACCACCGGCACGATACCCTGGCTCAGCATGCCGAGGACGAGCGTCGGGTCGACCGACTCGATCTCACCGACGAACCCGAGCCGCTCGTCTTTCGGAGTGGCCTTGAAGAGGCCGCCGTCGATCCCGGTCACCCCGGCCGCCACCGCCCCATGGCCGCTCAGCAGGCGGACGATATCGGGGTTCACCTGCCCGGCGAGCACCGACTGGACCACACGGATCGTCTCCGAGTCCGTGACGCGGAGTCCGTCCACCCACTGGGGTTCAATGCCGGACTGGCTCATCGCTCTGGTGATCTGTGGCCCGCCACCGTGCACGATGACCGGCTTGATACCGACCAGGCTCAGCAAGGTTATATCGCCCGCGAACGAGTCTCGCAGTTCATCACTCGTCATCGCCGAACCGCCATACTTGATGACTACGGTCTTGCCCTTGAAGGCCCTGATATACGGCGCGGCCTCGGTAAAGATTTTGGCTTTTGCCATGGTCGAAGCGATCCGGCTCTTGCGGGCACTCGGGGAGGTGTGTCCGGTGCTCATGAGGGCGCTCCATTGAACTCGACGTATCCCGGGGTTAGGTCGGTCGAGATGATCGTGGCGGTTCCCGGACCCCAGCCAACTCGCACTTCGAGGGCAAAGTCATGGCGAAGAAGCAGACGCACGGCGGCCGGGTCGTAGTCCACCTGGCAGCCGTCTTTGGCGACCAACACACCTTCGTAGGCAACTGCGAAAGCATCCGGGTCAATCATCACTTCGGACACCGCGGCTGCCTGAAGCAAACGACCCCAATTGGGATCGCCACCGTAGAAGGAAGATCGCACCAGGTCGGAATCTGTCATGGCCCGTCCGATTCGGCGAGCGGCGTCGCTAGTTGCCGCCCCGGTTACGGTCAGATGCACGACCCGATTGGTTTCTTCCCCGTCCCGGGCAATCATCACGGCCAGTTCCATACATACCTCGGCCATCAGGCGTTTCACAACGGTCAGGTCGGCGCCGGTTTCGCTGGTGGCAAAAGCGATGACCGTGTCGTTCGTTGATTGACATCCGTCGATGTTGAGCGAGTTGAACGATGGCGCCACAGCCTCGCGCAAACAGGCGTCGAGGTCCGACGAACCGATATCAGCGTTGGTCGCTACGACCGCCAACATCGTTGCCATGTCTGGACGAATCATTGCGGCACCCTTTGCCATACCCTGCACCATGAGGTCGCCGAACGAGCGCCGCGCCACCTTGGCAAAGGTGTCGGTTGTCCGGATGGCTTCTGCTGCATCGTTCCAACCGTCCTCGCCGAGTTCGATGCCGGTGAGGGCCGATTCGATATTGGCGATCGGCAACTGGGGGCCGATGGGTCCGGTCGAACAGATCAAAATGTCCTCGACGGCGCAGCCGAGCGCTCCAGCGGCAGCCTGTTGCATCCGTTTGGCATTGGCCAACCCGACTGCACCGGTACCGGCGTTGGCGCAACCCGAATTGATAACGACTGCCCGCGCCTGCCCGGCGCTGGCGATCTGTCGACTCACAATCACGGGGGCAGCTGCGGCTTGGGATCCAGTGAATACAGCCGCACAGGGGACGGCCCTGCCCATATCGATCAGAGCCAGGTCACGTGCCCCGGATGCCTTGATGCCGGCCGAAATACCCGCAGCCCGGATCACGGCATCCAGCCCGACGCCGGCAGTCCGGCTGCTTCGTCAAAACCCAGCATGAGGTTGGCCGCTTGCAGGGCCTGACCGGCAGCGCCTTTGAGGAGATTGTCGATCACCGAGAGAATAATCGCATTCCCGGTCGACTCGTCGAGATAAACCGACACGATCGCCCGATTCGAGCCAACCGCCCACCGGGTCTGCGGGGGACCCGCTACTACCTGATAGAAGGGTTTGCCGTCCCCGAAATCGGCCAGGACGCCACGTAAATCGTTGGCGGTAACCCCTTCGGAGACCGGGACCGTGATTGTGGCGTGAATCCCTCTCAACATCGGGACCAGGTGTGGAGTGAAGGTAAGACGGACCGGCGCCCGACCGGTGTAGGCCTCTAGCGCCATCTCGATTTCGGGCCGATGCCGGTGTGTGGTCACCCCATAGGCTGCGACCCCTTCGGCAACGGCACCGAACAGGAGGCTCTCGCTCAGTGACCGACCCGCACCCGACACGCCTGAGACGGCATTGACCACGATCGAGTCGAACCCAACCGCTCCGGCGGCGAGCAGCGGCGCGAGCCCCAACAGCGTGGCCGTCGGATAGCAGCCAGGTGCAGCCACTTTGTTCGTATCGCCAATGTCGACCAATTCCGGTAGGCCGTAGGTCCAATCCCCCAATTGGTTCGGAAACGGATGGGGCGCACCGTACGCAGCCTCGTATCGCTCTGCCGTATCCAACCGAAAGTCCGAACCGAGGTCGACCACCGCGACTCCTCGCCCGGCAAGCTCGCTAGCCAGGTGAGCCGACGCCCCATGAGGAAGGGCGAGGAAGACGATGTCTACGCCATCGAGGTCGGCAGTGTTCTGTTCCAGAATTCGGTCGGAGTCACCCAGCTGCGGGTGGACCTCTTCGAGTCGCTTACCTGCCTGCGAATGGGCTCCAAGATAAGTAATATCTAGTTCCGGGTGACCATCGATCAGGCGAATCAACTCGCCTCCGCCGTATCCGGAAGCGCCGAGAATCGCCGCAGATTTCATGTTGACCCCATCCGCATAATTATACAGCTATGCGCATAGACTCGCAATTCGTCAGCCGGTCAGAGGTGACAAACCCAGGCTGGGTATCGGCGGCATCGCTTCGTCATAGAGCCAGGCATTCAAGAAATCAGTGAGGTCGCGACCGGTAACTGCCGCGACGGTGGCGACGAAGTCGGCCGTATCGGCGTTTCCGTACGCGAATTGCTTCTGGAACGTTCGAGCAATCTCGAAGAAGTCTTCATCCCCGACCTCGAGCCGTAGAGCATGGAGGGTCAATCCTCCTCGCAGATACACCGAAGCGTTGAAGATGTCATCCGCACGAGGAGAACCGGCCGGCGAGAACTGCCGGTACGCTTGCGCGGCTGCGACCGGTTCCGAGTCGGTGCCGTTCAAGAACTGGCGGCCGCTCATCAAATCATAGGACTGAGCGATCCGCACATCACGAAACTCCGGTCCCCGAGTTTCCTCGATCCAAAGCCATTGGGTATAGGTCGCGAACCCTTCGTTCAGCCAGATGTCGTTCCACCTGCGCAGAGACACCGAGTCGCCAAACCATTGATGGGCGAGTTCGTGGATCACCACCTCTTCACCCAGTCCAAGAATCTGGGTTCCAAAGGTTGACAACGTCTGGGTTTCGAGGGCTACCGCCACCTCGGAAGTTTCGAGAACCATCGCTCCGTACACCTCGAACGGATAGGGACCGAACCGCTCGGCGAGGAAATCGATCATCTCTCCTTGCCGGTCGAAGATGGACAGCGACGATTCTCGAATGTCGACATCGAAGTAGTTCCGGATGTCCACACCAGCGGCACTCTGTTCCTCCACCCGCTTGAAGCCACCAACCCCAAACGCCAACAAGTAGGGGGCTACCGGGTCTCGGGTCTCGAACGTGTACGTGATGAATCCGTCGTCTCCTTGCACCGTGTCAATCAGCGTTCCGGAAGCCGCGGCGACGAGCGGGCCGGGTACTGAAATGGCGAGGCGATAGGTCGCTTTGTCGCTGGGATGATCGTTGGCTGGCATCCAGGAGGACGTGCCGTCCGGCTCACTGAGGGCGAAAAAACCATCTTGAGAACGTTGCATCCCCATCATGAATGTCGCAGCAGGCGAGTCGTAGGGTTCTGTAAGGCCGCTATAGGCGATCGACATCAAGAAGGACTCCCCCTTTTGCACGACCGCATCAGGATCGATTCTCAGTTCGCCACCTTCGTGAGTCCACTTCGCCGCGGCACCGTTGACGAGCACCTCTGACGGAAAGAGAACGTCCAGATCTACCGACCAGGAGTCGAGGTTGTCAAGGGCGATCGCTTCGATTTCGGCGTGGCCCTGTAGTCGCCCCGACGAGGTGTCGAGGCGAATCGACCCGTCAACATGTTGGACGTCGTATCCGGCATTGCCCAGATCCGGATAGAGCGGATCGCCAAGGCCATCTGCAGCATCAATGCCCGAGATCGCCCGAGAGGTCGATGGGCTTGCCCCCGACTCTCCCCCGGCGGTCGTGGTCGTTCCGCCTGAAGCGTCCGGAGTGCTGCTGCCGACGCAGGCGCCCAGCACGGCTCCCACGACCACCAGGGCCACCGCCAGCTTCGCTCGATGCCTACCCATTGTGCCTACGCATCATTCCCACTCTGGTTTGCCGCCCACTCGTCAACGAGGGCGTAGGCTGCGTCCGGGTCATAGGGACCATGTTCGATGCGATGTTCAAGCAGCATCGACATGATCTGACCTACCGCTTTCCCCGGTCCGATCCCCAGACGAGCCATCACGTCGTTACCGTCGATCGGTGCTCGCAACTTGTCGAGCTCTTCTTGCTCGGCGAGCACCGCAATTCGCTCCTCGAGTTCGTCGATTCGCCTCGAAATCGTTGCTGCCCGTTTGGCGTTGGCCGTTGTTACGTCCGACCGTACGAGTTGGTTGAGGTCCTCGAGCAGTTCCCCAGCATCGCGGGCGTACCGGCGCACCGCCGAGTCCGTCCACCCCATTTTAAAGGTATGCGGGCGCAAATGCAGGAACACGAGTTGGCCAACTTCCTCCACGAACTGTTTGGGATAACGCAGTTCGCGGAGTCTCCGTCGCGCCATCCGGGCCCCAACCACCTCGTGGTGATGAAACGTAACCCCACCGGCGCCGAATTCCTTCGTGGCGGGCTTGCCGATGTCGTGAAGCAGCGCGGCCATTCTGATCCTGAGCTCTGGATCGGTCTTTTCGACCACGGCCAGCGTGTGTTCCCAGACATCTTTGTGGCGATGGAAAGGATCTTGTTGTTCGCTCAGGATCACCAGTTCCGGCAAGAAGCTGTCCGCGAGACCAGATCGAACAATGCCGCGCAATCCACGCGCCGGGAAGTCGCCGACGAGCAGCTTGGATAGCTCGTCGCGAATTCGCTCTGCCGAAACAATCCCTATACGAGCCGACATGTCATGAGCAGCTCGTTCGGCGACGGCGTCGCATTCGAACCCGAGCGTCGCCGAAAATCGATAGAGCCTGAGCATACGAAGCGGGTCGTCGGAGAAGGCGATCTCGGGGGCTAAAGGCGTGCGCAGCTCTTGCCTGGCGAGGCCAGCCAAACCGCCGAAGGGGTCGATGATTTGACCCGTTCCGATATCGAGAGCCATGGCGTTGATGCTGAAATCACGACGGGAGAGGTCGGTTTCGAGGTCGTCGCCAAACTCGACCCGAGGCTTGCGACTCCCATCGTCGTAGACCTCTGACCGGAACGTAGTGATCTCGAAACGCTGATCTTCTACTTGTAGGCCGATGGTGCCGAACTGCTCACCCATCGTAAACACTGCACCGAGCGGGTCGACAATTCTCTTGATGTCGTCTGGTCGGGCATTTGTTGCGAAGTCCAGGTCCTCTGCGGTCCGCTCGAGCAGCGCATCACGCAAGGAGCCTCCGACCAGGTACAGGTCGAAGCCGGCATCGGCGAAGCGGGCGCCAAGGCGCGACGAGGCAGAGTCCGGAGCGACGAGCCAGGAAAGGCGTTCAGGAATCATCAGGGCTAGAGGATAGATCCTCCCGCCGCTTGGCTAGATCACCGATTTCACACGAAACGAGGGCCGCACGCTCGTCGCGGCGACCCTCGTCCCTTACTCCGCCCGCAAAGTTCGGCTCCGAGCGGCCGAAGCCAGCTGGAACCCGTGCGGGTACCTGGCGCTGAACCTACACCGAGATGAGTCCTTCTTGCTCGGCCTTAACCCGGAAGTCGTGGGGGTTCGAAGCCGATGTCATGGCCGTCTGGAACGAGATCTGACCGGCCTTGAACAGGCCGAGGATCGATTGATCGAACGTCTGCATGCCATAGAACTCAGACTCGGCGATGACCTCAATAAGGCTGTTGGTTTGAGATGAATCCACGATGCGGTCGTAAACCCGGCCGTTGTTCGTCATGATCTCAACCGCCGGCACCCGGCCGCCGTCTACTTTCTCAAGCAGCCGCTGGCTTACTACGCCCTTGAGCGTTGCAGCCAACATGATTCGAACCTGCTGCTGCTGGTAGGGAGGGAAGAAGTCAATGATCCTGCTGACCGACTCGGTCGCGTCAACGGTATGGAGCGTCGACAACACCAGGTGACCGGTTTCGGCCGCTTGCAGTGCCGCCTTCACCGTCTCGGCGTCTCGCATCTCGCCAATCAGAATGATGTCGGGGTCCTGACGTAGTGCCCGACGCAGGGCCTCAGTGAAGTCCTTCGTGTCCATCCCGATTTCGCGCTGGGCGATGATCGAGAGCTTGTCACGGTGCAGGACCTCGATCGGGTCCTCGATCGTGATGATATTCACCCGACGGGTTCGATTCATGTAGTCGATGATCGATGCGAGCGTGGTGGTCTTTCCTGACCCGGTAGGGCCCGTGACCAGAAGGAGGCCGCGGGATTCTTGAGACAGCTTCTCCAGAACGGTCGGCAAACCCAATTCTTCGAAGTTCTGGGTCGACGGAAGTACGCGCCGCAGCACCAGGCTCACTGAGCCACGCTGGCGATAGACGTTTACGCGGAAACGGCCCAACTCGGCCTTCCCGTATGCGAAGTCGGCCTCGTTCATCTCGCGAAACTCGGATGCGGCCCGCTGCGTGAAAATCGAATGCGCATACTCCTCGGTGTCGTTGGGGAGAAGCATGGCAAGGCTGGTCGGATGCAGCTCACCGTCAATGCGCATGACGGGCGGCGATCCAACCTTGAGGTGCAGGTCAGATGCACCCACTTCAATCATTTTTTTCAATAGCTCATCGAGCGAGGCAGACACACACCCTCCAGGTTCATTTACGTACTTGATTCATCGGCCGGTGTGGACCGGTACTTAACCGATCTCCCAAAAAGGACTGAGAGAAGCTGCCGTCAGGTCAATCGCTCGCCAGGCCGCAGATGGAGACATAACCCCCTGCTTATCGGCGAATGCAAGTTCTCCGACCGCTCCGTCGATGGTGGCGGTCACCGACGCCTCGATGGCGGCCAGATCGTAACCACCCTCCAGGAAATAGATGACCCGACGTTCGGGAGCCAGGCCGGCGATTCGACCAGCCATATCTCCGTAGTCGGATGCCACGAGGGCGCCGTCTGCCAATGGATCGTCTCGATGGGCGTCATAGCCGGCTGAAACCAGGATCCAGTGGGGATCGAATTGGCGCACAATGGGTTCGATCAACCGCCCAAACGCTTCCCGATAAGCATCCCCGGCAGTCCCGGCGGGGAACGCCAGATTGACGTTGAACCCGGCACCACGGCCGGTTCCTACCTCGTCAACCCAACCGGTACCCGGATAGAAGGGAAACTCGTGCAGGGAAAGGTAGAGCACGTCAGGGTCCTCGAAAAACAAGTCCTGCGTCCCGTTACCGTGATGGACATCGAAGTCGACGATCGCCACTCGCTCTCCCGCGTCCGCCAGATGCCGGGCGGTCACGGCGACATTGTTAAAAAGACAGAACCCCATTGCCTGGCTGGCTATCGCGTGATGGCCCGGGGGGCGCACGGCGAGAAAGGCCAGATCAGCCGCACCGTGTCTGAGGCCGGCAACCGCCTGAATTCCTGCTCCGGCGGCCCGCCTGGCTGCTTCCCAACTGGCCAAACCGGCATAGGTGTCGGGATCCAGATAGCCACCTCCTGCCCGGCAGAAGGCCTCAATCGAGTCGACATAGGGAGCTGGATGGACCCTAAGCAAGGCGCCTCGGTCAACCGGCTCGGCCAACAGGTGATTAAGCTGTACCGAGGCGTTGTCGAGTCCGGCGAGAACCGCTCGAAGCCGGTCGGGCCGTTCCGGATGCTGGCGGCTCGACGCCTTGTGCTGCCCGAACACCTCGTGGTGGACCAATAAGAGTTCCATCTCCCCCACTCTGCCATAGTCGGTGCAACCACAACCGCCAGTAGGACCATAGAGTATCGCCAACGAAGGAACACCTGTGACGATCACGATGCGCGGCAACTGGCCGGGACAATTGACTCTGCGTCGTGGATGGGCCAAAGCGATGGCCCGACCCTGGAACGACGACTTCCCCGGCGTGCAGCTGCGACTGGTCCGGGGCAGTGCTGACTTCGTAACGGCATGTTCGACCGAACTCGCCGCCGAATACGGCCAGGTTGTTTCGCCGCCGCTTCCATCAACCAACCAGAAGCTGTGGGTCGAAGCCGGCTTCAGACCCTGGCTCTACCTCGACCTCTTTTCGAGAGACCTTCACGAGCGGATTGAGCCGCCGTCCGCCTCCATCATCACAGGCGAAGCAACCGACTGGGATGCGGCGATCGCCATCGATCGCCTCTCCTTCGAGACGACTTGGCGGCTCGGGGCCACCGGCCTGGCCGAGTCGAGGGAAGCAACTCCTCGCAGTTCGTTTCTGGTCACTCGCATCGACGACGCCGTAGCAGGGTTCACGATCGTGGGAGTTTCGGGATCAGTCTCGTACCTACAGCGGGTCGCGGTCCGTCCGGATCTTCAGGGTCGAGGACTTGGCCGGTCTCTGGTCCGGGCATCGCTCCGGTGGGGACAGAAGCACGGTGCCTCGACCATGCTGTTGAACACCCAACCTGACAATACCGCCGCCGCCGGCCTGTACTTGTCGGAAGGTTTCGTCCGGCTGGCAAGCGGCCTCGACGTCTTGAAGTTCGAGGCAAGCTAATGGCTCCCCTGCTCCCAGACCGGTACCGACTTGAAGTCCGGCTCGGGTCTGATGGCGACATCGAGGAATGGTTAGCGACCGACCTGCCCCTCGACCGACCGGTGCTGCTCCGCTTCCTCCCGTCAGGGACAAGCCCTGAGCGAGCCGATGACTTCCTTGCGAGCGTCCGCGCCGCCGCGGGGGTTTCGCACACGCATTGCGCCACGGTGTATGCGGCTGGCAAGCTCGACGATACGACTTACTCGATCAGCGAATGGGCTGGTGGGGTATCACTGGCGGATCGGGCACTGGCTCGTGAACCGATTCCCCCGGAGGAACTCCTTCCGAATGCTGCCGGTCTCGCTAGCGCTCTGGCTGCGCTGCACGCGGCGGGCATCGTCCATGGAGCCATCGACGCCGAATCCATCTTGTTCTCGACAGCGCATCCCGCCAAGATCGCCGGGTTTGGTCGTCCTCCGAATTGGCGCACCCAAACGGAAGACGTACAAGCGCTCGCCGCCCTCGTCGAAACCACTCTTACGGGGCGCCCCATAGGTGCGGCACTCCCGTCACAGGTGGTCGATGCCATACCTACGCAGGTCGATCACGCTTTGGAGCTGGGTCGGACCGGCGAGGTCGACGCTCTTCGCCTTGCCGCCTCGCTACGGGCGGCTCCCCTACTGGCTCCATCCCGGAGAGCCCGGAGTGGGTGGACCTGGAGGTGGTTGGGACCGGCCATCACGCTTTTTGTGATCGCCAGCCTCCTCGTGGCGCTCGGCGCCAACCTCACACGCCAGAGCCGCAGCAACGTCACGATCGGCTCACCGGCAGGCAACACCAGCGTGGCCGATCCGACCGTCGCTGGGCCGGCTGCCACCGATGGAACCACAACCGACACTGTCCCCGAGAGTTCGTTGCTGGTCGCCGAGACCGTCAGTGCGGCGGCCTATGACCCCTTCGGAACCGACGGCGAACATGACGAGCTGGCAGATCAGGCCATCGACGGCGACTTCGGCACATCGTGGAAGACCGAGAGCTACAACTCGCCGCTTCCACGACTCAAGGACGGGGTGGGACTGCAGGTCGTCGTGAGGGGGCCGGTTACGGCCGTCGAGATAACCGGCGCGCGCGACGGAACCGTGTTCGAGCTTTACTGGGCGCCAGTCCCTGCCGAGAAATTCGCCGACTGGACCCGTGTGGCCGAAGGCACGATTCGAGGGGGAAATGCCGACGTCTCAGTCCCTCCGACCGATGGTGGCGTTTGGCTGGTCTGGTTCACCGATCTCCCGGCCACGACCGAGGGTACCTACACGGGGGCGATCTCGGAAGTACGATTCCGTTCATGACGGCCTCCCGAGCAGACGAAGACAGCCTGCTCGTCGCACAATTCCTCGACGGCAGCCTGCAGGCATTCAACGAGCTGATGGCCGCCCACGAAGATCGGGTGTTCGGTATTTGCTTGCGGATTATGCGCGACCGGGAAGCCGCCTTGGACGCCGCGCAGGAAACGTTCCTCACGGTGTATCGAAAAGCCGGAAAGTTCACGGGTGAATCCGCCTTTTCCACGTGGTTGTTCCGGGTCGCTACCAACACTTGTTACGACCAGCTGCGGAAGATCAAACGGCGCTCTGCCGGCCCTCTTCCCGACGCCACCGATCCGGCTGATCCACAATCAGACATGGCGTTCCTAGCGGTCGAGCTCCGCCCCGACTTGCAGCGTGCGCTGGCCACCTTGGCGCCGGAGTTTCACAAGGCCATCGTCCTGGCTGACATGGAAGGGCTCCCTTTGCAACAGGTCGCTGAGGTGCTGGGGGTGCCGGTCGGCACGATCAAGTCGCGAGTATTCCGCGCTCGAAGACAACTGGCCGAAGCTTTGCGGAACCAAACAACCGACTCGGAACGTCGTAACGGTGATAACGATGCATGACCATGACCTCGACCTCGTCGCCGCGTATGCGGAAGGAAGCGCTTCCAGCGCCGAAGCCGAACGCGCCCGCGAGTGGATAGCCTCCTGCGAAGTCTGTTCACAAGAGTTCAATTATCAGGAACTGGCCCTGGCGTCGCTCGGCGATGTTGAACCGGTCGTTCTCTCTGATATCGAACGGGCCCTTCTCCACCGACGAGTACGGGACTCGATTGCCAGCGACGAGCTCGCCAACGTTCCCGAACCCCGCCCGGCACCGAAGTCCGGCAGGTGGCTGAAGGTGTTAACCGGTTCGGCAGCTGCGGTGCTCGTGTTGGTGGTGGGTTTCGGAGTGGTCATTCCGTCGTTCACCGGATCCGACGGAGCCGCCGACTTCGCGGCCGTGACAGCCGATACCATCGCCGAGGCCGCCCAGGCACCCTCTAGCGCCGCGCTCACCGCCAACGACGACACCTCAATGGCGGCAGACGCGGCTGGCATTGATGAAATGGCCATCTCTCCACCGGTCCAGGCGCTTGGAGATCTCACCCTCGAAGACCTGACCGCCATGGCAGCTCCCATTGAAATGTTTGATGCAACAGACGCAACGGTCACCGCCTTCGAAGAAGCGCCTCGCGACGCTCCGCTACCAGCCGATCGGATGGCGTACAACAGCGCGATTGAAGAACCGCTCACCTGTCGGGACGAGGGCCTCACCCTTCTCGACGGCGACGTACTTTGGCTGGGGATCGCCACACTGGACGGACAAATCATCGAGCTCTATCGCTCCGAGCCCATGCTCCTGGCGTTGGAAGCCGGAACATGCACGATCGTCTTCCCGACCGAATAAGGCCTCGCCCCACTCCTGGCTAGTCTGTTTTCTACATGGATCAGTTCGCAGACAAATTCGCCGATTTCCTCGAAACGCAGGCACAGAAGGTTCGTTCGCTGACCGTCGATCGACTCGACCGGCTCAACATCGTCGTCGCGCTGGGAATCATCGCGGCTGTCCTGACGTTTGTTGCCCTAACGCTCCTTTCGATTGCATTGTTCAGAATTGTCGCGACCTATGTGACCTCCCCCGGGGCCTACGCGATATTTGGGGGAATCTTCGTCATCGCCGGAGCGTTCGCATGGACACGACGTAAACCCAAACAGGAAACGGACAATGGCTGAAGACCTCATCATCATCGGATCCGGCCCGGCCGGATACACCGCCGGCCTCTACGCGGCCCGAGCCGACCTAGACCCGCTGCTCTTCGAAGGTAGCCAGCGCGGCGGGCAGCTCATGATTACGACCGACGTCGAGAATTACCCCGGCTTCCCTGACGGAATCATGGGACCGGACCTCATGGAGAACTTCCGCAAGCAGACCGAGCGATTCGGTACCCGACTCATGACCTCCGATATCACCAAGGTCGACTTCTCACAACGGCCTTTCAAGGTATGGGAAGGCACCGAAGAGTACGAGGCGAACGCGATCATTGTTGCTACTGGCGCATCGGCCAAGTGGCTCGGTATTCCCGGCGAAGAGCGCCTCACCGGACGCGGGGTTAGTGCCTGTGCCACCTGCGACGGATTCTTCTTCCGTGACAAGGAACTGGTCGTAATTGGTGGTGGAGACTCGGCGATGGAAGAAGCGCTTTTCCTCACGAAATTCGCCAGCAAAGTCACCGTCGTGCACCGACGCGACGAATTTCGTGCCAGCCGAATCATGGCGACGCGAGTGCTGGAGCATCCGAAAGTCGAGGTGCTCTGGAACACGTCGGTTACCGAGGTACTCGGCGAAGACTCGGTCACCGGCGTTACGCTCGCCGATGCTCAAACCGGTGAAACCCGTCACTTCGCAACCGACGGCGTGTTCGTCGCGATCGGGCACAAACCGAACACGGATATCTTTCTCGACCAACTGGTCCTCGACGAGGCCGGGTACATCATCATCGACGACAAAACCACGGCAACGTCGGTCGAAGGGGTCTTCGCTGCCGGAGACGTCGCCGACCATGTCTATCGACAAGCCATCACCGCGGCCGGGACCGGCTGCCAGGCTGCGATCGACGCCGAACGATGGCTAGCTGAGCAATAGGAGCACTAATGAGTGAAAACATGGAAAACCTGACGGACGCAACCTTCGACGGTGCGATCGGATCCGGGCAACCTGTCCTGGTCGACTTCTGGGCGGAGTGGTGCGGTCCGTGCAAAGCAATCGCTCCGGTGCTTGACGCCATTGCAAGTGAGTACGCGGGCAAGATCACCATTGCCAAGCTGAATATCGACGACAACCCCCAAAGCACCGCCAAGAGCGATGTCATGAGCATCCCGACGATGATCGTGTTCAAGGATGGCGTCGAACAAAAGCGTATTGTCGGCGCCCGCCGCAAAGACGACATGGTCAAAGAACTCGCCGATTTCATCGGATAGAAACGGGCTCTCGTGCGGCTGATTGTGGTGGCCGCCCAGCAAGCAGACGGCCGGGTTGCCGATCTACCATCCGCATGTCTCACACAAGGAGCCTGATGCGCCTCTACCGGCAGGGCGATTCGGGGGAAGCAGTCCGCGATATCCAGCAACGGCTGACCGGGCTCGGCTTTGACTTCGCTCCCGACCCGCCAGGAGAGTACCTTGACGGCACCGCTCAGGCTGTCAAAAATTTCCAGACCGCCCGTGGCCTGGATCTCGATGGCATCGTCGGCTCTGACACCTGGCGGAGCCTCTATGAGGCCAGCTACCAACTCGGCGATCGTATCCTCTACCGCCGCAGCCCGATGCTGCGGGGCGACGACGTCGAGGAGCTCCAGCGACGCCTCAACGACCTCGGATTCGACGCCGACAAGGTCGACGGTGTTTTCGGGCCGCACACCCATCAAGCCCTGCTGGACTTCCAATCCAACCGAGGCGTGGCCGAAGACGGCGTGGCCGGTCCGCTCGTGGTTCGCGAACTGACTGCCATCCGACGGGGTGCCCCCCAAGCGGGTCGGGAGCGGATTCGAGAACGAGAATGGTTGCGAGCTCTACCGACCACGTTGGTCGGCGCGCGGATCTTCATCGACCCGGCTGCCCAAGAAGGTCCGGCTGCCGACGAACTTTGGCGACTCGCCACCAGCCTGGCCACTTATTTCCAGAAATTAGGTGCCTCTCCCCTGCTTTCTCGCAGCGTCGACGTGTACCCCCCGGCTCCTATAAGGGCACGCCGGGCGAACCGATTAGGAGCGCACCTAAGCGTCTGTCTCGCCAACGCAGACCAGGACCCCGAATGTGTCTATTTCTTCGAGTCTGACCTGGCCCGATCTGAAGCGGGCAGCCTGCTGGCCGAATGTGTCGCCAACCGTCTAGGCCTCCCAACGGGGGGTCGGGCGTCGGCGATGCTACGAGGGACTCGATCGCCGGCGATCGTCACTTCTGCTGCCCTCGACGAGAAGGCAGCAGAGACTATCGGGCAGGGGGTCGTCGATTTCTTCGCATGCGCTGCCGAACAATTCGGCGCGTAACGCCAGTTACTCGTAAAACACCCGGTAGATCCGCTCCAGGTCAGCGACCGAGCTGTAGGAAATCATGATCTTTCCGCGGCTGGCGGCCCCGTGTTTGATGGCCACCGCGGTCCCAAGGCGTTCGCCGAGCCGCTGCTCGAGTTCGATGATCGCAACCGGCCGAAGTGGCTTCTCAGTCGGCTGATTCGTCGGCGTATTCTCAGACCGATTCCTGACGGCGTCCTCCACTTGACGCACCGACCATCCTTCGGCTGCCGCCCGCTGTCCGATGTGCTCGGCGTATGCCTGGTCTTCGAGTCCGACGAGGGCCCGGGCGTGGCCCGCCGACAATTCGCCCCGCTCAACCATTCCCTGAATGGCGGCCGGCAGCGTCAGCAGGCGTAGTGAATTGGAAACCGCCGAGCGGCTCTTGGCGACCCGATCGCCGATCTCTTGGTGCGTTAACCCAAAATCTTCCAGTAGCTGTTTGTACGCGGCGGCCTCTTCGAGCGGGCGGAGGTCCTCTCGTTGCAGGTTTTCGATGAGTGCGGCCGTCAGGGACACCTCGTCGCCGTCCACGGTCCGAATCACTACCGGTACCTCGTCGAGTCCGACGTCTCGGGCCGCTCGCAGTCGCCGCTCCCCCGCTACCAACATGTAGGTTCCGTCTTCTGCCGGGCGAACCACCAACGGCTGGAGTATCCCGACCTCGACGATCGAGGCGGCCAATGCGGCCAGCCGCTCTGGATCAAACGACGAGCGCGGTTGTTGCGGGTTGGGAACGATGGAGCCGACCGGCACGAGCGCGAAGTCCGATGGTGGTTCTTCGTCTACGTTGGGAATCAGCGCGTCGAGTCCCCTACCAAGCCCTGTGCGTCGTGTGCCCATGTCGTCGACTACTCCTTGTTGTGTCTCGCCAGAAATTCGCGACCCAGCTCACGATAGGCGATTGCACCCCTACTCATTGGGTCGAACGCTTCGATTGGCTCACCGTATGAGGGAGCCTCAGAAAGCCGCACCGAACGGGGGATCATGGTCCGATAGGCCCGGTCTCCGAAGTATTCGCGGACTTGTGTGGCCACATCGGAGGACAGGTTGGTTCTCGCGTCGTACATGGTGAGAACTGCCCCGTGCACCACGAGCTCGGGATTGATGTTCTTCTGAACAAGTTCGACGTTCCGTAATAGTTGACTGAGCCCTTCCAGAGCGTAATACTCCGACTGGATCGGGATCAGGACCTCTTGTGCTGCCGCCAGCGCGTTGATCGTCAAGAGTCCCAGCGACGGGGGGCAGTCGATAAGGATGTAATCGAACTCTCCGTCGACACCCTTGAGCGCCATTTTGAGCCGTTGCTCCCGGGAGAACGCCGACACCAGGGCGATTTCGGCTCCTGCGAGGTCAATTGTGGCGGGCAACACAAACAGGTCCCGGACACTGGTCGGCTCAACCACGTCTTCGACGGGTACATCTTCGAGCAGTACCTCATACACCGACTGCTCGACGCTCGAACGGTCGATACCGAGGCCAGACGTGGCGTTTCCTTGCGGGTCCAGGTCTACGAGCAGTATCTTTTGCCCCTGGTAGGCCAACGCCGCCGCCAGGTTGATCGACGTCGTTGATTTGCCGACGCCGCCTTTTTGGTTGGCGAGCGCGATGATACGGGTTTCTCGATGGGTCACGATTTGGACATAATAAGCATCCAGGCGGGTGGGTCAAGTACCTTTAGCGTTTCAACCCTGACATCGAGGCCTGCACCCCCCTCCAATCCCAGCTCTTGGACGGATTCTGAGGCTTCAGACCTGCTCAGGCCGACCACCGCTCTACCGCCTGGAGCCAGGAGATCCGCGCAAAGCGCCGCAGCCCCAATGGGTGGCAGGGCCGCTCGCATGACCAGGGCCTCCCGGTCGCCCTCCAGGTCACAAATGTCTTCTTCGAGCACCCTGACGTTCTGTAGCCCCAGAATCCGCACCGCTCGACGCATCAGCCGTACCCGCCTCCCGCTCCTATCAACCAACTGCAGCTCGGTATCAGGCCACAATACGGCCAGAACAATACCCGGAAGACCGACGCCGGATCCAAGATCGACGCAAACCTGCGGCGGAATGGGCCAAAAGGCGCTGAAGGCGGCCGAGTCGAGTAGGTGGCGGTCCCACAACCGGCCAGCTTCATGCGGACCGATACCGCCGGCGGCGGCCCCTTCGGTCCTGAGCCACTCGGCGAAAGCTTGCATGAGGTCGGTCTCGCCTCTTTGAGCCGGGCGACCGAGGACCTGTTCGAGCACAGAAAAGGGCACTACCGGATAGTAGTGCCCTTTTGTTTCACGTGAAACAGTGTCGGGGAGTGGCTACTCCTCCGAAGAGCTGTCGTCGTCCGAATCGGCGCCGTCCATGTCATTGTCGTCGTCGTCGGGGACCGTAACCGATCCGTCTGGCCCGAGAACCACGAATCGGCGGGGTTCTTCGCCCTCGCTGTACGAGCGGATGCCATCGATCTCCGCGACCGAGTCGTGGATCACCTTGCGATCCGCCGCATTCATGGGCTCTAGCTGCAGTTCCGTGCCTTCTTGTAGGACTCTCTGACCGAGTCGCCCTGCATAGATGGCCAGAGCCTCACGTCGTCGCTCCCGGTACCCGGCAATATCGAGTCGAATTCGGACCCCGTCGTGGGTTTGCCGCTGTACGACGGTACGGGTCAGTTCTAACACCGCCTGAAGAATCGCCGCGCGGTCGCCGACGAGGGCTTCGGTCTGGTCTCCGAATACCTGGGCTACGACTGCGTCGTCCTCCACGACCACCTGAACGTCGCCTTCGAGGCCGAACGCCTCCAGCAGACCGTTGAGGAAGCCCCGTACAACATCGGCTTGTTCGTCTCTGTTCACGACGATCTTCTCCTTTTCTTCGGCCTGTGGTTTGTCTTGTTCCTGCCGCTTGTTGCCAGAAGACCGTTGCTGGCCCTGGCCTGACCGCTGATTCGATCGATTCTGGCGGGGCTGGTTGGTCTCACGACCGTCACGCGACTCCCCATCTCGGGGCTTCCTGGTCCGCCGGCGCCTCTTTTTCTGGGCTGGCTTCGGCTTGACCCGCACAATGGCGTCCTTCTTACCAAAACCGAGTGTCCCCCGAATCCCCTCGTCGATTACCTCAATGTCGGCCAATTCCCGATCGGAAATCCCCAGCTCTTCAAGCGCCACGCCGACGGCGATATCCACCGTCTTTCCGTGTACCTCGACCCATTCAACTTCCACGTCAACTCCTCCTGCGCCGATTGCGCTTCTTTGATCCCTGAGGCTTCTTTGGTGCAGTCGGAGCCTCAGGCTCTTTGCTCGCAGCGTCTTCCTCGTCCTTACCGTCTTCCGATGGTTTCTGAGGTCTGCCGTCGATCTTGAAAATGAAGGCCTGCTGGGCAAGGCGGAAGAGGTTTGAGGTTGCCCAATAGACAATGACCCCGGCCTGGAACTGGATAGCGATAGCGCCGAAGAAGATCGGCATCGCCCGGGTGATCTTCTGCATGGTCTGAGCCTGCGAGCTCGTGTCCTGCTGGATACCCATCTGCGAGTGAACTTGCTGGAAATACTGGGCAGCGATCATGAGCATAATGGCAATGGCATAGGGCAGGACCGCTACGAAGCCGGCTTGCCAAGCGACGGTGGCGGTGCTCAGCAGGTCCATCCCGAGGAAGCTGAGCTGGCCAGCGGCGATCGCGTCGTGTAGCCCCGTGTTGATGGGCACAAAGTCGAGTGGATCTCGGAGCATTCGGAAGAGAGCAAACCAGATCGGCATTTGCACGATCATTGGCCCCAGGCAGCCCAGGGGAGTGGCGCCACTCTCACGCTGGATGGCTGCCATCTCCTTCTGCATGGCTTGAGGATCATCTTTGTACTTGGCTTGCAAGGCTTTGATCTGGGGCTGCAGCGCGGTGAAAGCCCGGCTCGCCCGAGTCTGTTTTAGTACCAACGGAAATAGGATCGTGTTGATCAAGAGAGTGAGAAGGATGATTGAGACACCGAGACTCGGAACAAAGTCGAAGAACAACGCCAGAATCGACGCGAGCGGGCGTGCAATAAAGTCAATCACGAGATGAGGTCTCTTTCAGGTACGGGGTCATAGCCGCCTTCCCGGAGCGGATGGCATCGAGCTAACCGCTTGGCGCCGAGGGAAACGCCCTGCACCACACCGAATCGCTCGATCGCCTCATAGGTGTAACGGGAACACGTTGGTTGATATCGGCAGTTCTTACCGAGGAACGGAGATACCACTTTTTGGTAACCCGCTATCAGCAGCAGCGCAATCCGCCTAGACATGGTTGGCCTCTTCCAACCAACGCACCAAGTCACTAAACGGCGCCGTCAGAACGCTGGGAGTGGCCGAGTACACGGCATCCACCTGGGGATTCGGCTGAACCCGGGCCAGGGCGGCGCGCATGCGCCGCTTGGCACGATTTCGCGCCACCGCACCACCAACCTTGCGGCTGGCTACAAAGGCGACCCTTCCGGGTTCGCTGAGTGCGGGGGCGAGAATCACGGTCAAACCACCGATGCGGTGGTGGCGGCCCTTGGTATACAACCGATCGAAGTCGGCGCGGCCGCGAAGCGTAGAAACCTTAAGCGGCAATCCGCTGACGGCCCCGGGCCCGACGGCGGCTCAGGGTGGCGCGACCAGCACGCGTCCGCATCTTTGAGCGGAATCCGTGCTTACGCTTACGGCGTCGCACATTGGGTTGATAGGTTCTTTTCATGGGGTCTCCCGAGAGGTGAGGTGACGAGAAGGTTACGAATCCCTGCATACCTTGTCAAAGTAGGAAGCCACGCCCGACCTCTTACTTAAGGGCCCTACGTTCCAAACCGCGAAGAATTCCGGTAGGTCGCGAAAAGTTGGTGCAGGTCAGTTCGGTCCGAAACGCCGCCGAGGTCGCGAAATCAAGATAAACAAAAAGGCCCTTTAAGCAGGGGTTTTCCCGAAAACGAGCTGCCCTTAGAGTTCCTTTAGGCCCGATTTTCTCACTCTTGTCAGCGGCGGCTCACTACCCCTACAGTCTCCACCAGCGGAACCTGGCGTTCACTTCCCGTTACCGGGTCTTTCGCAGACGAACGGGCACACCCGCTTCGTTTTCCACATAATGTGGATAGATCTGTGGATAAAATTCGTAATGGAGGGCAACAGGTGACCCACGCCGTCACGCAGGAATGGGACGTTTTCAGAGACCTGATCCGTTCCAAGGTTTCCCCGGTTACCTGGCAAACCTGGTTGGCAGCCCTAGAAGACGACGGATCCGAACCGCCGCACCTTCGTTTGGCAGCTCCGTCGGAATTCCATCTCAAGTGGGTGATCGACAAACACCTCGAGGTCATCACCGAGGCAGCCGCCGGAATCTGGGGGCCAGGAGCCGAAGTTGAGCTCCTCGCACACACGCCCGAAATATCCGTCGACCTTGAAGACGATTGGTCAGCTCCCGAGCCGAGTCTCTCCCCGGTGCATCAGCGATCCGTGGATCAAGTGCCTATCAAGAGCACCAGGCTGTTGAGCCGGTATCGATTTGATGAATTTGTAGTGGGCCCTTCCAACAGATTCGCTCATGCCGCGGCCATGGCAGTCGCCGAACAACCCGGTCTGCACTACAACCCGCTGTTCATTTATGGTGCGGCCGGCCTCGGCAAAACCCACCTCCTGAACGCGGTGGGGCATCACGCGTTGGAGCTCAATCCCAACGCAGTTGTGAGATACGTCTCCTCAGAAAACTTTTTCAACGAATTCATTGAAGGAATCCGAAAGAAGCGGATGGCCGAGTTCAAGATGCGTTATCGAACCATCGACGTCTTACTTCTCGACGACATCCAGTTTTTCGAAGGCAAGGAACAGATCCTCGAAGAGTTCTTTCACACCTTCAACGATCTGTACGAAACCGGCAAACAAATGGTGCTTAGTTCGGACCGACATCCCCGAAACCTTGCCCATCTTGATGATCGAGTGCGTTCACGTTTTGAATGGGGCCTACTCACCGACATCCAGGTTCCCGACATCGAGACGCGTTTGGCGATTCTCCGTAAGAACACGGCAGGTTCGGCACACGAGTACCCCGAAGATGTCCTTGAGTTCATCGCTGGCAACGTATCTGACAACATCCGTGAGTTGGAAGGCGCCCTTACACGGGTGACCGCCTACGCAACGTTGCACGGTGAAATCATCTCCCTCGCAACCACCCAGGACGTTCTTCAGGATTTGATCCCTGGCTCCTCCTCGCGCCCGGTAACGCCGCTTGAGATCATGACCTCAACGGCTGCCGCCTTCGGGTTCTCCCACGACGAACTGGTGAGCGCCGGCCGCAAAGCACCGCTGGCGCGCGCCCGCCAGATCGCCATGTACCTCGTACGCGAACACAGCTCCCTTTCTCTGCCGAAGATCGGCGCATTGTTCGGTGGCAGGGATCACACCACCGTTTTATATGCCATTGAGAAGGTCAAAGGCCTGTTGAAAACCGACCACGAAACCTTTGAACAAGTCACCGCGTTATCCCAAGACATCCGGATCCGTCCCCAATGAACCGCCCCTCATACACACCCCCAAATACCCGGTGGTGGAAAGATCCCTAGTTCTCCCCACCACATGTGGAAAGCTAAACCATCGATTACCAGGGGTTTTAGAAAGTTATCCAGTTTCCACACCCCCTATTACTGCTACTACCGTTTAAGTTAATAACTAATAACAACAGAAGAAGGGCAAAGTCCTGTGCGAATCAGAGCTGAACGAGATGACCTGGCTGACGTGTTCTCACGCGCCAACCGGGGGGTTGGTCTACGGTCCGCCCAACCGATTCTGACTGGCGTCCTGTGCGAGGTGACCGGAAGTACGTTGCAGGTAACGGGTACCGACCTCGAAGTCACCGTTCGAACGACTACCCAGGTCGAAGTACTTGAGGAGGGCTCACTCGTAGCCCCGGCCAAGCTGGTCGCTGAAGCCATCAAAAAAATGCCTATCGGAGCGGTGATGGTCGCATCCGAAGATGGCGAAGTTGTTATTTCGGGCAAGGGGCCGAAATTCTCGCTCCGGGAACTGCCTGTGTCTGAGTTCCCACAGTTGCCAGATGTCTCGCTTGAAGGGGCAACCACGGTTGACGGAACCATGCTCGCTGATGCCATTGCCCAGGTCACAATTGGAGCGTCATCCGATGCTGCCCGCCCCATTCTGACCGGTGTGTTGGTCGAGCACGATGATGACGGAGTTCGATTTGTCGCGACGGACTCGTACCGGTTAGCGGTCCGGTCGCTTCCGGGGGTCGAGCTAGCCGGATCAGGGTTGGTACCGGCCAGGGGACTTCGGGAAATGGCCCGGACCATCGGAGCCGCCAAGGTGAGCGTTGGTGTCATGGGAAGAGAAGCAGTTTTCGCTTCAGACCGTGGTTCGCTGACGCTTCGTCTCATCGAAGGAACGTTCCCGAACTATCGGCAACTACTCCCCGCTTCGTACCCGAACCGTTTCGTGGTGAACAAAGAAGCTTTGCTGGAAGCACTCGGAAGAGCGTCGCTCGTTGCCGAAGATCACATTCCGGTCCGACTTCGTATGGCCGCCGGCGGTGTCGAAGTTACGGTGATTCGCCAGGATGTTGGTGGTGAAGTCGAGCAAATCGAAGGCACGTTTGAGGGCGAAGCCGACGAAGTACTCATCGCGTTCAACCCTCGTTACCTCACCGATGGAGTTCAGGCAATCGTGGCTGACGAAATTGAATTCAGCGTTATCGACGGATTGAAGCCTTCGGTATTACGTGGTGTTGGTGACGACCAGTTCACCTATCTGCTGATGCCGGTTCGCGTTGCGTGAATCTCAAGTGGCTTGAGTTAGCCGAGTTTCGTTCGTACGAAACCCTTCAACTCAAACCTGAGACCGGCGTCAACATCTACGTCGGGGAAAACGCGGCTGGCAAGACCAACATCCTCGAGGCCGTGGCGTATCTGGCCCTCATGCGGTCATTTAGAGCGATCCCGGACTCTGGGCTGGTACGACAGCTACCGGGCCAACCGCCGGCTCTAGCGGCCGTCCTGCGGGGCGAGATCGAATCTGGGGATCGCAACAGCCTGATTGAGTTGGAATTACCTTCAGACGGCCGCCGCCGCATCCAGGTGAATCGACAAAGGTTGGCAAGAACCGCCGATATTCTCGGTTACGCCCGGGTGGTCGTCTTCCTGCCTGATGATCTTGACATCATCAAACGGAGCCCCGGCCTTCGACGACAGTTCCTTGACCAGGTCGCGGTGCAACTTCGTCCAGCCGCGTACGTTGATCAACAGGAGTATGAGCGAGTTGTGAAACAACGCAATTCGCTGTTGCGGCTGAACGGACGATATACGGACGCGGCTGTCTTGTCGGCCTGGAACGAAAAAATGTCCCAGACCGGCGCGAGAGTTATGGCACGACGGGCCGCCAGTGCTGCTGCTATCGGGGAATACGTTCAGGGAGCCTATGAAGAGCTGGCTGGCGAACCCATTGACATTAACCTCGGGTATACGTCAGGGTGGGAAGCAACGCTCGATCCAGAAACCGGGGTCGCCGAACTGGAGGCCCGTCTATGGAACGCCTTGGAACGGGCCGACGTAACGGACAGAGAAAGGAGAGTCACCACGGTGGGACCACATCGCGACGAACCAGTGTTTACGCTCGGGGGACGACCTTCCCGAACCCAGGCAAGTCAAGGAGAACAACGTTCGCTGGTACTGGCTCTGCGGCTGGCTGCGCACCGGGCGATCACAGCCAGCACCCAGGAACCCCCGATTCTGGTCCTCGACGATGTGTTCTCGGAACTCGATATCACCCGGGCCCGGGCGCTGGCCAACGCTCTGCCGCAAGCGCAAACGTTCATCTCGACGGCTCGCTTCGAAGAAGTCCCTGTTGAAGGCAAACGTTGGCTGGTTAAGAAAGGAACCGTTACGTGAATCGGGACCTCGAAGCAATTGGGTCGGGACTCTCTGCCTGGTTGCGCCGGTTAGGTCTGGCCGACGCCGACTTGTTCTTCACGCTCGTGGCTGCCTGGCCAGGTGCGGCTGGCGAACCCTGGCAGTCGGCCGCTGAACCGGTGATGCTTGAGGCCGGGGAGCTGACAGTACGAGTACACAATCGCTCATCTATCCGCCTTCTTTCCTATGGGGTTAACGACCTCATTAGCCGGCTAAACGGAGCCATCGAACAGCCGGCGATCGAGACCGTCCGACTGGTGGGACCGTCGCCAGGCCAGTGACCAGGGAGCGGTCCGAAAAACTCAAGCCCGATAAGCGTTTCTGGCCTTTTGTGCACCTGGTCAGAATGGGTCCTCTGGCTTGGTCAAGTGCCCCAAAACGACTAAACTTACAAATGTGTAATACCGCTCCGGTTGCAGAGACAAGATCGAGCGACTGTTGAGCGTTTCGCGAACAAAGGAAACCCGTGGCTACTGAGAAACCAGGGCAATACAAAGCGTCCGAGATTACCGTACTCGAGGGTCTGGATCCGGTACGTAAACGCCCGGGTATGTACATCGGCTCGACCGGCCCGCGCGGACTACACCACCTGGTTTGGGAAGTTGTAGACAATGCGGTCGATGAGGCGATGGCCGGATATTGCACCCGGATCGACGTGACCCTGCTTGCTGACGGAGGCGTCAAAGTCGTCGATAACGGTCGTGGTATTCCCGTCGATAAGCACAAGGTAACCAAGGAATCGGCGCTCACGACCGTCCTGACCACGTTGCATGCCGGCGGTAAGTTCGATTCAGGGGCCTATCAGGTCTCGGGTGGACTGCACGGCGTAGGCGTGTCTGTCGTCAACGCACTGTCGATTCGTCTCGAGGCCGAAGTCCGTCGCGACGGGGCAATCTACGCGCAGTCCTTTGAGCTAGGCGTGCCGAAGGCCCCAGTCAAGAAAGTCGGCGAGGCCAAGAAGAACGGCACCACGATTGCGTTCTGGCCTTCACCAGCCACGTTCACCGAGACGACCGAGTTCAACTACCAAACCATTGCCGGGCGACTTCGCGAAATGGCTTTCCTCAATAAGGGCCTCGAAATCAGACTGCTCGACGAGCGGGGCGAAGAACTCGTTGGTGAGAACTTCCTGTACAAGCAGGGGCTCATCGATTTCGTCAAGCACCTAAATACCAGCCGCGAACCGATTCACGGTCGAATTCTCCAGTTCGAAGACAGTGCCGATCAGCATGAGCTGGACGTAGCGATGCAGTGGACGAGCGGTTACACGGAAACCGTGCTGACGTTCGCCAACAACATCAACACGCATGAGGGTGGTACCCACGAAGAGGGGTTTCGTACCGCATTGACAAGAGCCCTCAACGAGTTCGCACGGTCCAAAGGGATTTTGAAGGAAAAGGACGACAACCTCAGCGGGGAGGACGTTCGCGAGGGCTTGACGGCCATCATCTCCGTAAAGGTTCGTGAGCCCCAGTTCGAAGGCCAGACGAAAACAAAGCTCGGGAATACCGAAATCCGCAGCTATGTCACCAAGGCCATGAACCGCATGCTCCCCGAGTGGCTGGAGCGCAACTCGGCCGAAGCACGGCGGATCGCCGAGAAGTGTGTTTCGGCGCAGAAAGCTCGCCAGGCCGCTCGCAAAGCGCGTGACCTGACCCGTCGTAAGACGGCACTCGAGTCGGCGTCGCTGCCAGGCAAGCTGGCCGACTGTTCATCGCGCGAAGCATCACTATCGGAACTGTTTATCGTCGAGGGTGACTCGGCCGCCGGACCGGCTAAACAGGCTCGCGACTCCGAGTTCCAGGCGATCCTGCCCATTCGCGGCAAGATTCTCAACGTAGAGAAGGCCCGCCTTGCCAAGGCGCTCCAGAACAACGAGGTGCAAGGGATCATTACCGCCTCGGGGACCGGCATCGGCGACGAGTTCGACATTGAGAAGGCCCGCTATCACAAGATCGTGATGCTCGCTGACGCCGACGTCGACGGTTCGCACATTCGCACGCTGCTTCTGACGCTCTTTTTCCGCCACTTGCGGGGCTTGATCGAAGCCGGGTTCATCTATGTGGCGGTTCCGCCGTTGTACCGGGTCAAGATGGGCAAGCAGGTCATCTACCTCAAGGACGACGCGGCCCTGGCGACCTTTATGGCCGAGAACGAAGGTCGCAAGATCACCCCGTCTCGATTTAAGGGCCTTGGTGAGATGAACGCCGACGAGCTATGGGATACCGCCATGAATCCGGACACCCGGACGTTAATGCGGGTCGAGATCGACGACGCGGCGATCGCCGATGAGATGTTCACGATCCTCATGGGCGACGACGTGCAGGCCCGCAAAAGCTTTATTCAGCAGAACGCCAAAGACGTTCGCTTCCTGGACATTTAGGAGTTCCGCATGGCAGACGAAATCACCGACGGCATACCCGAAATCGACATCAAGGACGAGATTTCTGCGTCGTTCCTTGAATATGCAATGTCGGTCATTGTGTCCCGAGCGCTTCCGGACGCCCGGGACGGCTTGAAGCCGGTTCAGCGCCGCATCATCTATTCGATGTTTGAGAACAACATGACGTCGGCTTCGGCACACCGGAAGTCGGCAACCGTGGTTGGGGACGTCATGGGTAAGTATCACCCCCACTCCAACGATGCCATCTATGACGCCATGGTTCGTATGGGCCAGGACTTCTCGCTGCGCTATCCGCTTATCGACCCGCAGGGAAACTTTGGAACTCCCGACGATGGAGCGGCTGCCATGCGTTATACCGAGGCGCGTCTGTCGCCACTGGCGTCGTATTTGCTTCAGGACATTCGCGAAGACACGGTCGATTTCACCTCCAACTATTCGGGCGAGTTCTACGAGCCTTCGGTCCTGCCGGCCCGGTTCCCGAACTTGCTTGCGAACGGCAGCCAGGGAATTGCCGTCGGCATGGCCACGAACATGGCACCCCACAACCTGGGCGAAATCATCGACGGGGTTATGTTCGGCATCGACAACCCGGACGCTCCTGTTGAGGATTACCTCCAGTTCGTGAAGGGACCCGACTTCCCGACGGGCGCCTACATCGTCGGCACCCGGGGCAGCAAAGATGCCCTGCTCACCGGGCGCGGGTCGATCAAGATCCGGGCCGTCACCGACGTGCAAGAGGTCAGGGGACGAACCTGTATCGTCGTCACCGAACTCCCGTATCAGGTCTCAGCCAGCCGGGTACTCGAACGCATCGCCGGGTTGGTGAATGACAAGGCTCTGAACGGGATTTCCGACTTGCGCGATGAGTCCAGCTCTCGAGTCGGCACTCGTATCGTTATTCAACTCAAGCGCGACGCAGTGCCTCAGGTAGTGCTCAACCAGCTCTTCAAGATGACCCAACTGCAAGACTCCTTTGGCGTCAATAACGTGGCGCTCGTCGATGGGATTCCGCGCACACTCAATGTCGCTGAGCTGATCGGTTACTACATCGATCACCAGATGGAAGTGATCGAACGGCGGACCCGCTTCCGCCTCGAAAAGGCCCAACGTGAAGCCCACATCGTCCAGGGTTTGGTCATCGCCGTTGACAACATCGACGAGGTCATCAGGATCATCCGTGGTTCCGCCGACACCGAGACGGCCAAGAACTCGCTGATCGAACGATTCGAATTATCTGAGGAACAGACCAAGGCCATTCTTGATATGCCCTTGCGCCGGCTTACGGCTCTTGAAGTCGACAAGCTGCGGGAACGCTACGAAGAGTTGATGGCGCTTATCACTGAGCTGGAAGGCATCCTCGCCGACCCCGAGATTCGCCGAACGATCATTAAAGATGAACTCAACGAGGTCCGGGACAAGTTCGGGGACAGCCGCCGCAGTCGGATCGTTCCGGATGAGGGCGATCTGTCGCTTGAAGACCTCATCGCCGACGACGAACTGATCATCTCGGTCACGCAGTCCGGTTACCTGAAGTCAGTACCAGCCAACACCTATCGGCTGCAGGGTCGTGGGGGTCGGGGTGTGAAAGCCGCCGAGGTGCGCGAGGACGACGTAATCACCCGGCTCCTGCATACGACGGCTCATGCCATCTTGTTGTTCTTCACGAACAAAGGACAGGTACACCGGATCAAGGCCCATCAGGTACCGCGTCAATCGCGTACGGCCAAGGGCGTGTTGGCTCAGGCGGTCCTTCCCCTGCTTCCTGACGAACACATCGAAGCCATCGTTGACACGCGGGACTACGAGACCGCCCGCTACCTGGTGATGATCACCAAGAATGGCGTTGTGAAGAAGACCGCTTTCTCCGAGTATGACTCACGGCAGTCGTCGTTGATTGCCATCAAGTTGCAAGAGGACGACGAAGTCGTGGCGGTCCGGACCACCAACGGCGAAAACGACGTCCTGATCTTCACCGAACAGGGCATGGGTATCCGCTTCTCAGAAAACGACCTACGTCCGATGGGCCGGGCGACCCAGGGCGTTCGAGGCATTCGATTGCGCGAAGGCGACCGGGTTGTGTCAGCGGCCTCAAGCACCGACGGTTCGGAGCTCGTGCTCCTTACGTCGGGCGGGTACGGCAAGCGCACCAAGATGGACGAGTTCCGGCCACAGAAGCGTGGCGGAATCGGTCTCAAGACGATGAAACTGACCCGGGTTCGGGGAGTCATGGTCGGTGCTCGGGCGGTAAGCGACGACATGGAACTGTTCGTCATTTCCTCTTCTGGTGTAGCCATCCGGACCCCGGTCAAGAAGATCAGCCGTCAGAAACGAGGAGCGAGCGGGGTCAAGGTGATGAACCTTCCCGAGGGCGACCTGATCGCCGCCTTCGCCGTCGTGCTCCATGAGGACGAACCCGAGACCGAATCTGGGACCGAATCTGGGATCGAAAACGGAAACCAAGCATGAGTCCGGAACTCTTAGGAGGGCCTTGTCGTTCTTTGAACGTAGGGTTGAACCCCGTACTGCATTACACTTTCCTGAACCCGGCAAGGAGCTGAACGCCGTATGGCCCAAGTACGCAGAGTGCGTCGGATTATCCGCAAGATTGATCCCTGGACAGTCCTGAAGGTCTCGTTCGCGTTGTACGCGGTCATGGGCCTGGCGCTGGTGCTGGGCGGCATCATCTTCTGGTCCTTCGTGACCGCGGCTGGTTATCCGACCTTCATCGAGGATTCGTTGTCCAGTATTGGCCTTCGGGATGTGGCAGCTGGTCCGCTGGTACCCACCAATGACTACATGTTCCGCCTGGCCGCGTTCTTAGGCGTGGCTTTCACGGTGCTGATGACCGGCATGACGACCCTCGGAGCGGTCATGTACAACTTGATCTCAGACGTCGTGGGTGGTCTTGAAGTCGTCGTGCTCGAGGAATCATTCAATGCTCCGGTCACGGCATCTAACCGTCCGGTCCGACAGGTTCAGTCATGGCAGACGGCCCCGTCAACGAGCGAGACAGTCGCGGCTACGCCAGTCGAGACACCGACGAAAGCTCCGGCTCCGACGGGACGCTAACTGCTCGGTTCTTGCCGGGCAATGACAATTCCGGCCGCCTGGCAGGCACGTACGTAGGTTTCCGCGACGTCGATGGGTGTCAGCTGCCGTGGCGATTCCAAGACCGGGCCAGAAGCAATAACGCCGGCCGCCCAGCAGACTGCCGCCAGGAACTCGGAGTCGTCGACGACTGCGTACTGAATCGGACCTCCCTCTGTCTCGATCTCGACTACGAAAGAGGCAATGGCCGATCCGGCCGGAGCCATCGTGAGGGTGTCAGTTACCTTTGAGCCGTACCGCAGCCCGACCGGCGATGGGAAACGAACCGGCTCGGCCCCACGGGAACTACCGGGTTTTGCCCACGAAATGTGCTTCACGTGTCCGCCGGCCACCCGCGACAGGGCCTTCGCGAGGCCGAGCGGGTTGCAGTCGGCTATGCCGGACCCCTCGAGCCGCTCATCAGCTGTGACCACGAACCGTGGCGCGGGTCCGACCGCCTCATCGTCGGCGTACGCGACAGTTACATCTGTGTCATTTCGTCCGTCCCAGTAGCTGACCGTGGTGATGGTCGGGTCGGCGGTCAACACCCGCGATACCCGCTGCAGGAGCGGTGTTTTCCTACTCAGCGTGACCTTCACTCGGAGAGTGGGTTTACGGGTTTCCAGATGCCGTCAGCCGAAGGGGGATCGAGCTGTTTCTGCTTGTTTAGGTAGGACGCGATTGCTCCGGCGAGAGCTGTGAGAATGAGAATGTTTCGTATTTTCATGAGGCCATTGTACGCAGGTCGAATGACTAGCTCTGGAAAAATGGGTCGAGCGGCCCATAGAATCGCGCCGTGAGCGGTTATATATTAGGAGGGCGAGTACGGCCTACGCCACCGGTGCTAGATAGCCTCCCAGCTACTCTTCCCACAACATCGGTGATTCTGTCCGGTGTCGCCAGGGATCGATGGGCCCGAGAGCTAACGCCTCGGGCCCCTCGTGTCCCTGAACCAGGGTCGCGAAAACTTTCGCTCTGGGTGGTTATTTCTGGGGGAAAAGCGGGGGGAAAAGCAGAGAGACCTGCCGGAAGGCGGGTCTCTTTGTCTTTGGGCAGACAAAAGCCTGGAAGCGCTTGGGGCCGAACCGCTTACCAGGAGGCTGTCTTCGGAGAGGATCGCCGCCAGGGTAGATTGCAGATTCCCCGCTTCGGGGAGCGGGGAATCTGCTTCTGTGGGCCTACCTGGATTTGAACCAGGGACCTCTTCCTTATCAGGGAAGCGCTCTAACCAAGCTGAGCTATAGGCCCGAAGGATCCGGAATTGTATCAGCCAGATTGGTGGATGCTGCCACCAGACCTGATCCGGATTTGAATTGTCAATGGATACCGTCGGGATGGACCGATTCGATTGTGGAGCTGAGGGGATTTGAACCCCTGACCCCCTGGTTGCAAACCAGGTGCTCTGCCAAGCTGAGCTACAGCCCCGGGGTCCGGGTAGTTTACGCCCAAACCGGCATCGACACGAAACCGAAATCGATGACCGGTGTACGCTGCTCGGAGCTACCTGGAGATTTCCCTGTCAAGAGCGGTCATCGTCGACGCGGTTCGTACCCCGATCGGGCGTCGCGAAGGGCAACTTAAGGATCTACATGCCGTAGACCTGGCGGCACTACCGCTGGCTGCGCTGATCAGCCGTACCGGAATCGACCCGGCGCTCGTCGAGGACGTGATCATGGGCTGCGTTATGCAGACGGGGGAGCAAGGCTTCAATATTGGGCGTAACGCGGCACTCGCCGCCGGATTTCCCCCAGGCGTTAGTGGTACGACGGTGGACCGCCAGGACGCTTCTTCCCTCCAGGCCATCCACTTCGCCGCTCAAGGCGTCATAGCGGGCGCCCATGAAGTCGTGGTTGCCGCCGGGGTGGAAGCCATGACCCGGATTCCCATGGGAGTAACGGCATATCAAGGACCCGGGCAGCCATTCGGACCAACCATGCAAGATCGATACAAGCTCGTTCCGCCCGGCGTATCCGCCGAACTCGTTGCCGCCGAGTGGTCGTTGAGCAGGGACTATCTCGATAGGTTGGCCGCCGACTCGCATGCTCGAGCCAGACAGGCCGTGGCCGGGGGTCACTTCGCTCAGGAAATCTTGCC
>JAGXFS010000125.1 GCA_024637275.1 Acidimicrobiia bacterium
CGTGGGGTTGCTGTGGCGGCGCCTATCCATTTGCGGCAGTTACCATCAGGCCCGGCTGGAACTCGCCAACACTCCCTGAAGTACGTCGAACTCTTCCAGACACTTACCCGATCCAAGCACCACCGATTGCAGTGGCCGATCAGCGGTGACAATCGCCATGCCGGTCTCGTAGGCGAGTCGCTCGTCAAGGCCGCGCAGGAGTGCCCCGCCGCCGGTAAGCACGATGCCGCGTTCCATGATGTCGGCAGCAAGTTCTGGAGGAGTCTTGTCGAGGGTGTATTTCACCGCATCGACAAACGCAGCAACAGGTTCTTCGATGGCTTCACGAATCTCCGGGCTGGAGAGAACCACTGTCTTCGGGAGACCGGTCACGAGGTCGCGACCGCGGACTTCGGCCGATGGTTCTTCCGCATATGGATAGGCAGAGCCAATGGCCATCTTGAGCTGCTCGGCGGTACGTTCACCGAGGAGCAGGTTGTATTCCTTCTTCACCCAATCGATCACCGCTTCGTCGAGCTCGTCTCCCCCTACCCGGATCGAACGAGAAACCACGATGCCACCGAGCGAGATGACGGCGACTTCAGTGGTCCCACCACCAATGTCGACGACCATCGAGCCGGCGGGTTCATGAATCGGCAGGCCAGAGCCGATGGCCGCGGCCATGGGCTCCTCGATGGTGTACGCCCGGCGCGCCCCGGCGTGATAGGCGGCCTCTTCGACCGCCCGGCGCTCTACGGGTGTGATGCCGGACGGAACGCAGATCACGATTCTGGGACGAGCCCACTTGCGACGATGAACTTTCTGAATGAAGTAGCGCAGCATTTTTTCGGTGATGTCGAAGTCGGCGATGACCCCGTCACGCAGAGGTCGTATCGCCTGGATGTGCGAGGGAGTTCGGCCGATCATCCGCTTGGCTTCCATGCCAACTGCGAGGGCGCGTTGAGTCTGGGTATTGATCGCTACCACCGACGGTTCGTTCAGAACGATGCCTTGCCCGCGCACGTACACGAGCGTGTTGGCAGTACCGAGATCAATTGCCATGTCCTGGCCCGCGAAGGCAAAGAGGGAATCAGCCACGTAGGCCCCTTAATCCGGTTGGACCGAGTTTAGTCCGCACTTCTCTTCTAAGCAGTAAAGAACAAGGCCAGCTCCCGCGATGCGGAATCCGGGCTGTCCGAACCATGGACAATATTCTCGGTGAGCACGGTGGCCAGGTCGCCCCGGATCGTTCCGGGAGCTGCCTCAGCGGGATTCGTAGCGCCCATGAGGGTGCGGCAAACCGAAATCGCGCTCTCGCCGCTCCACTCCATGGCCACGACCGGGCCGCTCGTGATGAATGAGATGAGATCGCCAAAAAACGGCCGCTCAACATGCTCGGCATAGTGCTCGCCTGCCATGGCGTCAGAGATGGTCAACATTCGCATCTTCTCGAGCGTCAGCCCCTTGGACTCAAGCCGTCCGACGACCTCGCCGACCAACCGCCGTGCCACGCCGTCAGGCTTGACCATGATGAAAGTATGTTCGATAGCCATGTGAATACATCCTGAATAATCGGGGGTTCGCCCAGATGATACGTACCGACCAGGCAATTTCCCAATGGAGCGAGGACTCGACCACGAAGGGTGGTTTTTTAGAGGACTTGCGTGCGAATATCCCCGGCCAGGTACAACGATCCGATGGCCAGGATCGCTCCGTTTTCTCCGAGTTGGCGGCGGGCAAGTTCCAGCGCCTCGGCGGTCGTGGCGGTGGCCTGGACCGGCACCTCGAGCAATGTGGCGGCTAGCTCCGCGAGGTGGGTGGGGTCTGCTGCCCGTTCGTGATCCACCGCCGTAGTGATGACGGAATTCGCAAACGTGCCAAGCGTAGGAATCATCGCTGCAACATCCTTGTCGGCCATTGCCCCGAAGATGACAACCCAATCTCGCTGGCCGAACGCGTCCAATGCCGCGGCCGCCGCTTCGATACCTTCGGGGTTGTGGGCACCGTCGATAATCACGAGCGGTTCGATCGATACTGTTTCGAGGCGACCGGGGACCGTAACCGCCGCAATCCCTTCTTCAACCGCGTCCTCTGGCATGGCTCGGCCAAAGAACGCTTCGGCGGCTCCGATCGCCACGGTCAGATTGACAAGTTGATGATCACCGTGAAGCGGGAGAAATATATCGGGATAGGTGGCATGAACCCCCTCGACGGTGACCAGCCAGCCACCGACCGCCGGGGCGAACTCACCAAGCGTTACGTCCACCCCGAACGTGACCCGTTGCACTCCGTTCGCCTCGCAGTGGGCAATGACCACGTCGCGTGCCTCTTGCGGCAACGGCCCTTCCATGAGCACAGCTCCGGAGCGGGTGATGCCCACTTTCTCGGTGGCGATCTCCCCGAGTGTTTCACCGAGGACGTCGGTGTGTTCGAGCGAGATGCCCGTAATAACTGCGACGTCGGCATCGGCCACGTTCGTGGCGTCCAGGCGTCCGCCCATGCCCACTTCGACCACGGCGACATCGACTGCTTGGGCGGCGAAGAACGCGTAGGCGATGACTGTCGTCAACTCGAAATAGGTCAGGCTCTCGCCAGTCTTGGCCTCGTACAGATCGGCGAAGACGGCAACATCGGCGACGGCCTGGACGAACTCATCGGGGTCGGCCGACTCGTTATCGAGACCAAATCGTTCTTCAATCCGCTCGAGGTGCGGTGACGTGAAACTCCCGACCCGCAACCCGTGCGCGGTCAACAGCGAGCTCAGCAGCCTCGTCGTCGACGTCTTCCCATTGCTGCCGGTCACCAGAATGATGCGATAGTCGTTCTGAGGGTCCCCCATCATCGCCAGGACATCTGCCGTGCGGGTCAGGCCAGGACGGATCCCGTACCCGATGTGGCTATCCAGGTAAGCCAGCGCTTCGGCGTGTGTTTCGATCATTGGCCGAGTTCTTGGAGCTGCGCCGTCAGCTTGTCGATCATGGCTTGAGCTTCGTCAGCTTTGGATTGCTCTTTCGCCACAACATCATCGGGAGCCTTGGCGAGGAAGCCCTGATTCGAGAGCTTCTTTGAGGCCTTGGTTAGTTCGGTTTGAGCATCAGCCATCGTCTTGCGGATCCGTCGCGCCTCGGCGTCCACATCGATTAACCCGGCGAGACCAATAAAGCCTTGGACCGATCCGGACAACAGCCGGGTGTGCCCGGCGCCCTGCGGCGCGGAAACCGGTTTGATCGAAACGTTGACGACAGCCAAGAACTGATCGGCCCACCAGTCGTCGACCAGGTGGTCGCTATCAAGGATCAGCAACTCGATCGGGTTCCGCGGCGACAGCTGGTGCCCGGACCGAAAACGGCGAACGGCTGAAATCAAATCCATGAGGACATCGACATTCGGGGGCGCGTCGACGGTCGGCACGATCGGCCAATCGGCGCCGGCCAGCAATCCCACCCCGACCAGCTCCGACCACAGTTCTTCGGTGAGGTACGGGATGGCCGGATGGAAGAGCCGCAAGATGTCTCGCATCACGGCGCCGAGTGTCTCCTGGGTCTCGAGGCGATACGAGTCGTCCTTGAACAAGGGCTTCGACATCTCCAGATACCAGTCGAACACTTCGGACCAGGTGAACGAATACAGCAGGCTCAGCGCGTCTGCCAGACGGTACTCGTCACAGAGCTCGTCGTAGCGCTCCACCACTGCCTGCAAGCGGCCCAACACCCACCGGTTGACCGGATGGCTCGGCGTCGGATAGCCATCGGGCGGGACGCTCTCATCGAGGTTCATCAACGCAAACGCAGTCGCATTCCAGAGCTTGTTGCCAAACTTGCGGGCGGCTCGGATCCACTCATCGTCGAGCGGCACATCCTGGCCGGGCGAGGCCGCTTGAAGCAGGGCGAGACGTAAAGCGTCCGCGCCGTGTTCGGCGATCACATCCATCGGGTCGACCGCGTTCCCGACCGACTTGGACATCTTCGCTCCGTCAGCGGTTCGCACGAGGCCATGAATGATGATGTCGGGGAACGGCACTTCTCCGAGGAAGTGAATGCCCATTTTCAGCATCCTGGCCACCCAGAAGTAGATGATGTCGAAGCCGGTGATCATCACCGAGTTTGGATAGAAGCGTTCCAAATCTTCGGTTTGCTCAGGCCAGCCGAGCGTACTGAATGGCCAGAGTGCGGACGAGAACCAGGTATCGAGTACGTCTTCATCCTGGGAAAGCCCGGAATGCCCGCACGATGGGCAACTCGTTGGATCCTGGCGCGCCACGATCACTTCATCGCATTCGTCGCAGTACCAGGCGGGGATCCGATGACCCCACCAGATCTGGCGCGACACACACCAATCCCGAAGGTTCTCCATCCAGTGGAAGTAGCTGTTTTCCCATCGTTGCGGAATGAACCGACTCTCGCCGTCTCGCACGGCGTCGATCGCCGGGCCCACCAACGGCTTGACCCGCACGAACCATTGCAAGGACAGAATCGGCTCGATAATGGTGTGGCATCGGTAACAGTGCCCAACCGGATGACGGCGCTCCTCGACGTCCACGAGCGCTCCTGCGGCCGCCAGCGCTTCCTTGACAGCGGCACGGGCGGCGAACCTATCGAGGCCGGCAAACGACCCGCCCGCTTCGTTGACAACGGCCTGACGATCAAAGATGGTGATCGACTCGAGATCGTGCCTCTGGCCAATCTCGAAGTCGGTGGGATCATGGGCTGGCGTGACTTTGACGGCTCCGGTACCGAAGTCCATCTCGACCGCCTCATCAGCCACAACCGGAATCTCGCGACCGACCAGCGGCAGCGTCAGGGTCTTGCCAATCGCTGCCTGGTAACGCTCGTCGTCGGGATGGACTGCCACACCGGTGTCGCCAAGCATCGTCTCGGCGCGGGTAGTGGCGACCGTGATCGAACCGCTGCCGTCGGTGAACGGGTACGCGATGTGGACGAGTTCGCCCGCTTCCTCTTCGAATTCGACTTCGATCTCTGCCAGAGCCGTCTCACACCGAGGACACCAGTTGATTATCCGGTTGCCCCGGTACATCAGATCCTCTTCGTATAGCCGAACGAACACTTCACGTACGGCGGCAGATAAGCCGTCATCCATCGTGAACCGCTCGCGACTCCAGTCACATGAGTCGCCAAGTCGGCGCATCTGTCGGGTGATGGTGCCCCCGGACTGGTGCTTCCAGGCCCACACCTGCTCGATAAAGCCTTCCCGCCCGATGTCGTGCCGGTTCATCCCCTCGTCGGCCAGTTGGCGTTCGACGATGTTCTGCGTTGCGATGCCGGCATGATCGGTTCCCGGGATCCACAGCGCGGCATATCCCTGCATACGCTTGCGTCGGACGATCATGTCGTGGATAGAGTGGTTCAGTGCGTGGCCCAGGTGCAGCACACCGGTGACATTGGGAGGCGGAATCACGACGACGAAGGGTTCCCCATCAGGCCGATACTCAGGTTTGAAGATTCCGGCTTGCTCCCACGCTTCGTACCAGGTTGCCTCGGTGATCTTCGGGTCGTATGTCGATTCCATCGCTAGCTCCATACAAGTGGACCCCGGAGGTTACTCCGGGGTCCACGGCTCGTGTTCGCGCTTATCTGAGTGAACGGCTCGGCTAGTTCAGCCCGACAACACCCAGGTCGTTGTCTTCTTTGCGGGCGACCAGCAGGATGCCCGCGCCGGCCATAACCAGTGCCAGCGCCAGGAGCCCGGCTCGCCAGTCATCCAAACCCGTGGCAGGCAACTCAGTTTGGATACCGAGCACCTTCGTATCGTCAACTTCCGTCGCCGTGGTCGGGGTAGCTGGCGTAACCGGCGTATTCGGCTTCGGGGTCGTTGGAGTTACAGGAGTCGTGGGGGTGACCGGGGTATCGGGCAGAACCTCGATCAAGTAGATACCGGCATCGACGGTCAAGTTGACCTCGCCGGCCGCCAACGTCACTTCTTCGGTTTGACCGACGGGACCCGTGGCCCCAACGACGTCACTGTCTACGGCATCATCCGATCCGACGTCAGGCGTCGTGAACGCCCACGTATCCGGGATCATGAACACGACCGTGTACTCGACACCCGGCTCGAGATCCTCGAACAAGTACTCGCCGTTCTCATCGGTCACGTCAACCGCAACGGATACGCCCTCAACCTGGAGGGACACATCAATGTTGGGCACGCCGGGCTCGGTTGCGCCCTGCAGCCCGTCAGCATCAATGTCGTGCCATACGGTGTCGCCGAGGGAACTCAGCGGTACGCAGGCCCCGGCTATGAATTTGCCCGTGCTGTCACCTTCCAGTTGATACGGTGCCACCGCCGATGCGGTCCAGGTATGTTCACCCGGACCGACGTTCAGGGTCTGACCGTCAAAGGTGAACTTGATCGTGCCATCGACCAGGATGGTTGCGCCCTCGTCAGGGGTTATCGACGCGGTCACTCCGGTCCAGGAATTCTGACCGTCCCAGACACACGCACTGAAACTCAACGCGACTGTTGCCGTCTGTAGTTCTTGATCGCATGCAATTGCCTCAAACTCACCTGAATTCGGTTCCGCAACCTCGTAGCCGTCATCGCCATCTGCACTCCAGGTGTAGGACCCTGGTTGGACCTCGACACTGCCGGATTCGCGGTACTCACCGACCAGGCCATCGGGCCCCCAAATCGTAAGCGTCGCACCTTCGTCAACGGAGAACGTGACGGTCGTGACAGATTCCCCGTCGATGAACTCGCACGTTCCAAGTGTCACGGAAACCTCGATGATCTCGAGTTCGGGCCCACACTCCGGGTTGACGAACTCGCCGGAATATGGCGGCTGGAGTTCATAGTACGGAGAAATCGACTCTGCGGTCCATGTGTAGGTGCCTGCAGCCAGTTCGATCTCGGTCTTTTCCGTCAGAACATAGGTGCCACTCGGCCCGGTCACCGTCATCTCGACCTTGCCGCTCGTGTTGATGCCGTCATGACGGAACGAGAAGGTGGTGTTCGTCTCCGACACACCGTCCCGGTAGTCACAGGAGCCTTGAACGATCTTTACAACGACCGGCTTGAGGTCATTGGAGTCAGCCGTCGTGCTGGTAATTGTGGTCGTGTCTGTATTTGCGTTGGTTGCGCTTGCTTGGGGCGCGGCAATCACAAACGACGTGAGCAATACGGCTACGGCGATCATGAGAAACCCGACCCTGCGGCTTGTCTCTATACCCTGCATGTTATTCCTGCCTCCCAAATGGCACTTCACCCTGGTCATGTACCGTCAGGATTCCGGTTCCCCGGAACCCTGACGGGCATTACGTTCTTGCTACCGTCCGAGTCGGTTACTGAAACCCGAAGTCATGTAGACGATGTCTTCTTTCCTACGGAATGCCAGCAGCACCCCAGCGCCGCCGAGCATCAGTGCAATGGCCAGCATTCCGGTCTGCCAATCGGCAAAGCCCGTCTGCGGCAATGTAGTCTGAACACCCTGTACTTTCGTGTCATCCACGGCCGTTGGTGTCGATGTAACGACCGGCGGAGTAACCGTCGGCGTCTCCGGGTTCGTAACCGGTGGTTCCGGCAGCACCAGCACCTGGAAGATGCCTGCATCGATTGTCATGTCCGTTGCTCCGGCCGGCACAACGAACGACCCGGTGCGACCGACCGTGCCGCCCGCGGCGAGCACCACTGTCGACGCCCCGGCGAGCAGACCGGATGCCCCGGCAGAGACCGCAACCACCTCGATCACGTCGCTGTCAAGCCTGTCGTCACCTCCAGCATTGGCCGGGGCAAAAACCCACGGTTCCGGAACCGAAAACTGGACTACGTAGTCACCCTCTGGCACATTCGCTATTACGTACACGCCTGCGGCGTTGGTGGTCGTCGACAACAACACGTCACCAGACTCAGCACCAAGCAGATCGACTCCGACATTGGAGGCGCCAGATTCACCGGCATCCTGTACCCCATCGCCGTCGGTGTCGTTCCAAACGAAGTCGCCGATGATCCCGAGCGGAATTTCAGCCTCGGTATTGACGAAGGTGCAGCCAACGGTCTGGCCTGGAGGCACGTACAAAGAGACCGTGCTGCCATCGACGTCTGACTCTCCTGAACAGACGATCGAAGCCAGGTCCCAACCATCGACGAGCAGCAGATCCTCGGTGATGGTGTAGATGCCACTGGGAAGGTCCAGTTCGACGC
>JAGXFS010000126.1 GCA_024637275.1 Acidimicrobiia bacterium
GGTACGAGCCGGCGGCATCAAGCGTGAAGCCAGCCGTGGCTTGTTGACCGGGGTTTGCGACGATCCGCACGCCAAGCTCCGGGACGGACCAATCGTGGGTGACGCTGCCGTCGTTGACGAGGACGACGTTGATCGACTCGCCAACCGTTCCGGTAATCGCAGACGGGGAAAACCCGAATTCTGTCGACGTGATGACTATCTCACGTGCCCCATTGATCGTACTCTGCGAACTCGGAGCGCTGTCACTCCAGCCCATGTGTCCGTATCCGGCCATATGTTGCCCGAACCACACGGATCTTGAACCCGCCGACCCCTGGACGGCCGGCCCGCAAGCCGAGACCGCCACCAGGACCAAACCAGCAATGAGCAGATAGTGCCGTTTCATTGGCTATGAACTCAGCTGGGCTCGACGAGTCTTGAACTCGTCTTCTTCTACTTCGCCACGAGCGAATCGTTCTTCGAGAATTGCGATCGCCCGATGCTCCTGCTTGGACTCGTCGCGGCCCCGAACCGCCCATGCGATCAGAAAAGCGACTCCAACCCAAAAGAGCAGCATCCAAATAACTCCGTACCCTCCGTAACCCCACATCATGGTGGTTCCTTTCTTTTGCTTGGTCACAGTTGACCAGAGCAAGATCAAGGAACGGCCCTCGTCTCAATCAAGGTTGTGTAAAGCCTGTTTCGGGCATAACGACTGAGCTTCCAGTCTGACCAGCCCGTTGCCGTCATTGCGGCGTACTGTTTGGCGTGCCACCCCCGGTTCCTGAGTCGGCATCAGCCGGTCTGTCATTCGGGCAGCCGTGGCTATTTCGAAGCGGCCGCTCGCAGATAGCCGACGATTTCGGGCAGTTTGTCAAGGGTGGTGTGCCCGCCGGGATATTCGTCGACGGTCGCCTCGAATCCGGCTTCGGTCAATCGGAGCACGAGAAGTTGGGCGGCATCGACGTTCGAGATGATGCCGTCTTCGAGTTGGTTGAGCCGTTCGAGATCCGCTCGGATCGACCCGTCGGGGTCCCGCATGGCAAGCCACCCCGATTCATCCGTTGGATCGCCGATCCCTCTGGACCCTGTGCCACTGGCGGCCACCCACAGGAAGAACTTGGCGTTCAGGCCCGGCGGCCAGTTGGCCGCCTCGTTCATCAAGGCCACCTCCGTCTGCATCGCCTCAAGATCGGATTCGAAGGCAGTTTCAAAGTTCTCTGAATGCAGGAAGTACTCCCCGTCACCGAGGACTGCGCCGTTGACAAGAGTTGGTGAAGCATTCGTCTCGCAGCCAGCAATTGCTGTGTCGCTAGGTTCGACTGCAGCTAGCAACGCGGCTCCTGCGCCTCCTGAGAACCCATGCAGAACCGTGGTGGCTGGATCGCCACCGAGATCGGGCGCACTTTGCTGCGCGAACGCGACCGCACAGTTTGCTGCGGCTGTGAATCCCCTGAAGGTGTCGACCGTCAATGGGAAGGGCGGCGGGTCAAAGACGATCCATGTCGGTGTGAACACGAGCATGCCTTCGGCCGCGGCTGCCTCGGCAACTGCGACGGTGGATAGTTCGTCCTTCACATTGGAGTCGAGGCCGTGAAAAGCGACGACCACCGGCCACGGCCCGTCACCGACAGGAACATACACGTCCATAAGTAGCTCCACGCCGTTCTGGTTCATGTAGACCAGGTCAGTGGTTTCGGTGAACGCCGCTTCAGCGGCAGTCGAGTCTGTTCGTGCCGCAGTTGTTGCGATCGTTGCAGCGGCGGCCGTTGTCGATGGGGAAGTGGATGGGACCGTCGAATCGGATAAGCCGGGCCCGCTTGAGCATCCAGAAACAATCAGTCCCAGCACGACGGTCATCTGGAGAGTATGACGTTGCAACTTCGGTCCTTTCTTGCCGGTTCAGAACGATGCGGGAGACTTCATGGGTAGCGGGCTTCGCCGGTTCCGAGGAGTGCGACTGAGATGATCCTGTCGGCCGGGAAACGGGTCAGTGCGAGTTCGTGAGCTCGCTCAGCTCGGGCCTTAAAGCTCGGATACCTCCGCGCGTCGAGTTCGTAGAGGAATCGAGCGGCGACACCCATCCAACCACGGGGGTGGTGGATTTCGATCCGATCATGGAATAGAACCGCCTGGTCATCCTCTGAAACACGGACGGCGACGTCGGAGACAAATAACCGATGATGCGAAACGGGTTCGGGGCGTGACGTTGAATCCACATCGACCTTGACCGCGAGAAGCCAGTCCGGGCGCAAGACTGCGAACGGGTCGTGTGGGTTCGGAGTCTGGCTGATAGCCGTGAGATCCCTTTCGGCCGATAGCCAACCATAACCGTCAGAACAGGCTGCTGCTATCGACACACCAGAACGAAGCTGGGCCCCACCGTTTCCGGTCGGGCCCAGCTTTGACTCGGTTTGTTGTTTTGTCCTCGGACTAGGGCAGTTCGTTGACCCGATCGATGCTCGGGGGAGCCACCGGGCTAAACGCCGCCAGGTAATTGGCGAGGGCTTCGAGGTCGACTCCGCCTTCCAGTCGCAACGCCGGGTTGATCGTGCCGAACGTGCTGAAGCCGTCACCGCCATCGGCCAGGAAGCTATTGACCGTCACGATGTAGGTCGATCCTGGCAGGATAGGAGCGCCGTTGAGCTTCAAGTTCGAAATGGTCACGCCCGTGCAGGCACTGCCGACCATCGTCTTCGACAGGTCGTACGTCACTCCGTCCGAGACCCCCAGGTGCAGGAATCTGGCCGGCTGACATTGTTGCTGAAGCACGCTCATTATCTGGGCTCCGGTCATCGGGAATGTCTTCAACGTGTTGCCGAACGGCTGGAACGTGAACGCTTCCCCGTACGTCACGACTCCGTCGCCCTCGCCGGTCGACGATAGGTACGTGAGGTCAGAACGCACCCCACCCGGGTTCATGAACGCCATCTGAGCTCCGTTTGAAGACGTGGCCCAAGCCTGAGCGTCGGCCACCAGGTTGCCTGCCGGTGATTCAACACTGCGAAGGGAGCCTTCGAAGCCGCCCCGATTGATGTCGGCAGTGATGTTCCCGACCACGATGCTGTCGGCTGCCTCGAAAAGTGGATTCCACTTATCGAGCACCGCAGTGACCGCCGGGTCGGGGGTGAGTGCTGCCTGCTCCACGACGTGGTTGGTTGCCACACTGAGGTCGCGTCGGATGTCGTTGGTGCGCTTGTCGATGACAAGGTCCATTTCTGAGACGACTCGTCCATACGAATAGGCACTCGTGACGATACGCTCATTGCCTGCCGAGTCAGGAATGCGGCAGTTGTAAGGCAGGTGCGTATGGCCCGTAACGAGTACGTCTATCGCCGGACTGAGAGCGTCGTTGATGGCCAGGATCGGTCCCGACATGTTTTGACAAGCGTTCACAACCCCTGGCGGAGGATTCTGCGAACCGCCCTCGTGCAAGAGGACAACGATGGCATCGACGCCCTGAGCCTTCAGAATCGGAACGAGAGCGTTGGCCGTCTCGGCTTCGTCAAGGAAGTCCCAACCTTGGATACCAGCGGCCGCAACAATGTTCGCAGTGCCTTCGAGGGTCATCCCAATGAAACCGATCTTGACGCTCTCGAACTTCTTGATCCAGTACGGGGGCAATGGGGTCTTGCCGTCCGCATCAACAGTATTTGCGGCCAGCCATTGAAAATTGGCTCCAGCGAAAGGGATCCCAGGGAAATAGCAGCCGTCGACCGGGTGGCAACCACCGTCTTGCATGCGCAGCAGTTCGGTAACGCCCTCGTCGAACTCATGGTTGCCGACGCTCGAAACGTCGAGGCCCATCGCGTTGAGTGACTCGACCGATGGTTCGTCATGGAAGAGGCCGGAGAAGGCAGGCGAGCCACCGATGAGGTCGCCGGCAGCCACCGTGAGGCTGTATTTGTTGCCAGCACGAAGACTCTTAAGCATCGCCGACAGATATTCGCCGCCACCGGCCGGAGTTCCATCCACGGTTCCGGGGGTACTTGACTGCACGTGGCCGTGGTAATCGTTGAATGCCAGCAGCTGGATCTGGACGAGTTGACCCGGCGGGTCGGTCTTCTTCGCTGCGTCGGCGGGTGCGGCGAGGGCACCGAGTGATGCGAGAGCAGTCACAAGGGCTACAAGAAGGGCAATCGTCCTTCGGTGTTTACCTGCGGCCGCTATGTGGCCCCCGGTATTGATAGTAGAAACAGACATCTGTTTTTTCTCCTCCCAAGGCAAAAGGTGCCCGCCGAACGACGCGGGCTGGATGCCCCTGTTTCTAGCTATGCCAAACACCGTGGTTGCCATCTGGAACCGGCTAAATGTGTTTTCTCGTTCACTGTCGGCGTTGTCAGCGGTCCGACCTTGCCACTGGACTCCTGAGCGCACGGAGGCATGAGCGCTCATCGAACCTCGTGGTGGGCGAGTGGTGTTCGTCGGTTGCGGACGCCTCTAGTGAGGCTCTGACCACACGAGGTCGCGGATCTCCCCGTCCGAAGACAGGATCTGGTGGAGCGTCTCGGTGAGTTGGGTGAGTTCGGTGGTGGTGTCCAACTTCTTGAATCCCTTACGAACCCTTGGTGTGCTCGGGTCGGTGAAGATCAAGAACTCGTTGTCGTCGCCGTCTTGGTGGCCGCAGCAAATCGCCAGTCTGAATCGTTCGTTGTGGATGGGGATGTACCAGCCCCAGTCTTCGGCAATCAAGGCTTCCGTATCGATCTCGGTTGCGGACAGCTTCTCAACCAGGTATTCGGCGAGTCGTCGACCCCAGACCCCTGGATTGAGCTGGTCCTCTTCGCCGTCGTATGGCGGGAACTTGTCGGAGCGGAACTCGAAGTGGGTCTTCATCGGGGCTAACCGAATAGGGGCTGCAGGTGGTCGTTGAGGAACACACCGTTGGGATCGAACCGACGCCGCACGTCAAGGAAGTTCTCGTAGCGGGGGAACAGACGGGCCAGACGGTCGGCCGTCATGAAGTGCATCTTGCCCCAGTGGGGCCGTCCACCGAACTCGGCAAAGAGGCTGTCACAGGCTCGCAGGTACGGCCAGTACTCGGCGCCCGGCTGGCCCGATATCGATACCACGAGGTTCTCACGGTGATAGTTCGGACTCATCCAGGCGTCCTCAGCCGCTACCAACCGAATCTCAAGCGGGTAGATACTCAGCGGATGCCAGCGGAGCATCAGACGCCGCATCTCCACGAGGATGTCGCGCCATCGCTCTAGGGGCAGGAAATACTCAACTTCGTGGAAGTTGGGGTCATAGACCATGGGATAGATCCGGTAGGCGCGATCCATACGTTCGTGTGGTCCGAGTTCGACCGTGTCTGTCGGGTCTACCTCGAGATATCGCTTCACGACGCAGTCGTCGGCGCCGGCCCCCTCCAGGTTGTACAGACGAGCCGACTCGTCGGTCGGCATCCAAAACAGCCCGTAATGACGGTAGGTGTCGATATCGTCAGCAAAGGTTTCCAGCACCTCGTCGAACGGCATGATGTCGGTTCGAGCGTGCAGGTGGTACGCGGGAGCGAGCTTGATGGTCAGCTCGGTCATGATGCCAAGCAGGCCGATTGACGTCTGCAGTGCAGCTAGGTGATCGGGGTGGGTCTGGCGGGTCACTTCCACGAGTTGCCCTGTCCCGTCGACCAGTTTGGCGCCTTCGAGCGTTGCAGAGAATGACGGAAACCGACGCCCCGACCCATGGGTGGCGGTGGCGACAGAACCGGCAATCGCCTGCGTGTCGATGTCGCCCTGATTGGCGAGTGCTAGGCCGTGTTCCCACAACGGTTCGCCGAAGTCACCAATCGTCGTCTTCGGTAACGCTCGCACCAACTGCTGATCGGCGTCGATGTGCACAATGCCTCGCATCGCCGAGGTGTCAAGGAGGAGATCGGTCTCCACGATGGGTGTGAACGAATGGGCCGTACCAACCGTGCGCACCCTCGTTCGGCTTGCCGCCGCATCGGCCACCCGCTGCTGGATTTCCTCCGCAGTTGAAACGGCGACGACGTCGCGTGGCTCAAACGATTGATTGCCGACCCAGTTTGCCCACGTTGCCATCTGCCGATCCTACTCAACAGGCATCCTGGCGCCGGTCACGCCAGCGGTGAGCGACTATCAGCCATCAACGAATCCGTCGGTATGCTGGCCGATACAGGATTCGAGGAGCAGTGATGACAACCTACGACGATATTCTTGGCCTCCGGACCGTCCGACGCTTTCAGAAGCGTCCCGTGTCGGCCCCCGACCTGGCAGCCATTCTGGAGGCAGCTCGTTGGACGGGTTCAGCCAAGAACCGGCAACTGTGGTCGTTCATCGTCATTGATGATCCGGAGCAGAAAGCGGCCCTCACCGGGGCGGGCAGTTTCATGACGCCGGTCGTGAACGCACCGATGGCGATCGCCCTGGTGCGTCTTCCGGGAGGCTACGACTTTGATACCGGCAGGGTTGCGCAGAACATCATGTTGGGCGCCGCGGCAATCGGGGTGGGCACCTGCCCGGTAACGTTGCATAGCGAAGAAGTTGCCCGCCAGGTGTTGGGCATTCCCGACGAGGCGTTCTGTCGCTACGCCATTGCGGTTGGGTACGAGAACAAGGACGCTGAGCGAGAGGGCCGCCAAGTCCAGCGATCCACGCTGCCGGTCGGTAGGAAGCCGCTCGATGAACTCGTGCATCGCAATCGTTGGAACGGCTGACCGGAGTGGCAACGTTCCTGGTGTCGGAGATGGCACCGGTCGACGGTTACAAGCTCGCCACCGGCCTGGTGGTGCCGCGACCGATTGGTTGGATCGGCTCGGTGAGCGAGACCGGCGTCTTCAACCTGGCGCCCTTTTCGTTCTTCAATGCGATCGGAGCTGCGCCGCCGTGCGTTGTCGTATCGCCGTTGACCCGTGAAGGCCATCCGAAGGACACGTTGGCGAACCTCCGCCACACCGGCGAGTTCACACACAACGTTGTCACCCGCGAGGTTATTGGAGCGGTCAATATGACTGCGGCGACCCTCGACCACGACGTCGACGAGTTCGCCCATGCGGGACTGACGGCGGTCCCTTCCGACGTCATTGGCGCGCCGCGGGTCGGCGAGGCCAAGGCTTCTTTCGAGTGTGTGGTCCTCGACATCATTCCGGTCGGAACCGGTCCGATGAGTGCCAATCTCATCATTGGGGAGATCAAGGTCTTCCATGTCGACGATGATCTGCTCGACGGGACCCGGATTGACCAAGCCAAGCTTCAGGCCGTGGGTCGCATGGCTGGAGCGGATTACGCCACGACCAGCGATCTGTTCTCACTGCAGCGTCCTTCCTGATGCCGACCGCACTCATTACCGGTGCCTCGGCCGGGATCGGCGCCGAGTTCGCCGCTCAGCTCGCTGAAGACGGATATGACCTCGTGCTGGTCGCCCGACGCGCAGATCGGCTCGAGTCGCTCGGAGCGTCCCTCACCAATCGATTCGGCGTAGTCGTGTTGGTCGTGGCGGCTGACCTGAGCCTGCCGGGCGCTCCGATATCGATCCAAGAGCGGGTTGCGGAGGCCGGTATGGAGATCGACTATCTCGTGAACAATGCCGGAGCCTCCGGGCCTGATCTGATTCGGGATCGAGACTGGGACGAACATGAAGCGTTTTTCCGCCTCATGATGACTTCGGTCGCGCACATGTGTCATCTGTTCATTCCCGATATGCAAAGGCGGGGGTTTGGGCGGGTGATCAATGTGGCTTCGGTAGCAGGACTCATCGCGCTTTCGGGAAGTGCCAATTACGGGCCCGTGAAACGATATGTGGTCGGACTGTCCGAAGAACTCAACATCATGGTGGCCGGCGACGGTGTACACGTCACCGCATTGTGTCCCGGCTTCACCCATACCGAATTTCATGATGTTGCCGGCCTGACGCAGGTGAAGTCCCGAATGCCGAAATTGCTCTGGTACGACGCCGCAGTAGTCGTACGGGAGGGGCGCCAGGCTGTCGAGTCTGGCAAGTCGGTTCAGGTGAGCGGTAGTCTCTACCGACTTCTTGTCCCGATGCTGAAGTTCCGGCCAGTCCAGCGGATCGCTAACCGAGTGGGTCGCCGCCGATGAAACCATGGAGGTTTTCTACTCTTGTTTGAACTATCCGATGAAGGGGTGTCCGCCGCGCTTGGCAGCGGAGCCACCTACGCAGACGCCAGGGTGGTCATCCGGCGCGAACAAGCCGTTTCGGGACGCAACGGCGCGGTTGAGGGCGTACGAGAAACCGAATCGGCCGGGATTGGAGTTCGCGCTCTCGTTGGTTCTTCATGGGGGTTCTTTGCGACCGAGGACTTGACAGCGGAAGGTGCCAGGTCCGCTGGTCGAAGGGCGGCGGCTATCGCATTGGCATCGTCGACCGTTCCCGGCCCCGCCCTCGAATTGGCGGCGGTACCGGCGGTGGTTGACACCTATGAAACGCCGCACATGGAGGATCCGTTCGAGGTTTCGCTCACCGAAAAGGCTGAGCTGGCGATCGCGCTCACCGGAGCGCTCATGCTGGGTCCTGACGTCACCAAAGCCGAAGCCATTTTTATGTTCTGGGACACCGAGAAATGGTTCGTGTCGTCGCAGGGTTCACGGATCCATCAGCACATCGTTGAGTCGGGCGGAGGTATGAACGCATTGGCGGTGAAGGACGGAGAATCCCAGATCCGCTCCTATCCGCAATCGTACGGCCAGTTCGAGACCGGCGGTTACGAAGTCATACGCGACCTGGCGTTCGAGGACCACACCGGACGCCTCGCTGACGAAGCCGCCGCGTTGCTACGGGCAGATCACTGCCCATCGGGAGAGGTGGATCTGATCCTGGATGGTGCTCAACTCTCCCTCCAGATCCATGAGTCGGTCGGCCATGCCATTGAACTCGATCGCATACTTGGATGGGAAGCCGCTTTTGCCGGTACCTCATTTCTCCCGTTGGAAGAGCTCGGTTCGTTCCACTACGGCTCGCCGCTGATGAACATCACGGCTGACGCGACGATCCCTGGAGCCCTCGGCACCTACGGGTACGACGACGAAGGAACCCCGGCCCAGAACGTGCCGATCGTCGAAGAAGGCATCTGGGTTGGCGTGCTGTCAGGGCGTGATTCGGCCGCGATCGCCGGGGTAGAGCCCGGGGGAATGGTCCGGGGGGACGGTTATGCCCGCATGCCGATGGTGCGAATGACCAATGTCGGCATGCTTCCTGGTGAGAGCAGCTTTGATGAGATGGTGGCCGACACCAAAGATGGCATCTACATGTCGGTGAACCGGTCATGGTCGATCGACGATCAGCGACTTAACTTTCAATTCGGAACCGAGATTGCCTGGGAGGTCAAAGACGGCAAGTTGGGTCGCATGTTGCGAAACCCCACCTACACCGGCATCACCCCGACGTTCTGGGGGTCAATGGACCGTCTTGCTGGAGCAGAGGAATGGGTGCATTGGGGCACGCCGAACTGCGGAAAAGGTCAACCCATGCAGACCGGGCACACCGGCCATTCAGCGTCCCCGGCCAGATTCCGAAATGTTCGTGTGGGGGTGACCGGATGACCGACCCGACGAGGGTTCGAGATCAGCTACTCGAGCGCATCGCCGATCGGGCTGAAGCGCAAGTAGTGGTGACCATTGGACCGTCGGAGTTGACGCGGTTCGCCAATTCGTTCATTCACCAGAACGTTGGTGAGGTCAAATCCCGGGTGTCATTGACCGTCGCGTCGGAGGGGCGAACCGCCGAGTTGGTTGGCTCATCAACGACTGACGAGGGCCTGGCCCGACTCGTCGAGCAGAGCCTTGATGTTGTTCGTATTTCGCCCGTAGATGCGGATTGGCCGGGACTAGCTCCACCCGCCCCGTGTGCAACGGTGCCGAGAACTGAGGAGCCTTCCCCGACTCCTCAGCAGCGGGCTGATGCGGTCAAGACCTTCCTTGCGGCCGGCCCGGCTCTCAATGGCGCCGGGTATTGCGAGACCGAAACCCTGGCTTCGGCGTTTGGCAATTCGCTCGGGCAATCGGCCGATGGGGTGGCCACCAGGACAGTTTTCGATGGCATTCTCCGCACCGACACGTCTTCGGGCTCAGCCCATCACTGCTCGTCGAATTTCGGGTCTCTAGATGCTGCCGACTTGGGCCGTTTGGCCGCCGAACGGGCCCGACTTGGTGTCGACCCCGTGACCGTCGACACCGGCATCTACGAAGTCGTCTTGGGACATGATGCGATGGCAGAAGTGGTCATGGAAGTGGGGATATTCGGCTTCGGCGGCCCGAGGGTCGTCGACAAAGAATCGTTCGTGCAGTCAGGAGTCCAGCAGTTTGATCCGGCGATCACTCTCGTCGACGACGCCCTAGCTCCGGGAGGTCTCAACTACGGGTTCGATGTCGAAGGGACCCCCAAGGAACGTCTGGTTTTGGTCGACGCTGGTGTCTCGGGTGGCGCCTGTCACAGTCGTCGGACCGGACGACGGATGGGGCAGCCATCGAACGGCCATGCTCCGGTCGGTGAACTCGGCGAATGGTACGGCGGCGGACCGATGGACCTCACGCTCGCTCCGGGTAACAAGACCGTAGAAGAGCTGATCAGCGAGGTTGAACGGGGAATCTACGTAGCTACCTTCAATTACTGCCGGTGCCTGGAACCGCTCACCGTCGAGGTAACCGGACTCACGCGCAATGGGACCTTCCTCATCGAAAATGGTGAGTTTGTCCAGGCCCTGACCAATATGCGATTTACCCAGTCGTTTGTTGAGGCCCTCGCTCCCGGAAACGTCCTGGGTCTGAGCAACGATCCGAGATTCGGCAACGCCGATGCCGGGCCAGGATATGTTCGGGCCCCGGCCGCCCGTTTGGCCAAATTCAACTTCACGGGCAACGCCGACGGATAACACTGGAGCGGTTTGCCTGCCTAGCGGTGGACGTCCGGATCGGTCTGGGTTGCCCGGGTCCGAACGGTAAATACCGAATCGCCCGACAGGACTCCGCCCCTGGCGAATAAGCGACCGAACTGCCAATTCGACAGACCAAGCTCAGGTCGGTTCAGCGCATACTGGCCGTCCACCCATCGCGTAAACCCGTCACCTACGAACGGCGAGTCGATCGAGGCGAAGAACCGGTCTTGTCGGTCCTGGTCGGGGTCGATGAGTGAGGCCGCGAACCGGGGGCTTTGCGAGTTGAACAGTGTCACCGCGTCGGCAATCGAATCAACGACGGTGATGGTCAGTTCCGGGCTTTGTTCCCACTCCCATTCCCACCCCAAATGGTCGTCGGAGATGGTCACGGCCTTTGGTTCGGAGACGTCGCCGGTCGGCCGATCGATAATGACATCTGTCGTGAACCAGTCGGCAGGCACGAACGGGCGGGCCGCTTCTGTGACGTGCAGCTTGGAGTTCGTGCCGAGCCCTTTCGCCGCCGCCTCCAGCCCTTCCAAGACGGTGGGAACCAGGTCGGTCCGCTCAGCCACCACGCAAATGGTGTTGAGGGTGTTGCACACCTTGCGATCCAGCGAGTGTTGCACGACCCCCCTGAGATAGTCCGCCTCGGCGTCGGGTCCCACCACGATCCAGGCGCCTCCGGTCCCGTGGAGACTGACGGGAGTGCCAGCCTGGCGGGCCACCGACCCGAGCTGACCCACTGCCGCGCCGCTGCCGCGGGCGACCGCCAGAGCCAGCAAGGGATTGGAAAACATCGCCCATCCGGCCGCCCTCGACGGGGAGTCGACGAGCGACACGGCACCGGCGGGTAGGCCAGACGCTTCGATCGCTGGGTCAAGGGCGTGTTCGACGATGGCACGAGCGGTTCCAAGTGCGTCCGAACCAATCCGGAAAACGACGGTGTTGCCAGCCCTCAAAACCCCGGTCGCGTCGGCGAATACGTTGGGACGTCCCTCAAACACGAACCCGACTACTCCCAGTCCGGCCTTCACCAGGCTCACCGACCAGCCTTCGTGTGCAACCTCCTCGACCGTGGTTCCCGACAGCGACGAAGTCTCGGCCCATCCTTCCAGGCCTTTGATCATGTCCGCCCGCATGGAATCCGACAGCACCAGCCGCGTGGTGGATTTTCCTCGGGCGCGTGCCGCAGCCACATCCGCGTCATTGGCCGCCTGAATGCGGTGAAACGAATTGTCATCGCCAAGCCGAGTCGCAAACTCGTTGTAGAAGGCAGTTATCTGAGACCCTGTGACCGTGCCCATCGAGGAGAACGCCGCGGCGGCGCGCGCCACCGCGTGGGTGGAAACCGACCAGACCGCGGACGGAATGTGAAGAAGGTCGCCCGTGTCCTGGACGACGACCAGACGATCACCTGGCTCGAATGCGGCCGCCAGGTCTTCGGGAACATAGGTGACCTGGTTGCCTCCGAAGGGAATCGGCATGTCTGGTGTGAGGCGATCCAATTGGGTCATATCGGCAGCGTACTAAATCCAGATGTATCCGCCAGATTCGTCTCCGACCGTCTCAGCTTGTCCGCTGCCAATTCGTCCGGCGGTCCACGCCGCGGCGCAGGCATCGAGGAGGTCATCGGTGGGAAGTTGTCCAACTGGTCCCAGGTCAGGTGGAAGCACGATCCCTTCCCGCCCGAGAAGCTCAATTCGCTGCTGCATCCCTGACCATGACTTCTTCCTGGCCAGTCCTGGACCGCCGTTCATCCGGGCGAAACTCAGCTCCGGATGCACCTCGTGAAGCTCGAAGCCGCTTGCGCGCGCATCCGCGATCGCGTGACGAAGTGCATACGCCTGGGCGGAGATTCCGTAGCCGTACGCTCGGCGTGACAGCGTCAGCGCTTCCTGATAGGTGGGCTCGGCCAAGACATCGGCAGGCGGGGTGGAGAACACCGAAGATGATCTCCCGGTCAGCAGTCGACGAGCTTCGAATTCGGCCGATCGTCTTCCGGTGGTCGGGGAGGTGAGCGGAATGTCGATACCGATGGCGACCGCTTCGTCGAAGATCGCCAGAGGTGGGGTCAGGGACGCGACGACGGCCGCTTCAGCGAATCGACCGTCAACGAGCGCGACCACCGCCCATCGTTTCGCACTCCCATCGACGCCAACGACCCTCATAGCCTTAATTTAGGCGGCCCGGAAAACCGAGGGGACGGGGGACGGAATTGTCAGCCGGGCATCTGGTCGACGGACAGGATATTGCCTTCGGTGTCCGTGAACCAGGCTGCCATCGTTCCGTCGGGTTGGGTTGCAATGCCGTCTTCAGTTTTCAAGCCGGGCATATCGTATTCCTGGAACTCGACTCCCATACCCTTGAGCGTATCGACGACCGACCTGAGATCGGGAACCTGCCAGCCAGCCGCAGTCGCTTGGTTGGTCCCCGCATACGCGGACGGGTACAGGAATAGAGCTGTTCCTTCAGCGCATCGGAAGATGGCTGCCTCGTTCGTTGATGACGGATCGGCTTTCAAGCCGAGTGTCTCTTCGTAGAACTTGCGGGCGCGGGCGAAGTCGCTCGCCGGAAGCGCGACGGCGATGGGGTAGTCGGAAAGCATGATGAGTCTCCTTTGGTTCATGGATCCGAACAGCCGAAGCTACCCCTGCCTAGCGCCTCCAACCGGGGTCGCGAAAAATTTCCTTCGACGAGATGCGTTCCGTCGATCGTGCTGGGTGGTGTTACCCA
>JAGXFS010000127.1 GCA_024637275.1 Acidimicrobiia bacterium
CACGGCGGAGCGGCCAAGCTCGTTTCGGTCGATGACCGAACGGCGTACCTGCAGCTCATGGGTGGTTGTCAGGGCTGTGGGATGGCGTCCGTGACCTTGAAACAGGGGATCGAGCGGATTCTCAAGGATGCTATTCCCGAGCTATTGGCCGTTGAGGACGTAACGGACCATGCGTCGGGAACCGATCCGTACTACGAGGCGGCCAAGAAATAGGTCAGCGGGTTTCGATCCGCAAGATGTGCGGACGGTTGGCCCAGACCAGGCCTGCATGAGTTTCCAACCTCACCCACGGTTCCTTGAGGGCGTCGGAAATCCGCTTTCCGTGCCCTTCCTCAAAAAGCAGCTGACCGTCGAATCGATGGCCCCCTACCAGTTCGATTACGGCATGGGCTTTTCCGTAGAAGCCGATCGGCTCGGCACCCGATACCGCCCGAATCGCCGCAATCCCGGCCTTGCCGATCAGTTGAAACCGCTCGCCACGGATCCGGAATGGGAGCATCGGTTCATGATCATCGGTCAAGAGTTCTCCAATCGTTTCCGCTCCGCTGCGATGAACGGACTGCTGGGCGAGAAAGATGGTGCCGGCATCGACAGCTCCGTCGACCAGGTAGAGGGTGGCGGGAACCGGTTGTTTCTTGACGTGTAGAGCTTCCATTACCGACTCACGTTAGACATGGTGAGGCTTTGGTCGGCTACACAGGCCATCCGAATACTCATTCAGGTATCGGTTCGGGCTTTGACGATGTGGCGTCTGCTGAGCCATGTGACTGCCGATCCAGTCTTTAATGCGTGCCACTCGAAGGTGCCGTTGAAGGCGTCAGATATGCGATCGCCAAATCCGGTCGGCACGTCCAGGTCTCCCATGAATGTGTGTCCGCCAGCGGTCTCAATCTGGGCGGTGACCTGACTCAACACGTTTTGTGCTCCCGCCAACTCAGGGGAAGTCTGAACTGCGACGATCTGGCTGCGGCCCAGCAGCACGAACCGTCCGGAGAGATCGAGCATTGGCAGCATCGGTTCTGTTGAGCTGACCAGATCCAGAATGGTTTCGGGCCCGCTGTGGGTTGCCGAGAACTCCGCCAAAAACACGGTCCCGCGGATCACCTTCGAATTGGTGAGGTAAAACGAGGCTGGCGCCTCGAGTTTGGCTACCCGGTAATCGTTCATGTCGCCTGTTTGGCTGGATGTCCTGCCGGTAGGAACGGCAGGATCAATTCCGTGTTGATGGCACGTTCGAAGGCTGTTTGCGGATCGATTCGCTTCGCGTTGAGAAGTTCGAGGATCGCATGATCAAGAGTTTGCATGCCTCCAGACCGGCCGGTCTGCATGAGTGAAGGAATCTGGAACGTCTTGCCTTCCCGGATCAGGTTGCCAATCGCCGGGGTGCAGATCATGATCTCGAGCGCTGCCACCCGTCCCGGTGTGTCAATGGTCCGAAACAGCGTCTGGGCAACGACTGCCTTGAGTGAGTCAGCCAGTGTCGACCGAATTTGTTCTTGTTCGTCGGCCGGGAAAACCTCAATGATGCGGTCAACGGTTTTGGCAGCGTTGTTGGTGTGCAAGGTACCAAACACGAGATGGCCGGTGGCGGCGGCCTCGATCGCCAGGCGTATGGTCTCCAGGTCGCGCATCTCGCCGACCAGAATCACATCAGGGTCTTCTCGCAGGGCGGCTCGCAGAGCAGCGGCAAACGACTGCGTGTGGCTACCAACTTCACGGTGGTTGACCAGGGACATGCGGCTCTTGTGCACGAATTCCACCGGGTCCTCGATCGTGAGGATGTGATCGTTGCGGGTCTTGTTGGCCTCGTCGATGATGGCGGCCAGGGTGGTTGATTTACCCGATCCGGTCGGCCCGGTTACGAGTACCAATCCTTTGTGGAGTTGGGCCAGGTTGCGTACCTGAGGTGGCAGGTTCAGCTGCTCACAGGTGAGGATCTCCTCCGGGATTAGGCGGAAGACGCCCGCCGCGCCACTCTTCTGTACGAAGAGGTTGGCGCGAAATCGCGCCAGGCCGGCAACCTCGTAGCCGAAGTCGACATCGCCGGTCTCCTCAAAGGCCTCCCAGATGGCCGGCGGGGTGATTTCGCGCAGTAGTGCTCTGACCGTTTGATCGTTCAGTGGTTCGGACTTGACGCGAACCAGATCACCGTGGATTCGCATGATGGGCACCTGCCCGGAGACGAGGTGGAGGTCCGAACCCCCTTGTTGATGGAGCCCTCGAAAGAGCGGATCGAGTTTGGCCATCGGACCCTCTGTAGTCGTTTTTGTCGCTGAAGCGACGCTTAGCGTAGCTGCCTGGTTGCCGAAGTTAGTGCTGCCTTCACCGTCGTGACTTTCTGGCTCGGGTAGGTTGCCGACATGGATGCCGTGTCGCTTCTCCTCATAGCCAGTCTGGTTTTTGGCTTCTCGCTTGTGGCAAAACGCCTTGAGCCAGGGCTGATTACGCCCCCGATCATTTTCGTCGGGGCCGGAATGTTGTTGGCCTGGTCGCCGTGGTTCAGTGGTATCTCGACTCCACTTATCGAGAGTCTCCTCGAGGTCACTCTGGCGCTGGTCCTATTCTCCGATGCCGCCCGCGTGGATCTTCAGGTTGTTCGAGAACGTCTGCACATCCCGGTGCGCCTCCTCCTGATCGGGCTGCCGTTGACGATCGGACTTGGGTTGCTTATCGGGCGACCGCTGCTGGGATCTTGGGGTGCGGCAGCGTTGTGCGCGGTGATGCTTGCCCCGACAGACGCGGCACTCGGTGAAGCGGTCGTCAGTGACAAGCGAGTACCCGTTTTCGTCCGACAATCGCTCAGCGTCGAATCGGGGCTTAACGACGGTCTGGCCGTACCGGCGCTCACTGCAGCGATCGCGTTCGCGATCTCGGCCGAGACGGGCGCCGACGGAGTGGCGTCTGCGCTGGCGTCGATACTTCTTGGCGTGACGGTCGGGATAATTGTTGGACGCCTCGGCGCGTCAGCCTTAGTTGGCTCCACAAGACGAGGCTGGTCCGACACTATGGGCACGAGGATTGGCACGCTCGGGTTGGCACTGGCGACATTCGCCGCAGCCGAAACCGCCGGGGCGTCCGGGTTCGTGGCGGTGTTCGTAGCGGGCATGGTTCTTGGAAGTCGGGCGCGTGAACTGTGCTCGACCCTGTTTGCTTTCACTGATAACGAAGGGCGCCTATTCACCTTGCTCTCGTTTCTCGCCTTCGGCGCAGTCGCGGTGCCGTTTGCGTTGGGGAACCTCACATGGCCGATCGTTGGGTATGCGGTTCTTTCACTGACGGTTATTCGGGCGATCCCGGTCGCCATCGCCTTGATTGGTTCGAAGTTACGACCCGTAACCGTTGCGATGATGGCCTGGTTCGGTCCACGGGGCATTGCGTCAGTCGTGTTTGTTCTTCTTGCTGCAGAAGCGCTCGAGGAGGAAGCGGCCTTGAGTCAGCTGACGCTTACGGTGGTTTCGTTCACGGTGCTGCTCAGCGTCATCTTGCATGGAGTCTCTGCGGCACCGCTAGCACGGGCCTACGCGGCAGCGTTAGCTCATGCCACTCCGGATATGCTCGAACTGACCGATATGGTCGAGATGGATGAACGTCCAGAGTAGGTAGCCGTTGCGCGTAAGCTATCGACATGCATAGTCCCTCCGGGAGCGAGGCGGCCACCCCGCCGCCGTTACCACCCACCAGCCAACCCAGGCGTCGTGACATCTATCTGGGCCGGATATTCGGCATCCCGGTTAGCGCCGGATATTCGTGGTTGGCCATCATGGGTCTGCTCACCTGGAGTCTGCAGCGCAATCTTGACGCCGGTTTTTCTGGATGGGCGGCGGGAGCATTCGGTGCAGCGATGTTCCTTGTTGGTGTGTTGCTTCATGAGGTGTCCCATTCCGTGGTGGCTATCCGTCGGGGTGTGCCGGTTAAGCGGATCAGGCTTATGGTCTTCGGCGGCGTATCCGAACTTGCCCATGAGGCCCGAACCCCCGGCGACGAATTCTTGATTGCCGCGTCGGGACCAATTTCGTCTGCGGCTATGGGTGTGCTGTTCCTGGCCGCCACCAACCTCACGTCGTCGGCGGTTCTCAATCCGACGTTGCGGTGGGTGGGATGGATCAATATCTGGCTGGCGGCCACGAATCTCTTGCCTGGCATCCCGCTCGACGGGGGGAGAGTCTTACGCTCGGCCGTGTGGAAGGCGACCGGGAACCGGGTCCAGGCAACCCGGGTGGCAGCCAGGGCGGGTCAGGCGTTGGGAGCCGTTGTCATGCTGACGGGCATCGTACTGTTTGGCTGGCTCGGCTTTGATGGTTTGTGGATCGGGTTCATCGGATGGATATTGTTCGGAGCGGCCAGCGTGGCCTACTCCCAGCCATTCACCGACAACCAACTACTCGATCTTCCGGTCGATCGGGTGATGCGGCCGGTCGGAGCCTACGTTTCGCCAGCCGCCGGCATCGACACCGTCGACTTTGGCGATGAAGAAATCCTTCCGGTCATGGGTCCATGGGGAGAGGTACTCGGAGTCCTGCATCGATCGGCAGTGAACCCGGGTACGACGCCGCAAGTCCGCGATGCGATGGTTGCCGTGCGAACCGCTGAGATTGTCGAGAGCGGTACGAGTGTCGGCCAGATGCTCAGCGTGTTGGGTTCACGCGATTTCAACGCGGTGGTGGTTGCCGGAGGAGAACCGGTGGGGATTGTGCGTCCGTATGAACTTACGGAGTACTCGGGTCGGCCGACGTAATCAGCTTCGGCACGACGGTTGCTGCCGATCCTATGAGCTCTACCGTCGCTCGACGGCCAGCGGAAGTAGGTTCGGTGTTCACGCTGATCACCTGTTGGGCTTCGGCGATCAATCCTGCGGCCGGCCAGACCTCGGCACTGGTACCAATGACCACGGCGATGTCGGCACTCTGGATGGCAGATTCAGCGGCCGCCCATGCCGATGGTGGAAGCATCTCGCCGAACCATACGACGTTCGGTCGCAGCAACGCTCCACAGTCTGGACACGTGCCAAGTGAAGGCGGTTGGGCAAGGTCGACTGCGGTGAGGTAGCCACAGTTGGTGTGACAGCGATCCGAGTCGAGGGTCCCGTGGAGGTGTACAACATTGGGAGCGCCTGCCCTCTCCAGCAAATTGTCGACATTCTGGGTTATGTGACTCTGCCAGTCTGATCGGGCGAGCGCATGATGGGCGTCGTTGGGGGTGGTTTGCGCCAGGGTGCGTCGACGGGCTGCGTACCAGTTGGACACCTCGGTTGGTTGGGCCCGAAACCCTTGTGCCGATGCATATACGGCGGGATCGACTTGCTTCCAGACGCCGTCGGGGTCGCGAAACGTGGCGATGCCCGACGCTGCGGATAAACCGGCACCAGAGAACGAGACGACGTTCTTGGCGTCGGCGAGCAGGTGGCGAGCCAATTCCAGGTTGTCGGTCACAATCGGGTTACTCCAATCGGGCTATGAGAGCTATCCCTCAATGGCCTCGAGTATCGCTTCACCGTAGGTCTCGGCTTTGGTGGAGCCAATTCCCGGGCAATCGAGTAGTTCTTCAATGGTCGTGGGCCGTCTGGCAGCGATTCCGATGAGGTGTTTGTCGGTCAGCACGATGTACGCCGGGACATTTTGCGCTCGGGCAGTTTCGGTTCGCCATTGTTTCAGTGCAGTGACGAGCACCGGGTCGGCGTCCTCGGTCGGTCTCGCTAATGGTGCGGAGATCGAGCCGACTCGAACCCGTTCGCGCCAAGGCACTGTCAACCGAGCTCCGGTCACCAACTCGATGACCGTGCCATCAGTAGTGAACTCCGCCACAGTGCCGTCATAGCCTCCCCAGCGGAGCCGATCCCCAAGGCTCGGTGCGATCCCTCCGGTAGCAGGTGGTACGGGGTCGCGGCTGCTCGTCCGCGGTTTCCCTTTTGGCTTACGCTTGGCGCTTCCCGACATTTCAGCGATAAACGGCGAAGGTCGGCTCTTGTCCCCGACTACCGCCACAGACTCGATTCCCCGGGTCATCGCCACATGGAAGACCCGGCGCTCCTCTTCTTCGTCATCGGCCAACTGATGGGGGAGTACGCCCTCGGTCACGTGATAAACCAGGACGCAAGGCCACTCGGCTCCTTTTACTTTATGGATTGTTGAGAGCATGACGCCAGAGGGCGACCCCTCGGCAGCCAGCAGCGATTCCAGCTTGGACTGGAAGGCAACGGGATCTGGATAGAGATCGGCGAGTTGGCTGATGGCGTCGAGGTCGTCCTGGTGGCCGGATCGGTCCGGTACCTTTCGGGACTGGTCCAGCAGCATGGCCGCCCGGTCAAGGCCCACCGACTTGCGGACCGCCTCGACGACTTCGCTCGTGGACCCGAGTGCGGCATTGGCGACGGTCTCGAGGTCACCCACGAACTCATCAAATCGGTCTTGAAATCGATCTTCCAGTCGACCCGAGGCTGCGGCGAGCTCGCTGAGGCTCCATCGTCCCCGGCTTGAGATCAGTGATGACGCCACCCTCGTCATCCGCCGCGGCGGTCGACCGAGAACCTCGCGCAAGTCGTCGCGGCTCATGACTTCGGGGGAGAGGCCGAGTCGGAGGTACGCAAGAAAGGCCCGGACTGCGGTCCGCCGCAAGAAGTCGGCGCCAACCGGGGCGGTGTGCGGAATGCCTCGTTCGGTCAGAATTGCTTGCACCGGGAGCAGCGCATGGTTCACCCGGCTGAGCACCGCTATCTGACCCGGTTGGTGATCTACCAGCCATCCACTGACGATATCGGCAGCGACCGTCCCCTGAACGCTCGGCTCGACCTCCTCGACGCGCAGGTCGGGTGGAGATATCGCAGTCGGGGACACGATCGACTTGGGAATCCGGCGGTCGTTGTAACTCAGTAGGTGTTTGGCAGCTTCGACCACGACCGCCGGGGAGCGATAGTTGGTCTCGAGGGCATAGTGACCCGCACCGGGGAACAGATCGTCGAAATCGATGAGGAACGACGGATCCGCACCGGCGTACCCGTAGATCACCTGATCGTCGTCGCCGACGCCGAAGAGTTGGTAAGCGGGAGCTGCGATCAGCCTCAGTAACAGGAGATAGGCGGGCGTCAGGTCCTGAAATTCGTCGACGAGCAGATGTCGCGCCGAGCTACGGACCCGGTGACGCAGTTGCGGATCCGTGAGGAGGATTTGGATGGCCTGATAGATCTGTTCGTCGAAGTCGAGGGCGTTTCGACTCTTCAGCTCCAGTCGATATTTCTCATAGACCTCGGCGAACCCGGGAGCGTCGTCGCGCTGCTCTTCGACGATCGAGGGCTGAATGAGGCCGATCCGGACAGCGGTGAGTGCCTCAAGATAGGGAGCGGTGATGTCCCGATTCTGGACGGGCTGGGCGGGGATCATCGGCGCCAGGATGGATCGCTGGTCGCGCTCGTTCAGCATGGTTACCTCGCCGAGCGCCGCCCGTACGATTGCAAACGCCAGCGAGTGGATGGTCCGGACGGAGGTTGTAGCGCCGTCGAGTCGTTCGGTCATCTCCTTGGCAGCCTTAGCGTTGTAGGCCACCGCAGTGACGAGCTCAGGTTCGACCCATCGATCCCGAACCAGGTGGGTAAGGCGGGCCGTCAATGTCCTCGTCTTGCCAGATCCGGCCGGAGCAATGATTCTGGCCGGTCCGGCGGCATGGTTCACTGCGGCGGTCTGGTCAGTGGCGAGTCCCTGGGCAGTTGAACGCGGCCGGGCGGGTGACGTGTTGAGTGACCCCATCTCGATCGACTCGCGGTGAACGATCAGGTCGTCGACATCCACCGGCCCGCGCGGCCCACCATCACACCAGGCTGCTCGACCATCAGGCAGCACCACATCGGTGGTCAACCCGGGTCCGGCGCCTAGTCGTTCCGCCTTACGGGCATGCCACCAGATCGGGTTTCCTTCGTCGCGTCCGTCGTAGTTGTTGGCCCATACGAGGAACTGAAGTCGTTCCTTTGCGAACTCGAACGAGGCAGGAAGTGTGTAGGGCTCATCATGGTTTACCTCGGTGGTGCGTAGCGTCTCGACGGGCACCTGGAACTCGATGACCAACGGTGTGCGCTTCGCCCACGCTACGGCAAGGCGGGCGATCGTCTTGGACGGGCCTGCGAGGACGGCGGCATCGATCACCACCCGGTCGCACGATGACCAGTGCGCAGGGGCGGGGGCGCCATCGTCGAGGACAATGCCGCGACCGAGGCTGGCGGGTGGTGCCGGGTGCATGCTGGTCAGGCTAGGCCAGCGGTGTGACACAAAAAGCGGTCAGGCTGTCCACCCCAAGAAACGATCCCCGAGGTACACGACCAGCATCCACGTCGCTAGTGCGAGAGCTGGCGAGGCGGCGTACAGCAGGCTGCGTTGATGCCACCAACGAGCGCCGATACCCAACCAGATCGCCCCGACGACCCACAGAGCGAGGACACCGAGGAGCGGGGCGATCAGACCGGACACGCCGTAGAAGACCAGGGCCGGCACCCAGAGGGCCGTGCCGACGACCCGGTTGATAATGAGTAGCCAGTCGGGGCCTTGTTCGGTCATTTCAATCGCTCCTCGGGAGCTACGTTCGGGAGTTCGTCTGGCATCAGCGGGTTGGGTCGATGGTCGTGGTACTCGCGGAGGCGTTGCTTGTCACACGATGAACAGAGGGAAACCGATCGTACGCCAACCACGGACAATTGCGTCCCGCGTCCCTTTTCGACGATGGCAAGAGGGATGGTTTGGAGATCCTGGCTACCGCAGTCGCTGCAAACCGATGCTGGGTTTCTGGTCCAACTATGTCCGCAGCTGTCACACGTCAGCCGAATGGTCCCGTCGATCTGATCGCCGTGCAGGGCGTTGGTTTCTCCACAGATGCAGGCGATGTCCACGATTTACCGAATGCCCGTCATGTTGGTTGGTCGCCTCGCGCCCGTATCGACGCCCGGAACCTGCGCCAGCTTGCCAGGACTGACTCAACGTCGAACGTTTCGGATCCCGCTTCGGCGTTGAGGGTCCTGACGGCGGTACGAACCATGCCTTCAGATTCCATGCCCCATACCCTGGTCAGCTTTCGCTCAAGTTCGGCTGAGTGTTCTCGGTCTTTGTCCTCGGTGGCGAGTCGCTTCAGGAAGTCTTGAGCCCACCAGTTCGGGTCGTAGTTACTGGAGAGTCCTTCGATTGGTTTGCCCGCCCCTGGCAAGTGGTCGAAGTCGCCACGTTCGGTAGCCAATCGGATTTGTTCTTCGACGAAATCGAATCCCATCACAACGTCCTGTCGAACCAGTCAACGAGAAGTTTAGACGCCTCCGCCGCGTCGGATGGCCCCGTCAGCAGGTGGTCGGCACCCGACAAAGGTACGAATGCCTTCGGTTGTTCAGCGATTGCGAAGATCCGCTCACCCTCGCTGACGGGCACGGTTTCATCACTTGGCGAGTGCAGCACGAGCAGTGGCCGATCCAGTTTCTTGAGTGCCGCGTCTTCGTCATAGTGTTCGAGGTCGGCGAGGAATTGGTAGGAGATGGGAAACTCCCTTCCGCCGATAGTCCCGTAGGCGCATCCTTCAGCCTCGGCCTGGATGCGGGTTTCGGGGGAGATCAGATGTAACACGTGCTTGGCGGTCGACGGTGCGCCGATGGTCGCAACCGAGCGTACCGGCCGGATCCGGCTGGCGGCCACGAGGGTTGCAGCCCCGCCGAGACTATGACCGATCATGCCGCACGGTCCGAGGCCCTGGTCGATCAACCACAGAGCCGCCTGAGTGAGGTCACCGACATTCGCCACAAACGTCGAGGACTCAAACGAACCCTCAGACTCGCCGAGTCCGGTGAAGTCGAAGCGCAGTACTGCATACCCATTCTGGGCCAGTGCCTTGGCCATTCGGCTGGAAGCGGACAGGTCTTTGGAACATGTGAAGCAGTGCGCCATGACAATCCCGGCTTTGATGTCCGTTGCGGGGCGGTGGAAGATCCCGGCGAGTTCGTCACCCCTGGATCCCTTGAAGAAAACTGCTTCGGCCATGTTGTGAGCCTAGGGCGATAGGCTAGGCGGGTGAAAGCCCTCCTGATTTCAACTTATGAGCTGGGTCATCAGCCGCTCCACGTCGCCTCGCCAGCCGCCGTGCTTCGCAGTGATGGTCACGAAGTCCGGGCCGGGGACCTGGCGGTCGATCCGATTGACTGGAACGATGTCGAATGGGCTGACGCCGTGGCCATTTCTGTGCCGATGCATACCGCCATGCGGCTCGCCATCGACGTGGCCGGCCGCATCAAGGCACGCTTCCCCGACAAACCCGTATGTCTCTACGGCCTCTATGCCGGCATGAGCCAAGCGGCAACGCTTGGAACGGTTGCGGATCGGATTATTGTCGGCGAGTACGAAACGGCGCTGGCCTCCTGGGCCAATTCGCTCGACTCGGGGGTTTCAAGCGACCTCATTAAGTCGACGTTCCTGCTCCCCGCCCGCGACCTGCTGCCGCCGCTCGACCGCTATGCGAAACTGGAAAGCGCGGGACACGAACGAATCGTCGGATACGTCGAGGCGAGCCACGGGTGCCGGCATCGGTGTGGTCACTGTCCGATCCCAGCAATCTACGACGGGTTGTTCCGGGTGGTTGGTGCCGACGTTGTTCTCGAAGATATCGCTCAGTTGGTTGGCATGGGGGCCGAGCACATCACGTTTGGCGACCCTGACTTTTTCAACGGGCCGCACCATGCCATGAGGATTCTCGAAGAGGCGCACCGGCAGTTTCCTGACCTGACGTTCGATATCACCGTGAAGGTCGAACACATATTGAAACATCGCACCCTGTGGGACCGGGTGAGCGCCGCTGGCGTGGTCTTCGCGGTTTCTGCGTTTGAGTCGATGAATAATGATGTCCTGGCCATTCTCGACAAGGGGCATGACCGCGAGGACATGGCCGAAGCAGTCGCGATCATGCGTTCGGTGGGGATCGATATTCGCCCGTCCTGGTTGCCGTTCACGCCCTGGACCACTGCCGAAGATGTCGTTGAGATGTTCCGGTTTGTTGCCGAGTACGACTTGCCAACCGACCCGATTCAATTCACCATCAAATTGCTCATACCGGAGGGTTCGGTACTCCTAAAGCGACCCGAGTTGGCGCCCTACCTCGGTGCCTACGACCATGACCGCCTGACATACGAATGGGCGGCGATGGACCCTCGTGCCGACAAGTTGGTGGTTCGCTATTCCGAACACGTCGACCACTCTACGCGTTCAAATGTGGACCCATCTGACCTCATCCGCGACTTGTTTGCTATGGCCCTGGAAGCAGCTGAACTACCTCCCGAATCCCTTGAAATCGGGAGTTTTGAAGGGAGACCACGGCTTACTGAGCCGTGGTTCTGCTGAGCTGAGCCATCCGCGGACCAGGTCGGTTCGCTCGAGGACTAGTCACATAGAGTGAAATAAAGTTGCTCCTTTAGGTTTGGGGTATCGGTGTCTAGGGTCAACATCGAGCTATGGGGGCTTCTGAATGAAACACAGGTTGGTTACGTCCGCACTCGTTGGACTGGTGATGGCTCTGGCGGTTCCCGCCGGAGCATCGTCGGATCGGGCGATGTGGGTTTGGGACGGCCCGGTGGATGGAGTGATTGAGTTTGCTACCAGCCGCGGCGTAACCGACTTGTATCTAAGCGCACCGCCGGGCTTCTCTTCAGATGCCAAGTATGCGCCGTTCATCGACGACGCCCAGGGCCAGGGACTTCGGGTCTGGGCTGTCGCCGGTGACGCAAGCTGGGCAAAGAATCGCTCCGCCTGGGTCAATTGGACCAACGAAGTGGTTGGCTTCGGGTTATTTGACGGCATCGTTGCTGATGTCGAACCGTATTTGCTCGCCGACTGGTCGAACAGCCTCAAACGTTCGAGGCTGATCTCGAACTACCTGAAGAACTTGAAAGCGGCTACGGCGGCTGCAGGTTCAACCGAGATGCTGGTGGCCGTGCCGTTCTGGTGGGATCTTGACGAGTATCGGACCAACGGGAAAACCCTTGTCGAACAGACGATGGCCGCCACCGACGGAGTGATCGTCATGGCGTATCGGGATCACGCCGAAGGAACCGATGGAATCGTCGACCTGGCCGGTTTTGAAGTTGCGCTCGGCTCACAGATGTCGAAGCGAGTGGTCGTTGGGGTCGAAACCGGGGCAGTTTCGGTCGACAAGGTGACATTCTTTGAGGAGGGTTCGGCGGCCATGGCGGCCGAACTCACCAAGGTGGAAAGTGCCTTCGCCGGTGCCGGCGGATATGGAGGCGTGGCTATTCACCACTACGCCTCGTATTCAACGATGGCTCCGTAGTCAGGGCTTTCTATCCGCTGCCGTCCTTGAGGACGGCGATTGCCCGAATCCGGTTGAGTAGATCGTCGATTTCGTCAACGAACTCCTTGCGTCGACTGGTCAGCGTCGCCTCGTCGATCGCCTCTGCCCGTTCTCCGGCCAGACCCCGGTTTCTCGCCAGGTCGAGAGCTGTCTTGAAGAAGACTTGAGACACCGATTCGGCGGCGGTGATCTTCCCCTGCGATTGGTAGCTCTTCCCGCGACCAATTGCCTGAGCCATGAACGTCTTGTCGTCGACGGTGGCTGGAAGCGAGCTGAGGGCCTCGGCGACCACGGCGTAGGACTCCAGGAACGGAGCGAGAACCCACGTGCTCATGGTCGGGCGGATCGCCCGGAGGACTTCGTCTGCGTTCCCGCGGCTTACAACGGCTGCCCAGTCCGGGTCAACGTAGCCAAGTTCGGCGCCGATCTCGGCCTGATATTCCTCCTTGGCAGCGAAGAAGAACTCGAACTTGAGCAAGTCTCGAATCGCCATCGCCTCATCCCAAAACATTGTGAGCGGATCAGTTGGCCGCTCGGCTGAGACCCGCTGCAGTGCTAGCTCGGCGATGGCTGAATTGACGAAGAAGTGGATCACGACGTTGCGGTAGTAGGCGGCCGAGAGATGTTGATCGGCGCCGATTTGATACACGGCGGTGGTCCCGCCATCGACGCGAGTGACGATATCGTGCTCGACGAGTCGCTCAAGGACTTCGACCACCTGCTCGGTGCCGTCAAGGAGAACCCGTTCGGTGATCGGTAGCCGGCGGCGGATAACAAACTCCGCTAATTCGGCCAGCGAATCCCGTATTTCTTGAGCGCTGCGGGCGGTGTTGGGTCGGCTGAGAAGAGCTATGCACACTCCGGCCGTTGGCGAGATGGGCGTTACCCGACCGATCTGCACCATCACCTCAAAAGCGACCTTCTGAATGGCGATCGACTTCTCATCAGAATCGGTCGTGCCGGCGGGCAGCGCCTTGGCGAGCGACACCGGTTCGCCGAAGCGGACGTACACGTTGCCGTGCCGACGGCGGAGCTGGGAAATGGCATGGACAACCCAAGAGATGCTCTCGCCCTTTTTGGCTTCGCCACGCTGCTCCCTGGCGTAGTCGGCCACGTCCTGGATCTGGTCGTAGGCGATCGAGACGGGCAACAGGATGATGTCCTCGGCTTTGTTACGGAGATAGGAATCTGTGACGTAGCTGAGCATGCCGAACTTCGGCGGGAGTAATTTGCCCGACCGACTCCGACCTCCCTCGAGATACCACTCGATTGGGAACCTCTTTTCGATGAGGAAGTCGATGTAGGACTGGAGGGCGAACTTGTAGATCGGCTTGTCTTTGAACGTCCGGCGGATGAAGAAGACTCCGGATCGGCGGATGATCTGGCCGATCGGGAAGAAGTTCATGTTGATGCCGCCTGCGGTGTGATTGGGTGGACGGTCGTTCTCCCAGAGAATGTATTGGAGCATCAGGCGATCCAACTGGCTCTTATGAGACGGCAGGAAGATGAGAGGATGCTGTTCCCCGAGCTGGTAGAGCCGGTTGAGGTGAGTGGCGTCGTAGTTGATGGACCCATAGCCCTGTCGGTAGAGCCGGTTGATCAAGTTGGCGGCCAGGTCGATAACGAGCGGCGAATGCGACGCGGCAATTTCCTTCAGGTTCTTGAGTGCTTCCTTGTGAACCGCCGCGTACGCCTTGCCCGTGTCGGTGCTCAAGAGGGAAATGCCATCCCGGAATGAGCCAGTCCGGACGATTTCCTCGGTAAGGAACTTGGGAACCTTGTACCGATTGCCGCGCACGTGACGTTCAGCCCGTTCCAGGGTCAGCCAGGCGCGGCGAGCGACGAATTCGCGAAGGGCGACGACATCGTCGGAGGCCTTCCACGCTTCGCGTAGGGTGGCAGCGCCGGCTGGTTCGCCGAGCACGATTTGGCAGCGATCCGGGAACCTGCGCAAGAACAGGTGCTGCCGGAAGATGTTCGGATCGCGTGGATCTCCGAACTTGAGCAGGTCGCTGATATGAACCGAGCGGGTTCCGTCCCGATCGGCTGCCTGCCAAACGACCCGCACGGGCACGATTAACGGATCGTCGTCTCTCCCGAGTCGGGCCTCGAGGCGAGGGTCGGGCCTGATGCCGGGGCGTCGCCGCCGGGATGGCGGTATCCCAATCGTTTCGTAGTTTTCGCCATGACGAGCCGCCCAACCGGCAATCAGCTTCTCTTCGAGTTGGCTCGATGCGTCGACGAGGAGCACCGTCGGTCGGCCAGGCGTCCCTGGCCATCCGGGATCTGTGGGCAATGCTCGATCAGAAACCATGAGGCGATCTTACGCACGAAAACAATCGGTCGCATGATCATCCACCACACCCACCGCTTGCAGGTAGGCATACATGATCGTCGGACCGACGAACGTGCAGCCTCGCTTCTTGAGGTCGGCTGAGAGTTGTTCGGAAAGATTGGTGCGGGCCGGTAGCTCCCCCGATGATCGAGGACGGTTGATGATGACCTGCCCGTCGGTCCATGACCAGAGGTAGTTGCGAAGGATCCATGTTCCGCTTGGACGGCAAGAAACCCGATAGCGTTTTTGGTGGCGCCTGCCACTTTGAGCCGGTTGCGAATAATGCCCGGATCGGTCATCAGGCGAGCGTGGTCCTCGGGGGTAAACCGGGCTACGGCTGCGGGGTCAAACTGAGCGAACGCCTGCCGGTACCCGTCTCGACGCCCCAGAATGGTTCGCCAACTGAGTCCGGCCTGGGCACCTTCCAGGATGAGGAACTCGAACAGTATGCGATCGTCGCGAACGGGGACGCCCCATTCGCGGTCGTGGTACTCGGCATAGAGGGGGTCATCGGCGGGAACCCATGAACAACGCTGGGGCATAAGCGCATCCTAGGTCCGGTAGGGTGCC
>JAGXFS010000128.1 GCA_024637275.1 Acidimicrobiia bacterium
GCCCGAACCGAGGTGTGTTGATGGTGGTTACTCATCGGCGGTGTGGTGGTCATGGAGGTAGTGCTCGACAGCTACATCCAACAGCAACCTGATATGGGTGTCGGCCACCCGGTAGAACACCAGTCGCCCCTCCTTACGGGTCCGCACCAACCCGGCCAGACGCAACTGGCGTAGCTGGTGACTGGTCCCCGACTCAGAAGCGCCAACGACGGCGGCGAGGTCCCCAACGCATAGTTCGCCCCCTTCAAGTAGCGAATACACCATGCGGAGACGAACCGGATCGGCTAGCAGTTGAAACTGTGCCGCCAGCCGGTCGGCATCATCGACTGATATGAGACGCTTTCGCACCGCCTCGACACGTTTAGGATCCATCAACCGATCGGTCGACTCGTTGCCGCTCATGGCGCCAACTGTAATTTTCACATTATCTGAATGCAAGCTCATGTGTTCATACTTGAGCCGCTAAACCTCCAGACACCGACGACGATGGTCCGTGACGCCATCGAGGCTGACGTCACGCTCCGCGCCGTCATGGTCGATCCAGCCGAACTCTCCCGCGAAGCCGAGCGCTTCGGAACCTCCACACCGATCCTCATCGATTCCGACCGCCGAGCCTCGGAGAGCTACGAGCCAGAGCTTGGCGCTGGTCGAAAAAGGGAAGAACACTTGGTCGCGTCACTAGCCCGCGATGTTCGTACCATCCGATGGCTTCTTCGCTGAGTTGGATGCAACCTAACCGGGGCTGCCATCACTGACGGGGTCGGTGAAGCGGAGGTACTCCCAGTCGCCTTGAAGGGCGAGCCGACGCCAGAGGACGGGATTGTCACTGGATTGGCTGGCATGGCAGCCAATGGCTTCTATCTGATCGCCGCGGTCGACGACGATCTCGAAGTCCACTTCGTTCGATGGCCTCCCGACGAAGGCGGTGGCAAACTCCGAATTGAGCGCCGTTGCCACATCGGCCGATATCACCCATTCCAAGATACCCACGCCTGTGCTTCTCGCCCAGGCGAAGCCGGCCCTCGTGGCTTGCTGGTGATCTGGGTGGCCCGTAATGCCATCCCTATCGAAGACGACGACGACGTCGACCCTCGATGTCCTCCTGGTGATGTCGTCGACGAGCCGATCGATCGGCACGGCGGCGAGGCTCCCGTCGGGGTAATCGAGAAGGTGGGTGCGGCTAATCCCGAGGACCTGCGACGCCGCATCTAACTCCTGAGCGCGGATGGCGGCGAGATCGGTGCCACCGCCGAGTGACGATGCTTCACCATGAGTGAAGCACATCACCTCGATTTCGCTTCCGCCATCGACGAGCGTGCTGAGGACTGCGCCCAACCCGAACGACTCGTCGTCTGGATGAGCGCAGACCACCAGCACCCGCTCGGCACGAGGGAGCCGGCTCCTCAACACATCGAAACCACAACGACCGGCGCCGAGGCGGTCCACCACCCCAACCGACGGTTCGCTGAGCGGTACCCGGCTCGCCGTCGAACGGTCACAGCGAGGACAGTGCCCGCATCAGCGCGGCTCTGGCCTCCTCGGCGACCTCAACCAATTCCTCGTTGCCGGTGATCTGGGACATGGTTCGAGGTTCGAATGCCACGACCTTCGTCGAGTCCCCGTCTTGATACAACACGACATTGCATGGCAAGAGCAGCCCGATGTCTTCTTCTACTTCGAGCGCCCGGTTCGCCAATGCCGGGTTACAAGCGCCCAGGATCTTGTATGGGGGACGAGTCACACCGATCTTCTTCTCAAGGATGGCAGCGACGTCGATCTCGCTGAGAATCCCGAAACCCTCCTCGGCGAGCGCGTCACGTACTTTTGCTTCGGCTTCCTCGATCCCCATAGGGGTGGACACCGCGAATCCGTATGCGAATTCTTTCATGATCATTCCCTTCGTTCGGCTTGCTTGTACTCTCTGGAAATCCGTGTCGATTCATCATCCTCGGTCCGCTCACATCTGTTCGGCTTCTACGCCCGTTGCCACTCGGGATAGCCGTCATCGAGCCGGTACGCCATGCGTCCCGCCACGGTGAGCACCCGCACGGCCAGACCCGCCTAGACGCAGTAGGGGCCGCAGCAGTAGGCGACGATGTCACCCTCGGGTTGGTCAGGTGGTGCCGCGATCGCACCGGGGATATGACCGGCGTCGTATTCATCCCGGGGCGAACATTGATGACGAGACGCCTTTCGCGCACAGCGGCCCAGGCGTCGTAGGCACCATCGCTCGCGAACCGATAGGTCACATGGCCGCCTCGCCTCGAAGTAACGAGTCCAACCTTGGCCAACGGGCGGACATGGTGCGACGTGTTGGCGAGGGTTTGGTCGATGGGGGCAGCTACCTCCTCGACCGTGCGCTCGGTCTGAGCATGCAACTCGATGATCCCCGCCCTCCTGCCATTCGACAACGCCCACCCGACGACGGCGAAACCATCGAACAAATCGTCCTCGGCCTTTCGCAGGAGATCCGCTGGCTGTTCAACTGGTGCAAGCATCCGCTCATTCTCGATCCAAATCGACAATCAGATACAGCTTTTGAACATGGTGGCGGTCACACCTTCACTCAAGCTGAGGTCAGAAAGATCGTAGTAACCACGTCTCCACTACTGTTCGATGAGGCTTCTGGGTGCCAACCAGACCACGACCGAGGATGAGGCGAGAGCATGGACCGAAAATGGCTCGTTGGCATCGTGATCGCGGGGACGACGTTCGCCGCGTGCGTTGGGGCAAACGGCCCCGGAACCGCCTGGGGTGATGGGTCTTTCAGCTCGAATGGCGAACGCATTTATTTCACGGCCACGAGCGAACGTGGCACCGACATCGATTCCTCGGGTGGGCCGGACCCTGGTGGGATGATGATGGGCGGTGAGGTTTCTTGCGCATCCTGTCACGGGGCGGACGCAAACGGCGGAGTCCACACGATGGGCATGGAGGTGATGGATGCCCCCAGCATTCGTTGGGCCGCCCTCGCCGAACATGAGGCCGAACCCCACGTCGACGACACCGGACAAGACCACACCGAACAAGACGTCGGTTACGACTTCGAGACGTTCGTCCAAGCCGTTACGAAAGGCCTCCACCCCGATGGAGAGCCGCTGGGTGACGACATGCCACGCTGGGACATATCAGAAGCCGACCTGGGGGACCTCGCAGACTATCTCCAGTCGCTCCCCAGCCAATGAGGCGAGCCATCTGCCGTCGGGATCGGTCCCGTCTGCCTTCGAGCGTCCTGGACGCACGAATAAAACGGCGTCCTCATCCTGGCAGACAAGATGCTGCCGCCTCGCAAACACGGGGTACTTATCCCCGGTCCCCAATCCCATCTGATGAAGCTTGCTTTCGAGAAGTACTCGCCGTGGAAAACCCGCTACGTGAACTTGCGATAGTGAGCACATCGTCCGCCTGAGGGGCGAGGATTCGCAGGTCGATGTCACAAATCAACCGGAAAAAAGACGCCCATCAACCGAACCGTCGTGACAAGTTATCAACCGAAGTCGCGCCACAGGGCCTTTGCGCTCAGGACGCGCTCAGGACGCGATTCATCGAAAAACAGTGCAAAAGGCTGAAAACCGACGAAGGGTAAAGTGCCAGGTCAGAGGGTGTTTTTGAGTGTTTCGCCAGGTCGGTATACTGGGGCTTATCGGACTTTTAATCCGTTGGTTGTGGGTTCAATTCCCACCGGACCCACCAAATCGAGTGTGCTCGGCGCGGCCTGTCGCCGACCATGCCGCACACACCCGTTTCGCGTAACTACCCGTTTGGATAGCATGAATCTCGTTTCTGTTGAAGGTGTTTCCAAGGCGTATCCGGAACTACCGATCCTCGATGGCGTCACCATGGGCATACACGATGGGGACCGGATCGGCGTGATTGGCGCCAACGGGTCGGGGAAATCCACCCTGCTGGGCATTATCGCCGGCACCGTCGATATCGACAGTGGCCGGGTCATCAGACGTTCTGGTACCCGGATCGCGCTCCTCGCCCAGGAACCCGACATCGACCCTCAAACCACCTTGGCCGAAATCGCCGAGCAGTCACACCCCACACTGGTACTGCTCGATCGGATGGGATTCAAAGATCTGGATCAGAGAATCGCTGACCTGTCCGGGGGGCAGCGACGACGGGTGGCGCTTGCGCAGTGCCTTGCCACCGAGGCCGACATCACCATCCTCGACGAGCCAACCAACCATCTCGACGTCGAGGTGATTGACTGGTTGGAGGACGAAATCGCTGCGCGACCCGGAGCCATTGTCATGGTCACCCACGATCGCTACGTTCTCGACCGGGTGTGCACCTCAATCGTCGAAGTGCACGGACAAAAACTTATGAGTCACAAAGGTACCTACCAGGACTTCCTGGTCGCCCGGGCGGAGCGTGAATCCTTGGCCGAGGCAACGGAGCAAAAGAGGCAGAACCGGGCTCGGACCGAACTTGCCTGGCTCGAACGATCGCCAAAGGCCCGGACTGGAAAGCAGAAAGCCCGGATCAAGTCTGCGACGGCTCTGGTAGATCAGGAATCAGGGGTCATTGCTCGACCCGTACTCGAGTTCGATCTACCGACGCGCCGAATCGGCTCGAAGGTCGTCAACCTCGACAGCGTCGGTCTCACCTTCGGCGACAACGCGGTGCTGGCTGGCATCACCTGGCATCTGGCTGAGGACGCCCGCGTCGGAATTGTCGGGCCGAACGGAGCAGGAAAGACCACCCTCTTAGGGCTCATCGCCGGGCGTCTCGATCCCTCAGCCGGCAAGGTGAGCATGGGAGATACCATCGTCCCGGGGTGGTACGGCCAGGACCCGGCACCGATTCCCGGCAACCGACGGATTCTGGAAACGATCCGGGAGATCTCCGAGCAGACTCGCCTCGACTCAGGCATCTCCATCTCAGCATCCCAACTACTCGAACGATTCGGGTTCCCCAGCCGACAACACTCGACGCTGGTTGACGAGTTGTCCGGCGGTGAACGAAGGAGACTGGAGTTGCTCAGGGTGCTCGCCGAGGCGCCCAACCTCCTGCTGCTCGACGAGCCAACCAACGATCTCGACCTGGATACCCTCGGCGCTCTGGAGGCCTACCTAGACAACTGGCAGGGTGCCCTGGTGGCAGCTACCCACGACCGCTACTTCCTCGAACGGGTCTGCACGGACGTCGTCTCAGTCCAGACCGACGGCTCGATCCTCCACCACCCCGGCGGGTGGGCCGCCTACCGCGACGCGGAAATCGTCGCCAAGCTTCCCAAGGCCACCAAGGCGGGAAAGGCCCGCACGAGTGGAACGGACTACGGGACCCGGCTGTCTTCCAACGAACAGCACGAACGCCGCGAGATCGAAAAAGAGCTCCCCAAGCTCGAACGCCAGATAGCGTCCTTCAAACACGACCTGGATGGGGTCGGAACCGATTGGGAACGCGCCGCCAAGCTCGGCACCCAACTAAAAGATGCCCGGGCGAGACTCGCCACAATCGAAGAGCGATGGCTTGAGCTTTCTGAGCGCGACCGGTGATCAGCCCCCGAATTTCGGCCTTGTGGGACCTCTGACTGAATAAAGGGCCAAAAGTCTCATTGCCCGACCGGATCGCGCTCACCAAACTGCCTCCAAAGGCAACTCCGGAGGGGTCCCGATGGGGGTCTGCATCACCAACAACAACCCATCGAACATTTCTCACCTCCTCCGACGCGTCCTCGCCGGTCTCGTGCTCACCTCACACGCAGGCTGGCACGCCGCCAAAGGAACGCGATAGCCATGTCGCCGTCACGAGTCGGTCACGTGCTGGTTCAACACTCCGCAGATGTTGCGGCCCCGTTCGAGCTAGCCAGCGATCGTATGCAACGCCATCTCGATCTGTTGCTCGTCGATGTTCATCACGCTCTCGAGCATGGCGAGACCATACGGACCAAGCTCGGTGCCCGCGGCGGGCAGTTGCACATCGAGAAGACGGTCAACATGACGATCGGCACACCACTCGAGCTGACCGACCGGATTGTCGTACCGCTGTGGTGGGAAGCGACCGGAAC
>JAGXFS010000129.1 GCA_024637275.1 Acidimicrobiia bacterium
ATTGTGAGTAATCCGATTCGACATAAAACCCATCGTCGAGAAGCGCCTGGCCGATGGCATCGGCATCCTGGGCCAATGCCGGTGCGACCGCGAAAGCACCAGCCAGGGCCAGAACAGAGAGAAGAATTAAACGCCGCATCAGCGAAACCCTACCAACGTCGATAGTTGGAACTAAGCGCCGGCGACGATCGATTCGTCACGGACCGCCCCGCGGATCGCAATCGCGACCGGTAGCTCGACGACGAATCTCGACCAACCGTCAACTCGTTCGTACCGGATCGTCCCGGCCATGTCTTCGAGTAGCGTGCGAACAATCGATAGCCCCAACCCCAGACCACCGCGGGCCAGGCTGGCGTCTTCGTAATGCGAGAATCGTTCAAACATCGTCTCGACCGTCTCGTCCTGGACGCCATCACCATTGTCGGCAACAACAAGCCGGTAGACGTCGTCGTCCTTCTTGCCGGTCACCACGACAGTTTCTCCACCGTATCGTGCGGCGTTAGACAGCAGATTTCGCACGATCTGACGGAACCGCAGTCGATCGGCCCGAACGTGCCCTTCAACACCGAGAACCGCAATGTCACTCCCCATCCGCGACAGCACCTCAATGACGTCGCCAACTTCGACAGCAACGTCGACCGACTCCAGCTTGTATGCCAGCTCTCCCTCAGTAAGACGGGCGGCGGTGAGTAGATCTTCGACCATCCGCACCAATTCGCCCGATTCGCCGTAGATCAGCCGGGTGAGATCGTCTCGTTCTTCAGCACTCTCAATGAGTCCCGCATCGAGCAACTGGGCAAACCCGAAGACGGCAGTAAGTGGCGTCCGGAGTTCATGCGAAACGTTGGCGATAAAGTCGTCTCGTGACTTGCGGAGGTCACGTTCAGACTCGACTTGTTCTTGAAGGATTCGTTGGGATTCGCGCCGACGATAGGTCCCGAGCGCCAAGACCCCGACCACCAGGGGAACCGCCAGAGCGATCACAAACCGGGTTGCCGTAGCGGCCGTGGCCGCCCGGTCGTCCATCGATTGCAGGGTGGCCCCCTGGGCATCTCTCCGATCGAGCAACCGGTCAACAAGACGCGCGTACCCAGAGGCGAGATCGCCAGCGACTGAAGCGGCTGCGAGCTCAAACTCACTCCGATCAACCAGACCAAGAACCTCGAAGGCTCCATCGAAGTAGGCGTCAACATCGGCAGCCATCTCCGGGGAAAGGTCGGGACCGAGCTGCTGAAGCCGGTCCTGACTCGTCTCAACTGCCATCGATGCCGCATCAAGGATGGCGTCGTGCTGGGCAGGATCCGCCTGGGCAATCGCCACCGAGCGCTGAATGGCCCCCTGCGACGTCGCCAACGTAGCGATGGCCGACTCCGTTCTGGTGAAGGCGAGCGCCTCGGTACTGATATTTGAGCCGCCTACCGACGACGCAAACACCATCGCCACTCCCACAATCAGCGCCGACACCACCAGGGCGGACGCGATCACGAGATACCCGCTTCGATTCATCACAGTTCCTCAAATATCGACCGACAACGGCTCAACATTTAGAGATCTTCACCAGCGAAGACATAACTAGTCCCTACGCGCGAGCCTCAAATGCTCCTTCGGGAGCGAGGGGGGATCTGTCGATAACTAAAACGTGACACCACGTGGAAACCGCTCGATCGCTCTCATAACAGCCCTCCTGGCTGTGCTTCTTGCGTTGGGGATCCCGGCCGGGGCGAGCTCCAACCATTCGGACTCGCATTCCTCATCGGATAAGACGTCTCAAGATCATTCCCGTGACGAGTCAGACGACGACCACGATCACGGCTACGGCAACGACGACCGTGAAGACAAGAGCAAAGACAAAGACAAAGACAACAACGAGGTGGTCGACCCCGCGACTGAGGTCGACCGCGACGACCCGATCGATGTTGATGAACCGGATGATGTAGAAGATCAGACCAACCCCGACGAGTCAATCGACGAGGAGACCCGGGCCGACGACTCATTGGTTGAACAAACTGAGACGGTCGACGTCGTCACCGACGACGAACCCGAATCTTCCAACGAAGAGATTGACGGTGTCAGCGACGTCACAACTACCGATCCGGCATTCAACTCCGACCCGGTCGCCGCTCCTGATGTCGAGTCAAAACAACCAGCCGACCCATCGCTCGAAACATCGAGCGAAACGACCGACACCCCTGAGGCCAGCTCGGTTGAGGTGGTGTTTGATCCGGTAGTGGCCGAGTCGTCGATCATTACTGTCGACGAGAAGCCGATTGAAACACTTACGGACGAAGTCGACGTCGAGGCGGCCGCCGTCGAACCTGTTGCCTCGTCGAACCAGAAACCGTCGGACACGGTTGAGGCGGAGGACTCGAAATCGAAGACAGACCGCGACGAGTCCGCGTCGGATCACGACAAGGGCTACGGGAACGACGAGAAAGAATCCAAGACAAAAGAGGATAAAGCCCAAGGTCCGCCAACCGAGGTCCCCGTCCCGGACGTCGAGTCGGTTCCTGAGCCAGCGGAGGTTGATCCATCAACTGAGGCGCCGCCGGAGCCGACAGCCGGGCCTGCGGATTCGCCAGCCGCCACCTCGGAACCGGTACTCCAGACGCCTGACACTGCCCCGACGACACTCCCGGTCGAGGACGATCTGCTGATACTCGCAAGCCACGCGCCAGCCCCGGAGGCTCAGCCGACTGAAATCTCCGACCCCGGTCCTGATGTCACCGCCCTGGTGGCCACCGAGCAGATCCGATTCCCCCAATCGGTGTTGGCGGCGCCCAACGCGGCATCGGTCCCGGCTGGCGCCGGCTCGTTGCTCGGCCCGATCGGTCGGATGCTCTTGCCGCCGGCCGGGTTGGCACTCGTAGATCTATTGGCTGACACCGATGCTCCGGTGCTAGTCGGTTCCAACAGTGAGTCGGTCGCCGAAGCTGCTCAACAGGCTGCCGGTCTTGTCGCCGTTCCAGCCGCCGCACTCACGGCCCTCACGCTGCTCGGCTGGGCTCTCAAGCCCGCCGCAATCAAGGTGTCGGCGTTCGTGGCTGGCCGGATCGGCTAGTCGAGCAATTCAGTAGTTACACGCTCTGCATGGCCGGTCGCTTTGACGTTGTACCACGCATTCTGCACCAGGCCATCTTCTCCAACGACCACGGTCGAGCGAATCAGGCCAACGTACTCTTTGCCGTAGTTCTTCTTCACACCCCACGCCCCGTAGCGGTCCGCCACGGCGTGGTCTTGATCAGACAGCAACGGGTAGGGCAGGTGGTATTCCGCCGCGAACTCCGCCAGCTTTTCGACTGGATCGGGGCTAATCCCGAACAGCTGATAGCCGGCGGCAGCCAGGCGGTCGGTACGGTCACGGAAATCGCATACCTCGGACGTACACCCGGGCGTAAAGGCTGCCGGATAGAAGAACAAAATTGTCTTCTGACCCGACGGAATCGATTGTTCGGCGCCAGCCTGGTCGAGCAAGGTGAAGGTCGGAGCGCTAACTCCCGGTTTGAGTTGGGTCACGTTGGTCCTCTCAGTTGGCGGGAACGGTCGGCGGCGGCCGCCACCGCCGTCCCGATAGTGGCTTTCAAGTCGGCTTCGTCGAACACGGATACGGCCGCTTGCGTCGTACCCCCCTTTGACGTCACTCTTCGTCGAAGCTCGGAAGCGTTCATCTCCGACGTATCCAGTAAGAGGGCGGCTCCCCGGAGAGTTTGGCGAACTAGACGATCCGAAAGATCGGCGGGCAGTCCCTGGGCTACGGCCGCGTCTACCAGGGCCTCGGCGACATAGAACAGGTAAGCAGGCCCACTTCCGGAGATGGCGGTTACTGCGTCGAGCAGAGCCTCTGAGACAACGGCAACTTTGCCAACTGCCCCGAGAATGTCACAAGCCCCCTGGAGTTGATCCGGTGCCACATGACGTCCACCAGACACTCCGGTCATGGCCTCGCCGACCAGTGCCGGGGTGTTCGGCATCGCTCGCACGACGGCAACCGGGCCGAGCTCCGCCTCGATAGCGGCCGTATCGATCCCGGCTGCCACGGAAATGACGGTGGCAGACGGTTTCAGATGAACGACCAGGGAGCCGAGGGTGGCGGCCATGGCATGGGGCTTGACGGCGACGATCACCCAGTCGGCCGCACCGATGGCAGCCACGTCCGATGCAATGGCCACGCCCCGGCCAACGAACGCTTCAAGCTTCTCCCGATTTCGGTCCACCAGAGTTATGGCATCGGGTGGGTGGTCGGCCGCCAGCAGACCCTCGACCAGCGCTGCGCCCATCGAGCCCACCCCAACGACCGCGATCACGTCTGCTCCTCAGCGAGAACACTTTCGATCATCCTCGTAACAACTCCGACCGCATTGGTGTTGTAGCCCTCGGGAATCACCACATCGGCATACCGTTTTGACGGCTCAACAAACTGCAAATGCATCGGTCTGACCGTCTTCATGTACTGGTCGAGCACCGATTTCACAGACCTGCCCCGTTCGGCGACATCGCGCTCGAGCCGTCGCGCCAGCCGCAGATCGCCGTCGGTGTCCACGAAGATCCGGACATCCATAAGGTCACGAAGATCTGGTTCAACCAGAACGAGGATCCCTTCAACGATAAGCACCGAACGGGGCTCGATAGTCTCGAACTCGCCGGTGCGCACGTGCTGGGCAAAGTCGTAAACGGGGCGTTGTACGGGATGACCGGCACGCAGTTCGCGCAAATGCTCGACGAAAAGCTCAGTTTCCAGCGAGTCAGGGTGATCAAAATTGACCTTGGCGCGCTCGTCAGGCGGTAGGTGGCTGAGATCGCGGTAGTAGGCGTCTTGTTGAATGAGCACCGAGCGTCCAGAACCGACTTTTCCGGCAATGGCTTCGGCGATCGTCGTCTTGCCTGATCCAGATCCGCCCGCCACCCCGATGGTGAGCGGAGCGGCAGAGGTGGGCCAAGTCGTCACGTTCGATCCTCGGCCAGCCGCATCATGTGGCACACGCTACCAGGGGCGAAATCGGTCAAAGCGAACCGGCGAACGACCGAAAGGCGCCGGAGGCTGCGGTCGTGATCGGGCCAGAGTGACCAAAGCACGCCACGGCGAAGTCGAGGCGTGCCATGGCAATGAGGCTTGCGTCAAATGTTGCCGATTTTCTGTTCATGAAGCCGCGCTGCACGCCCCCGGTTCGGGTCGCCATCGCCGAGTCGCCGGCGAACAGGACCCCTCCAGCCCGGTCAAGTAGTAGGGAGATGTGGCCGTCAGTGTGGCCCGGGGTCGGTACCACCGTCAGGTCGGGGGCGATGGAGATCACTCCGGTCGTCACCCGGTGGTCAACGGTGGCGCTCTCGGGCGTCGGAACGAGCTTTGCGATCAGACGCAGAACCGGGAAGTCGAGAATCGGTGGAGCCGGGACGGACTGAAGCCCCTCAATCACCGGCGCGTCGATGTCGGATGCGACCAGCGGCGCGCCAGTCTGGCGTGTCAGAGCGGCCGCTCCCCCAAAATGATCCGAGTGCGCATGCGTGAGCACGATCGCTCGCACGTCGCCGACCGATCGGCCGATCGAACCCAAAGCTTCAACGATGGCTCCGTGGCGTTTCGGCAAGCCTGTGTCGACCAGAACCACTCCTTCGTCTCCGTCGACGATGAAGGCATTCACGCCTCTGGACACCTGATGGACGCCTGTCGTTACCTCGTTCATGTTCGTCCTTTCGCCGTTACCTAGCGTACGGCATCCTCGAGGTCCCTGACCGGCGTTAGCCTGGCCCGATGGAGCCAACCTCGACAAACATCTTCATCACTGTGCTGGTGGGATTCGGGATGGGAGCGGCGCTGGTCGGCACCGTCTTCCCGGTTTTTCCTGGCGTCGGGTTGGCCTGGCTAGTAGCGCTCGTGTTCGGGTTCATGGCAGGCTGGTCAACCCTGGCCATTGTTTTCATGGCGGCGATTACGGCCGTAACTATTGCTGCTTTCGCATTGGCAATCGTTCTGCCGAAACGCGCCACAGATGCAACCGGGGCCAGCAGATCGGCAACCTGGGCGGGGCTGTTAGGCGGGATTGTGGGCTTCTTCGCAATCCCGGTTATCGGGTTTGTGATCGGCGGAGCGGCCGGCGTGTATCTAGCCGAGTATCGCGTGCGCCGGGACCCAAGCGTTGCCTGGACATCGACAAAGGGCACGTTGAAAGGATTCGGAATCGCCGCCCTGGTGCAGGTAGGTGCCGTGCTCGCCATTGCTGCCATCTGGGTTGTATGGGCGTTCCTGGAGTTCCGCGGTTAGATCCGGCCGTCTCCATGCAAGGAAAAACCCGACGCGGTAGTTTGGTTGAGGCTGACGAGGGAGACGGACAACGATGAACGACCACACCAAGATTTTGCTCGACGAAGATGAAATGCCAACCCACTGGTACAACATCGTTCCAGATCTCCCCGCTCCACCTCCTCCACCGCTCCACCCCGGTACCCATCAGCCTATCGGCCCCGACGATCTCGCTCCGCTGTTCCCGATGGACCTGATCATGCAGGAGGTGAGCCAGGAAAGCTACGTCGAGATTCCCGCGGAAGTACGCGATATCTATCGCACCTGGAGACCATCCCCGCTCTATCGCGCCCGACGCCTCGAGGCAGCACTCGGGACACCGGCCCGGATCTACTACAAGTATGAGGGAGTTAGCCCGGCCGGTTCTCACAAGCCAAACACGGCCGTACCTCAGGCGTATTACAACGCCAAGCAAGGCGTGAAGAAGCTCACAACAGAAACCGGGGCCGGCCAATGGGGTTCGGCGCTCTCATACGCCTGCGCCCTCTTTGGAATGGAATGCGAGGTCTGGCAAGTGCGAGCTTCCTATGACGCCAAGCCCTACCGCCGCAGCCTTATGGAGGTCTGGGGGGCGACCGTCCACCCAAGTCCCTCGAATCTTACAGCGTCCGGGCGAGCCATCCTGGAGTCCAACCCTGACAGTTCCGGGAGTCTTGGTATCGCCATTTCCGAAGCCGTCGAAGTAGCCGCCGGGGATCCTGATACCAAGTACGCCCTCGGAAGTGTGCTCAACCACGTTCTCATGCATCAGACGATCATCGGTGAGGAAGCCCTCCTTCAACTGAAGAAAGCTGGCGAGACTCCCGACGTCCTGGTCGGGTGCACCGGTGGTGGGTCGAACTTCGGTGGCCTCTCGTTCCCCTTCATTCGCGAGAAGCTCGCCGGAAACATGAATCCAGAGATCCGGGCGGTGGAACCGGCGGCCTGTCCTTCGCTCACCAAAGGCATCTACGCGTACGACTTCGGCGACACGGCCGGGATGACCCCGCTGGTAAAGATGCACACGCTCGGCCACGACTTCGTACCCGATCCGATCCATGCCGGCGGACTTCGCTATCACGGAATGGCCCCGCTCGTTTCGCATCTATACGAACTCGGCATCATGTCGGCAACGGCCATCCAGCAAACGGAATGCTTTGCGGCGGCCGTCCAGTTCGCCCGAACCGAAGGCATCCTGCCCGCCCCCGAACCGACCCACGCGATCGCCGAATGCATCCGCGAAGCGAACCGCTGCACCGAAACCGGAGAGGACAAGGTCATCCTCATGGCATTGTGCGGCCATGGGCACTTCGACCTGGCTTCCTACGATGCCTACCTGGCCGGGGAGCTAGAGGACTACGAATATCCCGCCGAAAAGGTCGCCGCCGCCCAGGAGAGGATCCCGGTTATCTAATCCCGATCCGAACCCAGGTTGGGTTTGTTATCCGAGGGCGCGGCGTAAGAAGGCGGCCATCTGGCCGCGAGTCACCGGCTGCTTCGGGCAGAAACGCGTGTTCGCCGGTGGGTTACACCCGAGCGTCACCTTCGCGGCGGCGAGCTTCTCGATCTCCGTCTCGAATTGAGAAGTGTCGTCGTCGGTAAACGGATCATTGGCCTGGGCCGAATAGCCAAGCGCTCTCACCAGGAAAGCCGCCATCTGCTCGCGGGTGATCTGGCTGTCCGGACAGAAGCGGGACCCATCGTGGCAGCCTTTGGTGATGCCGGCGGCCGCCAATTTGTCGATGTCCGCCGCAAAGATGTTGCCCGCGGTGTCCGTGAAGTCCGCGCTAGGAGCCGCGGGCAGATTGAGAGCCCTCGAAAGGAACGCGGCCATCTGGCCTCTTGTCACAGTGCTGTCAGGGCAGAAGCGATCATTTTTCGGCGGGTTACAACCAAAGGTTATGTCCGCCGAAAACAGCCATTCGATGTCGGCCTGGAATACTGAAGCGTCGTCATCTAAGAACGTCCCCTCATAGTCGAGCGGGTCCCACTCGTCCGGACACTCCCATTTTGGATTCCGGAACCACGACGAGGTCGGGGTGGCGTTGCTGCCCATCCAGGCGCCAAACGAGGAGCCGTCTGAGTTGAGCCAGACATCATCGCGGCCGTCTCCATCGAAGTCGGCCACGGTTAGCACACCTGACGAGAGGTCGATGGTGCTGGTCACCGTTAGGTCTTGCCCGCTGTTCGTGTAAATGTGAGCTATCGCTCCGGAACCGGATGGCTCAAACGCATACAGGTCGGGCCGATCATCGAGGTCACGATCGCCAAGCGAGAACTGCCAGCCCGTGGTATCTCCGAACAGCCCGGGAAACTCCTTCAGCTTGGTGGCGTATCCCGAAGCGCCATCCCAAATTTCCACGTCAGTAGCCGTGCCCTGATTGATGATTACGTAGAGGTCGGGGGCGTTGTCCCAGTTGTAGTCACCAACTACATAGGTTTGGTCAGCCCGAACCGGAACCGATGTTGCGATCTCAATGGTGTCGCCGGATTCGCCGCGCTGCGAAAGCAGCTCGATCTGCACGGTAGCGCCCGACTCGTCGACTACCCCGACCTCGGCTCGCCTGAACCCGGCAAAATCCCCGACAATAACCTCGTGAGTTTCGATCGAAGCGTTGGCGATCGCCCCCGAAACGCCCGAGCATTCGGCGTAGTCGGACCGGGTGGAGACGTACTGCACTACGACATTTCCGTTCTTGTCGAACGCTCGGACCGGATCAGGGGCGCCGTCACCACTTACATCACCGATCAGGTGGACGCCCGGCTTCCCACCAAAGAAGGTGCTTTCGTCAAACACCTTGTTCGTGAAGTTGGTACCCGTCGTCGTCACCGGGTACGACGGGGCGGGGTCGCCGTAGCCTGGCGTAAAAGCCGGACCCTGCCAGGAAAAGTGCATGGGATCCTTGAAGATCTTCCAGTCGCCACCCCAGCAGAAGCCCGCGTCGCGCCATGCCTGCACGAACCACGTTGGCATGTTTGTAGTGAACTTGTCGCCCGGTTCAAACGGCCCTGCCTGATACGGGTTCTTCGAGGCATTGATATCGAGCGAGATTCCGAAGGTATGTCGAGAAATGCCATACGAACCGCTGACGGTCCTGGCCGCATACCCATACGTATCGGAGCCGACCGCGTAGTAATTGCCTTTGGCTTGCTCGGCAGCCAGGTTGGCGGTCACTTGCTGGAAAGCGGGCAGCGCACGTTCGTGCACACTGATGGACACATTTCCGCCACTCATCGGGACCGTCCATCTGACTAGATCGCTGCGTACCGCACTTACGGTTCGTCCAAACATGTCCCCGTAGGGTCCCCGAATCGCTTCGCCGTTCGATAGGAATCCGATCTTCGTGGCTAGCGGAGTGGCGGTCTGGAGGCCTGAGCATCCATCGGATTCATTGGCATTCGGCCACGTTTCGCCAACCGCTAGAACCGGGTCGGCGACGGTGCCGATGAAGATCGACGCGAGGATGGACAGCGCGAGCAAGCTGGCGGACAGTTTCACGGGCGAGACACTACCGAGAGTCTGGTTACTGTCCCAACACGAGAGAGGGTCCGGAGCCGACTGACCGCGAGGCCTACACTTGGCGCAGATGACAACGACCGAGCAGCCAAGGCGCGAAATGATCCTCGACGCGGCAGTCGCGTTGTTCCGGACCCAAGGTTTTCATGGAGCAGGGATCGACGACATCGGCGCCGCCGCCGGAATATCCGGCCCTGGGGTGTATCGCCACTTCGAAAACAAGCATGCGTTACTCGTAGCGATGTCGGAGCGGGTCGTCGAGCGTCTCCTGGCTCACAACGAACGCGTCGCCCAAGAAGAAGTCAACCCGATGACCGCACTCGAACGACTCGTCAAGACCCATGCATCGTTCGTTTTCAGTTCCCGTGAACTCATCACCGTCTACGTGATCGAGGAACGAAACCTCCCCGAACCCGCTCGTCTCCGCGTCAGCAAGAAGCAACGGGAGTACGTCAACGGCTGGGTCCGGTTCCTCACGCAGTTGGCCCCCGACGGCGACCCATCACTCCTCAAGGGTGTGGCGATCGCGGTGATCGGCATGATTAACACCGCCGGACATCCCGACTCAAAGGACCAGAACCGGGACGTCGTCGAACAAATGGCCATGGCGTCGCTTATGGCTGGTGCCCTGGCTGTCAGTCGAAATCCCGAAGGAAGACCCCCGAGCGGGGCTTCGGGCTGAAGTAGGTCGACTTGGCCGGCATGTTCTCACCTGCATCGGCCACGGCCATCATCTGATCAATGGATGGGTCAGCGAGAAGAAACGCCGCCCCACGGCCCGCGACCACTTGTTCTTCATCAATCGAAATTGGACCGGGGACAGCCACGATGTTGCCGCCTGGCACCGCTGACCCAACCAGAGGAACGATCACGTGCTCGTCGAGTCGTGCCGAATCGAGACGGGCCGCCGGAGAATCTGACGCGGCCGGGGGAAGCCGGACCAGCCACCGTTCCCGCTCGAAAAGCACAATCGTTTCGCCTGGCGCCGGACGTTCGAGTTGGGTCGGTTCGGCACCGAGCCGGTCAAGAGTTCTTCGGACGTCGGATGGATCCACCCGGAGCACAATGCGGTTGAAGGCCGCGACCCTGAGATCGTCGTGCGCAAACAGGACCGCCAGCAAGGCGGGTGTGGTCCCGTTCCGCTGTGCATACGCCTTCAGGGAGGCGACTCGGTGATGCCCATCGGTGATGTAAACCGCATCAATGGAAACCCCGGCGATCGCCACGGCTTCCCCGGTGATTTCCCAAACGGTCTGGCGCAATCCGTCCTGGCTTAGGAAATCATGGCTCGGGACGTACGCAGTCGTTACGGCAAGAAGGGCTTCCATTGCCTCGGTGTGTCTATAGGCGACCGCAACCGGGGAGGACACCACGCCTACTTGCTCGGTGTATTCAACCAGGGCGTCCACCCGGGCGGGGCTGGTTGATTCGTGGGGCTTGACGAGGACCAACTGATCGAACGGAATTCCGCAAACCACACCGGTCTGGAGGCTGAGTCCTTGCTGGAGCCGGTAGACAAACGCCCGCGGCCTCGGCTGGTCGAATGCTGATCGAACCCTGGCTAACCCCTCAAGAGCCGCAGCTATGGGGGAAGGCCCGATGCCGATCGCATGCAGAAAACTCAGCGGTTCTCGCTCGGCGAGTTCGGCCCGTTCTCGCCCGGTCAAATTGTCATAGGCCGGGATCGCCACTCGTTCGGCCAGCTCTGGGCGGACGAGCGAGACTTCAATGGGCTCAAGATGCATCAGGCGTTGGCCGACTGAAAGTCAGCCATCAACTCCACGAGTGCCTGAACGCCTTCCACAGGCATAGCGTTGTACAGGCTCGCCCTGACGCCGCCAGCTGTCCGATAGCCCTTGAGACCGCTCATGTTTCTCCGTCCGGCCTCCGCAAGGAACTCGCCGTCAAGCGCTTCAGATGGCAGCCTGAAAACGACATTCATGTGTGATCGGGAGGCGGGGTCGACCGGGCTGAAATAGAACCCATCACTGGCGTCGATCGCTTCATAAACCAGGCTCGACTTCTGAGCGGCCAAGGATTCGATTACGGGGAGGCCCCCCTGGGCTTCCATCCAGGCGAGGACTTTGCCGACCATGTAGATCGGGAAAACCGGTGGGGTGTTGTACATCGAGTTCTTGGCGGCATGGATGTCATAACGTAGATAAGCGCCAAGATCCTGATTTGTTTCTTCCAGAACCGAGTTCCTGACAAACGTGATGTCTACTCCGGCCGGGCCGAGATTCTTCTGTGCCCCTCCGTAGACAAGGTCGAATCGTTCCCAGGGAATCGACCGACTCATGTAATCGGACGACATATCTCCAATCAAGGGGACGTCGACGAGTGGAAAGTCGTTGAAACGGATCCCGCCAATCGTTTCGTTCGACGTGACGTGCAAGTACCTGGTGTTGGGGCCGATCTCGATCTCGTCGGTCGTCGGCATCCGCTTGTAATCAACGGACTTTCCGTCCCAGGCCGCGTACAAATCGCCATGGTGGCTTCCATCGTCGAGCGCCTTGGAGGACCACTCGCCCGATACGACATAGGCGCCTCGCTGCCCAGGACGCAATACGTTCATCGGAATCATTGCAAACTGAAGCGTCGCTCCCCCTCCGAGGAATAACACCGAAAAGTCGTCTGGCGCCCCAAAAACCGATCGGGCCAGCGCCATCGCCTCCATGTGAACCGCGTCATAGGTCGAGGACCGGTGGCTCATTTCGATCAGGGACATGCCGGTCCCGTTGAAATCGACGAACTCGGCTTGAGCTTCCTGAAGGACCTCGAGAGGCAGCGTGCAGGGACCGGCGCTGAAATTGAATTTACGCATAGAAATCACTCCTCGGTTTGCACGGTCACGCCGAGCACATTCTCTAGGCCACGGAGCTGCTCAACGACCTCATCGCTCAATCCGGAGCTCGTGCGAAGTGTGGCGACGGCGGCGACGGCTCCTTGGAAAATCTGATTGTTCATTTGCTCGACGTTGACCTCGGCGCCTCTCAGAACCCCGAAGATCTCTGACAGAACGCCGACTTTGTCGAGATGTCGGACCGCCACGGTGCATGTTCCCAGCGGTGTTCTCACGAGATTTACGCAGTTCGTGATATCCCCCTTGCCGAATCGGTCGACAATCGCCACCACCTCCTCGGCAATCGCATGCTGGGCCTGCTCGGTCGAAGCGCCAATGTGATGAGTTCCGTACACCCGCGGATGTTGGGCTAATGCCGAGGTGAACTCGCCCTCGGCCGTGGCTGGTTCATCGGCGAACACGTCGAGGCCCGCCCACATGTCGCGGGTGTCGAGCGCTTCGATCAGATCGGGTTCGTTGACGACCTCTCCACGCGACGTGTTGATGATCCACGCTCCGTCGCGACATTTCCTGAGAAAGTCGCGATTGACGAGATCCCGGGTCGAATCAATCAGAGGCACATGCAGCGAGACGATGTCTGCGGAGGCGAGCAGGGTTTCATCGTCGGGAACGAAGATGACCCCAGCCCGGCGTGCCCGGTCGATGCTCGATTGGGGCCTCCCGGCTTTGTCCGCGACGAGGACGGTCATATCAAAGGCGACCGCTCGGTCGGCAACGGCCAGCCCGATCTCGCCGAGCCCGACAATTGCCAGGGACTTGCCGGCTAGGCCATCGGCCTTTGAGAAGCTCTTCTTGTTCCACTGGCCGGCCCGCAATGCGGCAACATTGTCGGGGATTCGCCGATCGATCGAACCGATCAGGCCCATGGTGAGTTCCGCCACCGCGATGGCGTTCTTCCCTGGCACGTTGCAGACGAATATGCCACTCTCGGCGGCTGCCTTGACGTCGATCGTGTTCGTACCGGCGCCAGCCCGAATCACGAGCTCGAGGTTCTCACCGGCCTGCAGGACGGCCGCTCCCACCTTGGTTGAGCGCACCACAAGAACCTCGTAGGGCCCAATCGCGCTAGCGAGGTCATCACCCTCAAGGGCAGGTTGGACGTCGACCGTATGCCCAACGAAGTGCGGCAAGAACTGCTCAGGGAACGAGTCGGCGAAAAGGATGCGCATGGGATGCATGTTTAGCAGCTATCCCCCTGGCGGGGCTACCCGACGGCCTAGCGGAACGCAATGAGGAGGCCAGCCACGGCCAGCGCCAGCAGTACCAGGCCTATAAGAACGACCGCCCGGTCGACCAGCGGATTCATTCGGGTAGTCGGGACGTCGAGCTCCAGAACTTCACAAGCCTCATTCACATCGTCTGGTCGGACCATGAGGCGCCCTTGTCGGGGTCCCTCTCCTCCGAGGTTTTCGACGAAGACGAACGCTTCCATTCCCCCGGACTCAAGTTTGGCGCGGGCGATCTCCGCTTCGGTATCACTCAGGAACTGGGCAATCTTGACGAGGTCTTCCATGCCTTCGATAGTAGCCCGACTAGTCTCGCCGCCATGCCGGCGATCACCACAAAGGTTGACACCAACTCCGACCGATATCGCTCCAACGCGTCCGCCATGGCTGCCGTGCTCGAAGAGTTCGACAGGGAGATGGCCATATCGCGCGCAGGTGGCGGCCCGAAGTACATCGAACTGCACCGCAGCCGGGGAAAGCTTCTGGTTCGTGAGCGGATCGAACTCCTGGTCGACCGCGACTCGCCATTCCTGGAACTATCTGCGTTGGCGGCCTGGGGAACCGAGTTCCCAACCGGGGCGAATGTCGTTACCGGGATCGGCGTCATCAACGGGGTGGAATGCGTCATTTCAGCTCACGATCCAACGATGCAGGCCGGGGCTTCGAACCCTTATTCATTGGCGAAGTCGTTGCGCGCCCAGGACATCGCTCTTGAGAACCGACTACCGCTCGTCAATCTCGTCGAGTCGGGCGGCGCCGACCTCCCCAACCAAAGCGAAGTCTTCTTGAACGGTGGGAAGTGGTTCCGGAACCTGACGAACATGTCCAAGCAGGGCATCCCGACGATTGCGATCGTCTTTGGCAACTCGACTGCCGGTGGCGCCTACGTGCCGGGCATGTGTGATTACTCGGTGATGGTCAAGGAGCGCGCCAAGGTCTTTCTTGGCGGGCCGCCCCTGGTAAAGATGGCGACCGGCGAGGAATCGACCGACGAAGAACTTGGTGGCGCCGAAATGCACTCGCGGGTTTCTGGGTTGAGCGACTACTTCGCCCAGGACGAATACGACGCCATTCGGATTGGACGCGAGATCGTTGGACACCTCAACTGGCGCAAGGCCGGCCCCGGGCCGTCGCGCCCGAGCCGTCCACCGCTGTACGACCCAAACGAACTCCTCGGCATCGTCTCCTCAGACCTCAAAGTCCCGTTCGATATGCGCGAGATCCTGGCCAGAGTCGTCGACGCATCCGAAGTCGACGAGTACAAACAACTGTACGGACAGTCACTGTTCACAGGCTGGGCGAACATCCATGGCTACCCGGTTGGCATCCTTGCGAACCAGGCTGGCGTGCTCTTCTCAGAAGAAGCCAAGAAGGCGACCGAATTCATTCAGTTGTGCAACAAGTACGACATGCCGCTGATCTTCATCCACAACACGACCGGCTACATGGTCGGCAAAGAGTACGAACAGCAGGGGATCATCAAGGATGGCGCCAAGATGGTGAATGCTGTCGCCAACTCTGAGGTACCCCATATTGTCCTCATGGCCGGCTCGTCATATGGAGCAGGCAACTATGGCATGGCCGGCAAGGCGTTCCGACCCCGGTTCGTTTTCGGATGGCCCAACCACAAGGTGGCGGTCATGGGGGCCGAGCAGCTTGCCGGGGTTATGGACATCATTACGCGGGCGGGCATGGAACGCCGTGGACTTGACGTGAACGAGGAGGCGCTCGAGGCGCAGAAAGATGTCATCCGCCAGCAGATTCTCCGTGAGGAAGTCGCCTATTTCGCGACTGCCCGTATCAAAGACGACGGACTGATCGACCCTCGCGATACGCGCGATGCGTTTGGTATGGCGCTATCAGCAGTGCATTCGGGACCCGTGAAAGGCACCGACGCTTTCGGCGTTTTTCGTATGTAGACCAAAACCGATTTGTTGTTGATGCACGTCTATGCATATGGTTGTGGCAAGGCGTTCACCACGGATTCAAGCTTTTGGGCCGTAACGCCGAAATATAAGTGCTGCGAAACCAGCCCTCTAGCTTGGTGACATCCCCCCATGAAACACATTCTCATTTCGTTCGCCATCGCGCTCGCCATTATTCCGGCCGTCTCGATCCCCGTCGATGCAGCCACCGAGTACGACATGGTCTTCCCCGTTGTTGGTGACGTACAGTTCGACAACACGTGGGGCAACGCCCGCTCAGGCGGGCGACGCCATGAGGGCACCGACATCATGGCGTCCAAGATGCTGCCGGTGGTCGCTGTCGCCGATGGCGTTATCGACTGGGTCCACGACGGAAGCCGCAAGACCTGTTGCGCACTCGGCGTCGCACACGATGACGGCTGGGCAAGCTATTACATCCATATGAACAATGACACACCCGGCACCGACAACGGTGACAGCTGGGGATTCGCTCCGGGGATCGAGGAAGGCACCAGGGTTGTCGCTGGTCAGCTGATCGGCTGGGTCGGAGACTCCGGCAACGCCGAGGGAACCCCTCCCCACATCCACTTCGAGCTGCACCAACCAAACGGGACAAAGATCAATCCTTACCAGTCCCTGGTCGCCGCACAGCAAGCTGACGTGCTGACGATCGGCGGAACGGTGCCCTTCGACACCGCTCAAAGCATCTCGGACTCCCTCGATGGAGCCGTGCCAATCGGTGATCTCACTGCGGTCGGGACCAACTCCCTGCCAACCGACGCAGCAACGGTACGCGTCAACGACGACATGGTTCTACTGCTCACTCGACAAAGCCACGTTGCCGAGTCCGTGGAGTATCTCTATCCGACCGCCGAGCTAGTGGAATTTGTCCTCATTGAAGAGTTCGAGAGCATCCAGGAGAGGCTCGAGGGCCGTCCGCCCGCCTAGTCGGCTAGGACCGTCCCATGACGAGGTATTTAGTCACGCCAAATCAGTTTGGTGGCCAATCGCACGTAACCGGGGAGGGCGTCGATGGCGTCGGCCCGATCGACAATCCGTGGCTCTTCCAATTCGAGCTCTTCTCCTCCGTACTCGAGGGTCGCCCGGCCATCGGCCACTACTTTCTTAACCCGTCGGTACCCGAACCGTAGGTGAGCGCAAACACCACTTCGTTACGTCGCGGGAAGGCGTTTAGCGAAATCCGGTACTCCCGCCCCGACGTACGTCCTCGATGCCGAATCGCCGCGAACGGCGGCTGGTCGGCTCGCCCGATCATGAGCCGGTTCGTGACTCGCTTGTTGAACTTCCCAAGAGAAATGGGAATCGGCATGCGTCTCCTTCTCCACTCCGAAGCTACCCGCTAGCCTCGCCCCACAATGATTTCCAAGCTTCTGATAGCCAACCGAGGCGAGATTGCGCGTCGCATCATTCGCACGTGCACCGAGATGGGTATTTCTACTGTCGCAGTTTTCTCCGACGCCGATGCCAGCGCCCCGTTCGTGGCTGAGGCGGACGAAGCCATCGCTCTGGGCGGCAACACACCTGCTGAGTCGTACCTCAGGGGCGACGCCATCATCGCGGCCGCCGTGACGACCGGCGCCGATGCCATCCATCCCGGATACGGCTTTCTGGCGGAGAACGCGGATTTCGCTGAGGCATGTTCCGCAGCCAATCTGATCTTCATCGGGCCGTCCCCGTCGGCAATCGCCAAGATGGGCGACAAGCTGGCGGCCAAGGAAATCGCTGAGGCGGCAGACGTCCCAACCCTTCGCAGCGTCGAGGTCGGCCAGACGAACCTGGCGCACGCCACCGAACAAGCTGAATCAATCGGCTACCCCGTCCTCGTCAAAGCGTCGGCGGGGGGGGGTGGCAAAGGCATGCGGATCGTGCGGTCACCCGAACTCCTGAGCGAATCGATCGAGAGCGCGGTGCGCGAAGCGGAGGCAGCGTTCGGCAACGGAACCGTTTTTCTCGAAAAGTATCTTGACGCCCCCCGCCACATCGAAATCCAGGTATTCGGCGACAACCACGGGACCTTGACCCATCTGTTTGAACGCGAGTGTTCAATCCAACGCCGTCACCAAAAGATCGTCGAAGAGAGCCCATCGACTGCACTCACCGCCTCTCAACGAGCCGAGATGGGTGCTGCCGCGCTCAAAGTCTGTAAAGCCGTGGACTACGTAGGCGCCGGGACGGTCGAATTCCTATTCAGCGACGACCGCTTCTACTTCCTCGAGATGAACACCCGACTGCAAGTCGAACATCCGGTGACGGAGCTAGTTACCGGTTTGGACCTGGTCCGGTTGCAGATCGAGGTTGCGGAAGGGTCGCCACTCCCCCCCGAAGCCGTCTCACCGATCATCAAGGGTCACGCGATCGAAGCGAGGCTCTACGCAGAAGATCCTCGAAACGAATACTTGCCTTCGATCGGAAGGATCGAACGATTCCAGATCGACGGCGCCAGAGTCGACAGTGCCGTCGAAGCGGGCAGCGAAGTTTCCGTCTTCTATGACCCGATGATTGCCAAGGTTGTCGTGCATGCGCAGTCGCGTCGCGATGCCATCCGACTACTGGCCCGATCGTTGGCTAGTGCCTCCATCCATGGCGTCACAACCAACCGCGACCTTCTGGTGGGAATCCTCACTCACGACGAGTTCGAAGCCGGTTCAACCGACACAGCATTCCTGGAACGGCACCCGGCGAGCGTGCTCGCCATTCCCCGGGCTGGTGCGAGCGCCACGCGCCGCCACGCTGTGGCAGCCGCCCTGGTTGGGCAGCACCAGAGACGATCCAACGCCACCGTCCTGTCGGACGTACCAACGGGTTGGCGCAACAGTCCATCGCAGCCTCAGAGTATTTCCTTTATGACCGAGCACGGCGAAATGCACGTCTCGTACTTGTTCACGAGACACGACCTTGAAGTCACCGTTGACGACCAACCCGAGGGGACGGATATTCACGCTCTGGGAGACGGACACGCGGACCTTCAATTCGGATCGCAGCGCCTTCGATACCGGGTCGCAACCAAAGGCAACCGGTGGTTCGTCGACGGCCCTGACGGTTCTTCTTCGTTGGTTGAATCACCACGGTTCCCGACCGCCGAAATTGAGTTGGCGCTTGGATCAATGATTTCGCCGATGCCTGGCAAGGTTATCCGTGTCGACGTCGGCGCCGGTGACGAAGTCGAAGCCGGTACCAGTCTGGTCATCATCGAAGCAATGAAAATGGAACACACCGTTGCAGCACCAGCACACGGCACGGTTGCATCGGTGAACGTCACCGTAGGAGAACAGGTACAGGCCGACCAGGTCCTGGTCGTAATCGACGCCGACTAGTCGTCGTCTTGACTGTCCGCTAACTCGGTCGCCCGCGCATGATGGGCCTCCTGACGTCGTCGAAAAAATGACGAGCTTGGCAGCGGGCGCACCCTATCCATCCCGACGAGCGGTCGGCGGTACGAACTGGTGATGAGGACAACCCCAACCGCAAGAAAGAACACGACGAGGAGCCCTCCGAAGGTTGCGTCAGTGCCTGCGGCCTTTACGCAACGATCCGTTGCTATCGATCCGTCGATCGACTCATCGATGTTCCCGGTCAACACTTCGTACATGGTTCCGCAGTGGTCGACCCGATCTATGACCGATCCATCATCGAGATACTGCTGGAACAGCACGATGTCTATCGGGTTGGCGAAGAGGGCCCATGCGCCGATGAGCAGGGTCGCGGCCACCACCAGGCGACCAAACATTCCGGACATATCCTTGAGGCTATCAAAGCTCATGAATAACATCCAACTGTTTATGGACCGTCCTCCCTCACATCGGAAAGCCGTTTTGATGCTGGCGGCGATCGCCGTTGCCGCCGCGTTCGTCATCCCACAACTCGGAACAGAGGCAACCCGAGCGACCCCCGAGCCTGGTCCGAATGACCAACCGACTACCAGCCAAAGCGTCGCTACATCGACGATGCCAGAGCTGGCGATGATCGAGCCATCCGCAGATGATGATCCACCAGAACCAACAGTTGACGCATCCTGTGCGACCGGGACGCCCCACCAGCCAACCGGCAACCTGGTCGTCGTACCAGGCGCCACGACACCATCATCCGACGGGCCTATCAAAACCTATGTTGTTGAAGTTGAAGAGGGACTGGGTATCGATGCGGCCTGCTTTGCCGACCGGGTTCACCGGATCCTCGGCGACCCACGGTCGTGGGGCGGACGCGAAGGATTCGCGGTCCAGAGGGTTGATGTCGGCGAGCCCTCATTTCGAGTAACCCTTGCTTCGCCAGCGACCGTCGACGAGCGGTGCCGACCTCTCGTGACAGACGGTATCTATTCATGCTGGGACGCACAACGGGCCATGATCAACGTTTGGCGATGGGAGACGGGGACCGCCGATTACGCAGAGTCCCTGTGGGCCTATCAGATCTACGTGATCAATCACGAGGTCGGCCACGGGTTGAAACACGGTCATGTGAACTGCCCCGGACCGGGCGACCTGGCACCAGTCATGATGCAGCAAACGAAGGGCCTCGACGGGTGCTGGCAGAATGGCTGGCCGCTTGACGCAGAGATCGACGGTCCCCTAAGGGAGGAGCAACCTAGCGATCTGCCAGCAGGCGACGCCGAACCTCATCCCATTTCTTAGCGGCTGATCCGGTCGTCTCAAGTTCGAGCATCAGCTCCTTGGTGGCGGCAACCGCTTCCGGTACCAGATCAAGTGATTGACGGGCCAACTCACGGGCCCTTGCCAGCGCCGAGCCATCGGGCACGATGATGTCGACGACTTCATGGCTGCCCAAACGATCGTTTAACAGCAACAACCGGCGGGTGCGCTCCGGACCGAGAGTCCGCAGCAAACGATCGATTCCGTCGGGTCGATACAAAAATCCCCAGCCGGGCTGCCGGGATCATAAAATAGGCTCCCTCACCCGCCACCCGCACATCGCAAGCGGCGGCCAATTCAACACCCGCCCCAAGACACGGGCCCTCAATCGCCGCAATGGTAGGGACCGGTACACCCGCCAGGCGGTCAGCTGCTGCGGCCAAGCCGTCCTCGACCTCCAGATCGGCTTCGGTCATCGACAATTCGGATAAATCAGCACCAGCGCTGAATACAGTGCTTGAACCGGTGAGGATAACGGCGCTCGATCCGGCCTCCACGAGCTCGTCTACGGCATCTGCCAGCGCCAACATGTCCGCCTTGGACAGAGCATTCCGCTTGTCGGGACGGTCCAAGCGAATTTCACCAACCGTTCCGTGCGTCGTTATCATCACCGGTTATATGACTCCCATCAGCATTGAGTTCTGCCGGGCCTGAAACTACACCCCCCGTGCCGTGAGCATGGTCGAGGCAATCTTCGAAGAATTCGGACAGCAGTATGACATCCATCTGATCCCATCACGCGGTGGCCTATTCGAGGTGAAAGTCGACGGCATGTTGGTGTATTCGAAGCTGGAAACGGATCGCCACGCCGACTACGAAACCGATATCGCCCCGCATCTACGCGCTTAACGCGCGGGCGGGCCGGCATCGCTAGCCAGGGGCTCTAAAGGGTAGATCGTCACTATCGGGGTCACCCGTATTGCGAGACGATAAGTCCTCAAGAGGACGCTGGGGAGTCCCGGGTTCTCGAAGGATGCCTGCTCTCCTCAGCCAGTAGAAGGAGACACATCATGGTCCTTCTCGATAGGCAACCACAGACTCGTCGGCACACGCCGCAAGCCGAGCCACCCAGGCCGTTCTGGGTACGGCAAGGGTTCTGGGCTTTGGTAGTTTTGACGGCGGTGATTGGCGCCATCGTCCTGTTCGGGATGAACGCCGAGGATCCAGTGCCCGTCGTCAACGAAACGGCCACCGTCTATGAAATGCTCCCAGAGTACGAAGTCGACACGTTGGCAAATACGGCCGTCGCCGCCAAAGCGGGCGCTGCCGCCACCGGGATCGAAAGGTACGCCGGCCTGGACGCCAATCTCGACCCGGATACCCCCGCATGGTGGATGCCCGAGTACGAAGTCGACACTCCCGCAGTCGACGCAACATTTGTGCCGTTCCACCGGTATGTCGGTAGCAGCGCCGCCGAGCTCGATCCCAATCAGTAGCCAGTTACGACATGATTCGAGCGACAACCAAGTTGTCGCTCGAATCACTATGCGAGAAAATCGACCAGCACGTCTGCGTAGAGCTCCGGCTCCAGCAGGAATGAGTCGTGACCCTTCTCGGACGAAACGATAACTCGGCGGGCGGCCACGCCCGCCTCACGCAACGCATCGAGCATGACCGCCTGATCTTCCGGGTAGTAACAAACGTCGGAGTCAATAGTGAAAAGCAGATAACGGTGGGGTCGGGATCGTTTGAGCAAGGTCGCCATATTGGATGCGCCTGCTTCTTCGAGCAGGTCGAAATGCTGCCAGGCAGTCATCAGCCGAATGTACGTATTGGCGTCAAATCGTTCCAGGAACTTCTGTCCCTGGTGCCACATGTACGACTCCAGCGGCGAACGAATCTGATATCCGGCCGGGCCGGTTCCCTCGTTGACCTCGCCCCGAGCGCGAAACCTCATCGCTTCAAGAGATACAAATGTTTTATGGCCGATCATTCTCGCCAGAGCCAGGCCCTGATCTGGTTTCGGTCGTCCGTAGTAGTCGCCGCCGTTAAAGTTCGGATCGTTCAAGATGGCGTTGGTTTGTTCAAAGTTGTAGAGAAACTGCAAAGACGAAGTGAACAGTCCGGATGCCACCGGAACAACACGTTCCACCCGGTCGGGGTATCGGGTCGCAAGGCTCATGCACATCATGCCGCCGACCGACGGCCCGATCACCGTGTGGAGCTTGTCGATCCCCAAGTGGTCGAGCACCAGCATCTGGACGTCAACGATGTCAGAGAACGTAACCTCGGGAAACCCACCACCGTAGGGCAATCCCGTCGCGGGATTCAGCGAGGTTGGGCCGGTTGAGCCGTAACACCCTCCGAGGTAGTTGACGCAGATGACCATAAACCGGTCGGTGTCGATCGTGCGTCCCGGACCCATCCAGCCAGGCCACCAACCCACCTGGCATTCGTCGCTCCACAGATCAACTCCGGGGACAGACGGGTTGATGCCGGACGGGTTCTGCGACCCTGTCAGGGCGTGAAAGAGGAGTATGACGTTTGATCGATCAGCGTTCGGCTTCCCGTACGTTTGGTACGCCTGCCGAACGGCAGGGAGTGTCTCGCCATTCTGCAATTTGTACGGCAGGAGCTCGGGCGGGAGGTCGTAGAACTCAGTCGAGCTAGGGAGCGCATCGGGATCGATCATGAGAGAGAGCAGCCTAGGCGGGAGGCTGCGATAGCCTCCCGCCCGGCTACGAGGTCACACCGTTACGAGTTGCCTCGCAGCAGCCAGTGCCTGCGCGATGTCCTCCTTGATGTCCTCGATATGCTCGATTCCAACAGAAATCCTCACGAGATCCGATCGCACCCCGGCGGCTGCTTGCTCGGCTTCGTTTAGCTGCTGGTGGGTCGTCGATGCAGGATGGATGACCAGCGTCTTGGCATCGCCGACGTTCGCGAGATGACTGGCCAGGCGAACATTGTTGATGAACGCTTTGGCAGCGTCATAGCCCCCTGCGACTCCGAAGCTGAGGACCGCTCCATATCCGTTGGTCAGGTATTTGGTGGCGGTGGCGTGGGAACGGTGTTTGGCGAGTCCCGGATAATTGACCCACTCAACATCATCGCGAGCGTCCAACCATTTGGCCAGCTCCAACGCGTTGTCGGCATGGCGCTGGACCCGCAACGACAGAGTTTCGAGCCCCTGGATCAGTAAGAACGAGTTGAACGGCGACTGTGCCGCCCCAAAGTCTCGCAACCCTTCGACTCTCGCCCTGATAGCGAAGGCGATATTGCCAAACGGGCCGTCGGGTCCAAACACGTCGGCGAACACCAGGCCGTGGTAGCCGGGCGAGGGCTCGGTAAACAGCGGGAACTTCTCGTTGCGCCAGTCGAAGTTGCCAGAGTCGACGACGACACCACCTATCGACGTACCGTGGCCTCCGATCCACTTGGTTGCCGAAGCGACGACGATGTCAGCACCGTGCGCGATCGGTTTGGCGATGAAGCCAGCGCAACCGAAGGTGTTGTCAACGACGAGGGGAATGCCGTGGCGGTGTGCAACCTCGGCAAGTTCCTCGAAGTCCGGCACGACGTATTCGGGATTGGCAATGGACTCGACGTAGAGCGCCTTGGTCTTGTCGGTTATGGCCGCTTCAAAGTCGGCAGGGTTCACGCCTTCCACAAACCGTACGTTGATTCCCAACCTTGGCAGGGCAACTTTGAATTGGTTGTAGGTACCGCCATACAGGTAGCTGGAAGATACGATCTCGTCCCCGGCTTGCGCCAACGTAGTGATAGCCAGCAACTGCGCGGCCTGCCCTGACGAGGTTGCAACGGCCGCAACGCCGCCCTCGAGAGCGGCGATTCGCTTCTCAAAGACGTCCGTGGTCGGATTCATGATTCGTGTATAGATGTTGCCGAATTCTTGGAGTCCGAATAGCCGGGCGGCGTGATCAGAGTCGTCGAACGTGTACGACGTTGTTTGATAGATAGGTACGGCCCGGGCGTTTGTACCGGGGGTGGGTTCTTGGCCAGCATGTACTTGTAGGGTTTCGTAGCGGTAGTCGCTCATTGGATCAGGTTCCTTGTTTGTCGCTTCGGTGGATGCTCGCCAGTGGCAGTTCTCTCTCAGGTGGCGGCACACATCACAAGGAAGAGACCACCCGAGAGCACGGCATGCAGCAACACATCATTGGAGCGGAGGAACTTCGGACCTTGGTCATTCGCTAACCCCTTCTCATCGATCAGGCATTGGCACCAGCCGAACTGGTTGCCGCGGTTTCAAAGGGCCTGTCCCTCCACCGCTCTTGATAAGTACCTGCGAAGTATGCCACGTCCCCGACGTTCGTCAAGGCCCAACCTGCTCCGACTCGATCAATTCGGCTAAACAGTCAATGACCGCAACCGCACGGCGGATAGATAAAAGATGAACATCTGTATCAATTGCCGCCATCCATGGGAACCTTGGTCTCCCGATGAGCGCTGCCCCGATTGTGGCGCGGCACAAGATGCGGGCGGCACGGCGCCAGCAGACCCGTTCGCCGCCGCGAGCTCTCAATCAGATGAAGACGGAAGTTCTAGCTCCGACGAGACACCAAACGCCGCCCAGGGACCGCCGCCGCTCCCCCCGCCTGCTGGAGCTTCCTGGGATCTCCGACGCCTGACCCTGCCATTGGTCAGCCCCACTCCGAACTGGAGGCCCGCACCGACGGTCGGACCCCCAGGTCGGGCATGTCTACCGGGGGGACCACGACATCCGCTGTATCGCCTACGAACCGGGAAGCGACCTCACCGAATCGATTCGAAACGCCGCCTATTAGCCGCCGGTGATCGGCGAAGCTGAATCGCTGGCTACCCGAAGATGACAGGCGACCTGGTGGTTCCCGCCAAGCGGTTCAAGCCGCGGGTCCTTGACGTCACATAGGCCCCCCTGCGCAATCGGGCACCGGGGGTGAAAATGGCAGCCCGGCGGTGGGTCGAGGGGCGACGGGATTTCGCCCGCCAGAATCTGCCGATCGCGCGGCCGGTCAGGATCAGGGATGGGAATCGCCGAAAGTAGCGCCTCCGTGTACGGGTGCAGCGGGTTCCGGTACAACGTATCTCGGTCCGTCAATTCAACTATTCGCCCGAGGTACATGACGGCCACCCGATTGGAAATGTGTTCGACAACGGCCAGGTTGTGTGCCACGAAGAGCAGTGTGAGACCAAGTTCGCCCTGGATCTCTTTCAAAAGATTCAGCACCTGGGCTTGCACAGACACGTCCAGAGCCGAGACCGGCTCGTCAGCAATCACCAGATCTGGTTTCAGAATGAGAGCTCGGGCAATGCCGATGCGCTGACGTTGTCCCCCGGAGAACTCGTGCGGATATCTCCCGGTGTGTCTGGGCTGCAAACCGACCAGTTCCAGCATCTCTTTGACCCGCTCGTGTCGCTCGTCCTTGTCAGACACTCCGTGGATTCTGAGACCTTCCGAGATCGACTCTCCAACCTGCGTCCGAGGGTCCAGAGACGAATAAGGATCTTGGAACACGATCTGGACACGCTTGCGGAACGGCTTGAGTGCATTGCCCCGCAGATGAGACATGTCTTGACCATCAAACTGGATCGTTCCAGACGTCGGTTCGAGCAGCCTGACCAGGATCCTGGCCAGTGTTGTCTTGCCGCATCCCGACTCGCCCACGAGGCCGAGGGTTTCTCCACGTCGAATGTCGAGGTCGACCCCGGCTACGGCATTCACGGTTGCGACCTGCCGATGCAGCAAGCCTCCTCTCACCGGAAACTGCTTCACCAGGTCACGGATCTCAACCAGGTTTTCAGCCATCTTCAGGTTCCTCCTGGTACAGCCAGCAGCGCACGTTGTGACCCGGCGAAACTTCTAGGAGTTGCGGCTTGACCTTCGTGCAGATCTCGAGACCGTTTTGGACGCGCGCCACGCACCGTGACGCAAATCGACAACCGCTCGGCAAATCAATAAGCGATGGCACCACCCCGGGGATGGTCTCGAGACGCTCTTTCAATCTACCAAGCACCGGAATAGAACCCACCAAACCCTGGGTGTAAGGATGCAAGGGTTCGCTGAAGATGCGCCGTACGTTGGTCTGTTCCACAACCTCGCCTGCGTACATCACCGCGACCTCGTGCGCCATTTCAGCAACGACCCCGAGATCGTGCGTGATGAGAACCACCGCGGTGTTCGATGACTTCTGGAGGTCGCGCATGAGGTCAAGAATCTGCGCCTGGATGGTGACATCGAGAGCGGTCGTTGGTTCGTCTGCGATCAAGAGTTCGGGCTCACAGGCCAACGCCATGGCGATCATGATCCGTTGGGCCATGCCTCCGGATAGCTCATGGGGATACGCAGCCGCCCGCCGCTTCGGGTCGGGAATGCCGACTTTGGCGAGCATTTCGACGACCTTCTCCTCCTCGACGTCCTTGGCCCAGTCACGATGAAGCTCAAAGACTTCCCTGATCTGAGCTCCGGCCCGATAGACCGGATTGAGGGCGGATCCTGGTTGTTGGAAGATCATCGAGATGTGATCACCGCGCAGCTCTCGAAGCTGTTTCCGTTTCATGGCTGCCAGATTTTCACCGTTGAACAGAACCTCGCCGGCGACAATCTCTCCCGGGTGCGAAATCAAACCGATGATCGAAAGAGCAGTTACAGACTTACCGCAGCCAGATTCGCCGACCACGCCCAGAACCTCACCGCGGTTTACTCGTAGGTCGACCCCATCGACTGCTTTTACAACACCATCTCTCGTATCGAAGTGAGTCTTGAGACCACGAATCTCTAACAACGGCTCGGTCATCGGTTCAAAGTTGGGTCGAGAGCATCGCGCAGGCCGTCGCCCATCAAGTTGAACCCAAGCACGGTGAGCATGATGGCCAGCCCGGGAAAGAATACGAGGTGCGGAGCGGTGAACACCTGGTTGCGTTCCGATGCCAACATCGAGCCCCACTCGGCCGTCGGTGGCTGCGCACCCAGGCCAAGAAAGGACAAACCGGCTGCTTCGAGGATGGCGGTCGCGACGCCAAGCGTCGCCAGAACTACCAGAGGGGTAAGAGCATTGGGGAGCACCCGACGGAGCAAGATGTGCATGGGGGACGCTCCAAGAGCCCGAGATGCCGAGACGTAGTCAGCCTCTTTGAGGCCAAGGACCTGGGCGCGGGTAACCCGTGCATATTGGGGAATCGTAACGATGGCGATGGCAATGAGGGCATTACGGAGGCCCGGGCCGAGGACCGCAACGATGGCGATGGCGAGCAGGAGTGAAGGGAACCCGAGGATCACATCCATAAAACGCATGGCGATGTTGTCGAACCAACCACCCAAATAACCGGCGACAGCACCGATCGAAGCGCCAATCACCAGCGCCAAGGTGACGGTGAAGAACCCGAGCGTCAAACTGACCCTCGAGCCGTAAATCACCCTTGAGAATTCGTCACGGACATTGCCGTCCAGACCGAGAATGTGCTGCGGGCTGGCCTCATCGCACCCGAGCAGGTGAATACACGGAGGTCCATAGCGGCTGACGTCTTCTTTCCCGATAAGAATCTCAGTCGGTCCATAGGGAGCGAGGAGCGGGGCGAAGATCGCCACGAGAATGAGGAACACGACAATCCCGAGTCCAATCATCCCTGACTTTCTTCCGCGGAAGCGGCGCAGGGCCAGGCGCCACTGCGTGAGGGGCTTCTCGAAGAGACGCGTCGAATCAGCGGCTTCCGCCTGTAACTGATCAAGGGCTTCCTTGCGGCTCATCATCTTCATTCGAGGCGAATCCTCGGATCCAGGTAGGCGTATGACAAGTCAACCAACAGGTTCACGAGCACATATCCCGCGGCGACCACGACGGTGAACCCCTGGACAATCGCGTAGTCGCGACCCTGGATCGCGTCGAATAGCGCCCGGCCAACCCCGGCCAGATTGAACACCGTCTCGGTGAGAACCGCCCCTCCCAACAAGGCACCCAGCTGGAGTCCGACGATCGTGACTACTGGAAGAAGGGCATTTCGGAACGCATGTTTTCCGACTACCGCTGCGTCGCCAACCCCCTTGGCCCGGGCCGTACGAATGTAATCCTTGCCCATCACCTCGAGCAACGAACTGCGGGTGATTCGGGCAATGATCGACAACGGGATCGTCGCAAGGGCCACGGCAGGCAGAATCATGTGCTTGACCGCATCCCAGAAGACTGTCCACTGCCCGGTGATGAGATTGTTGAACAGATAGTGATTCGCGATGTATTCGTGGGTCTTGGCCGTGAGGCTGCCAGGTTCTAGATCCCAGCCCCAAACCTCAAAATAGGGAGTCGAAAACACGCCGGCACTGAGCCGCCCCGACGGTGGGAGCGCGAACGGAGTATCGCGCAGGACGAGCGCGAATATATACGCCAACATCAGACCAAGCCAAAAGACCGGCATCGAAACGCCCACGTTGGCAAGCGCCATGGTGGCGGTATCCGCGACAGAGTTATGACGCCGGGCGGCCAGAACTCCCAAAGGAACCCCGACCAAAACCGCGAGAGCCAGTCCGATCATTGCCAGCTCAGTTGTGAGAGGTAGACGTTCGATCAACATCTGGTTGACGGGCCTTGAGAATCTGATCGACTCGCCGAGATTGAACGTCGCCACGTTCTTCATATAGAGGCCCAACTGGACGTAGACCGGTTCGTTGAGGCCATTCGCCTCATTGAAACGCTCACAGGCCGCCACAGTGGCACGCTCCCCCAACAAGGAGGTGCAGGGATCGCCCGGGATCGCCCGTATGAGCAGAAACACCACGAGCACGATCCCGAAGAGAACCGGGATAGCGAGCAAGATGCGTCGAATGATGTAGTTGATCATCGGAGCGTCAGGATAGAGCAAGGGGGAGGCCGGTGGCCTCCCCCTTGCTAGATAACTGGATTACTTGGTCGATTACTCCTCGACGTTGATGAGGCCCCAGAGGTAGTCGTAGTACTCGAACACACCGCTGTTGCCCGAATGCAACGGCGAAGCTGCATCCAAACCGGCGGTGAATGTCGCCACGACATCGTTGGCATCGAAGGCCGACCCATCGTGGAACACAACACCGGAACGCAAATTACACGTCCAACTGGTCAGTTCGTCGTTGGCGACACACTCGGTGGCCAGTTGCGGCTGCACCGAACCATCCGGGGTGTACGAATACAGCCCCTCAATGATCTGGCCACAGGCCCGCAGCGACTCCCCATCTGTCTCATCGGCGCAGTACAACGAAATAGGCTCGTTGCCCTGCATGAACACCAGGGTGTCCTTGCCGTTGTTCCAGAGGCTGAACTGTACGTCGCCCCATGGCGGAGCGTAGGCACCCTCAACCGACGCCTGCGCTGCATAGCTGGCAGCCGAATGCGAGATCGGCACCATTGGCACCAGTTCCTTGATCGCATTGTTGGCGTCCGCATAGAGAGGCGCAGCCTCGGCGGCACTTGCCAGCTTGGACGCTGCTTCCAACGGTTCGTAGATCTCCGGATAGCCGTCGCCGAACTGAGCGTTCGAGGCTGCGAAGTGGAAATCGAGGAAGTTGGTCACGTGCGGATAGTCACCCGTCCAACCAAGCAAATGGATGCCGTCGTAGCCACCAGCCGATGACGTCTGAATGAACTCACCAGACTCGACTACAACAACCTCAGCATCAATATTCAGGTTGGTCTTCAGCTGATCCTGAATGTCGGCAGCCACATCTCCCGGCGTTGGGAGATACCCACGAGTTACATCGCGGTAGTAGATCTTCGTCGAGAAGCCGTCTGCCAGGCCAGCCTCCGCAAGGAGTGCCTTGGCGGCGTCGACGTCGAAGTCGTACCACGAGTCACCTTCACAACCGTTCTCAACCGAGCAAGGCGTGAAGTGGGAAGCGGTCTCTGAACCCGCTGGATAGAAGGTATCGATAATCCGCTGACGGTCGATGCCCAGCGCGACAGCCTTGCGAACATTTGCATCGTCCCACGGAGCGAACGTGTTCGTGAACCCCATGTAGAAGATGTTTGGTTCTGGCTTGTCGAGCAGCACGAGATTCGGATCGGCTTCGATTGTCGCCAGGTCCTCGGTGCCCGGGAACGTGATTCCGTCAACCTGGAGCGACTGAAGCTCCAACAACCGACCAGCACTCTCCGTCGCCCAACGCAAGACAGCCGTCTGCGAAGGAGCTAGATCGCCGTAGTAGGCGTCGTTACGCGAGAAGATTACCGAGTCGCCTCGCACCCATTCCTGGAGTGCGTACGGTCCGGTACCGATCGGGTTGTCAAGGGGCGCACCGCCGGTTGCTTCGAGATGCTCTGATGGCTGAATGCCGAATACACCGAAGGCAAGTTTCGCCAAGAAGGCCGGGTCGGGCGAACACAGCTCAAACTGCACCGTCAGTTCGTCGACTGCGGTGATCGTGTTAACTTTACCGCCATAGTCACAGCCACCCGCGTCGAGGACCGCACCCATAAAATCAGGTGATGGCTCGGCTGGTTGGGTTGTGTCCGGGCTCGCGGCGACCGTCGTGGTCGTTTCTTCGCCACTTGCAGCTGCGGTGGTGTCCGTTGTAGAGCCTCCGCAGGCCGCAGCTATTAGCGCGAGGGCCAACAGCAACGAAAATAGTGATAGGTGTCTCTTCATTTGTTCCTCCATATGAACGCTCGCTAAAGGAGCGTGCCAACAAACTAGTCGTTTAACCGGCCAGTGCCCATCCGAATCGTCTGGCCACGGGAACGGATTCACCCAGGACACAAGCCGTCCATGCTGATCGAAAACGCCGCATTCCGATGGGGAACGAAGCGATGGAGCGTCCCTACCCAGACGCCAGTTCACGCCTCTTCGGCGACCAGCGGCCGATCACGTCGAACTGAGGAACTCCGTCAGATATTTGGTGACCTGATCCGGAGCTTCGGCCAATATCGAGTGCCCGACATTCGGGAGGACCACAACCGTGGACCCGGCAACGGTGGATGCCACCTGCTGACCCGACGCTGGCGGGGTCATCTTGTCGTCACTGCCGAGGAGGAGTAGCGCAGGGACGCTCACTTTGCCGGCGGCGTCGAGGATCGAGCCGCGATTCATGCAAGCCAGGAACCCGGCATACAACACGCCCGGAGCGGACCGTTCCACCACCCGCTTCGACCCGCCCACCATCCATGACCCTGGTTGCCGGTGACCTCCCCGGTGGCCCTGACTTGAGTGCGACCAGCCCACCATGAGATCGATCGCGTGCTGCTCGTCTGCTTCAGCCGCAGCCAGCATCTGGGGATGAACCGGCATCTCGACCGAGACACCGACCAAAACGAGTTTGTCGACGAGGTCCGGGTGATCCGCGGCGCACTGGATGGCAACGAGTGAACCCATCGAGTGACCGACCAATGTGGCTGAGGTAGCCCCAACCGCCCGAATCACGTCGGCCACCCAGTCGGCCATCTCCTCAACGGTGGCCAAGGGTGGGCCCTCTGACCCGCCATGGCCGGGAAAGTCAAGGGCCAGGACTGAGAAACCGTGATGAGCGAGATAGCGAGTTTGAAGAACCCAAATCGTGCGATCCTGACCGGCACCGTGCAACAACACGAGGAGCGGCTTGGCAGGTTCAATCGGACGACCTCCGGTGGCTGCAAACACCCGCTTGTCGCCGACCGTGATGTCCATGCGATTACTTCTTCGACGCCCGTAGCGCGCGCCTGAGGTCACCAATCAGATCCTCGATCGACTCCATGCCAACCGAGAGGCGGATCAGGTCTTCACTGATGCCGGCGGCTTCCAGGTCCTTGGCAGACATTTGCTGGTGGGTCGTCGATCCCGGGTGAATCACCAGGGATTTGGCGTCTCCCACATTGGCCAGATGGGAAAAGACGCTGACGGCTTCGATGAACTTGCGCCCTGCCTCACGACCACCCTTGATCCCGAACGAGAAGATCGCGCCTGGCCCCTTGGGGAGCATCTGTTGGGCGCGAGCGTGGTCAGGATGGGACTCCAGGGTCGGATACGAAACCCATTCGACCTCGGGAGCTGCGTCGAGGAATTCAGCGACAGCCACGGCATTGGCCACGTGCCGTTCCATCCGGATGGGAAGGGTTTCGAGTCCTAGCAACATGTAGAAGGCGTTCTGAGGACTCATTGAAGCTCCGAAATCACGCAGTCCCTCCGCTCGGGCACGTGACATGAAAGCCGCGGGCCCATACTCTTCGGAAAAATCAATGCCGTGATATCCCTCATATGGCTCGGTGAGGGTGGGGAATTTGCCAGACTTCTCCCAGTCGAAGGTTCCTCCGTCCACAATAACTCCCCCGATCGCCACACCGTGCCCGCCAATAAATTTGGTAGCGGAGTTCATAACAATGTCGGCTCCCCATTCGATCGGCCGACAGAGATAGGGCGAGGCGAACGTGTTATCGACCATCAGCGGCAGGCCTTCGGCGTGGGCAAGATCAGCTACCGCCTGCATGTCCATGATTTCCAGGCCCGGATTGCCGAGCGTTTCACCATAAACCAGCCGGGTGTCGTCGGTGATGGCGTCGGCGAACTCATCCGTGTTGCGAGGGTTGACGAAGGTGGTCGTAATCCCGAAGCGCGGCAAAGTGAGGTTGAACATGTTGTGCGAGCCGCCATAGATCGAACCCGATGCCACGATGTGCCCGCCTTGCCCCATGAGGGTGGCAACGGCGAGAAACAGTGCGGCCTGACCGGAAGCTGTGGCCACCGCCCCGACCCCACCTTCAAGGGCAGCCATGCGCTCTTCGAATGCCGCCACGGTCGGGTTCGAGATACGCGAATAGATATGGCCAGGGGTCTCAAGGTTGAATAGGGACGCAGCATGGTCAACGGAGTCAAACAAGTACGACGTGGTCATGTAGATCGGCTGTGCCCGAGCCCCGTACGTTTCATCGGGCCGCTGGCCAGCATGCAGCGCCAACGTCTCGAACCCAAGGCCCTCCGGTGTGATCATTAGGTGAGGCTATCACCCGGACTCGGGACCTAACCTGACAAGGAGCGAGTCTTAGGCCTCTGGTCCTTTCCTTCTGATCGGCACATCCTCAGAGTTGAAGGAGGTCGTCATGGAAACTCTCGACACCGTTTTAGTCGACTGCGCATCGGACCGTTCAACGCAAGCCAACCTCTTAGAGCGCCTTGGCCATCATGTTGAGGTCTGCCCCGGGCCTGCTCATGCCACGCTCTGCCCGATTCTCAAGGGTGAGTTCTGCGAAAAAGTGGCGGCGGCTGGCGGGGTGATTTTCGATCTGGATCTTGATCGAGCGCAGCATCGAGCGATCCTCGCCAAGTACCAGGAGATCCTTGGCCCCGACATCCCAATCCGGGCGGTGGTGCGCCCCGAAGATGTGGAAAAATACGCCGATTTACTCGCTGGCGTTCAAGTATGGACTCACGAACCCACCGCGAGCGACATCGACGGATTCGCCGCCCTTATTGAGTCTGTCGAGGACTAGCCTCAACTCTGAAGTCGTCAGAGGAACACCGAATCTCTTACGGTGGCGCATCGTCGGGCCCATTCAGCCATTCAGGCGCCTTTCGTCCCTAAGGCGGGAAACCCGTTGGGTTACATCCACCAAGGGGGCATTAGGGCCACCCGATCCCAGGAATCGGTCGTTCAAAGGTGGCAGGTCGGTCGCAACTGCGCATTCGACGGCGAATCTCACCAAGTTCACGAGGGTGTCTGGAACCGGGCTGCAGGTGGATGAAACTCGAACAGCGGCAAATATTGAGAACCTCTCCCGGAGCTCGGCAGCACTCCAATTTTCCACCTGGAAAAAGAGTTGCCCGCCGAGATCGCTACCATGATCGCCAGCCAAGAGAACCACGGTATCGGTCCCTGCAAGGGCATCGGCTAACGCCAGGAGCTGGCTCCCAACGCAAGCAGCCTGTTCGGCGTACCCCCTGGATCTAGCCTCGGCCTCGTTGGCAGGCATATCCGGCGTGCCAAGGTTGATTCCGCCAAGACCAGAGATGTCCCTACTGCGGCAATCTGTTGACAGGAAGAGGGGCGGATGAGGACTCACCACATGAGCCATGATGAAGTCCGGGCGCCCATTTGCTGCAGCCTCAGCAACGACAGCCGGTAACTCTTCCAGTACCTCCATCGCAATTACTGGATAGGGGTGACTCGTCCACAAACCCCGGAAGGGCGTGAAATTGGCTAATGACCACGCCGTGACGTCCCCGCGCCAGCCTGCAGCGAAACACCGCGAAACGTCTCCACACGAGTCTTTTTCCCACCCACTCTCGAATTTGGTGACTGAGTATCCAATATCTTTCATCCAGGTCATCAATCCTGCATCGCCAGCGATGATCCGTCTCGTCACGCGACGCAGCGAGGGTTCCGCATCCGAACCCGGCTCGACCAGGTAGTCCAGAGACAGCAAACTAGGTACGCTGAGATGGGTCATTGTGTAGTTCGAAGCGGCTGTATCGACGATGGTGAACCCGGTCCGCTCGAGTCCCGATGTAGTTGGGCTCATGTCGTAATTGAAGACGTCAGCCAGAACTGACGGACTCGTATGAGCATCGAGGACCAGGATCAGCAAATCATCACCAGGCACGGCCGCACTTAGCCCGGCCGGTGGAATCGGATCGCTCCAATTGTCCTCGCCGAGGGCACCTACAAGACCAGTCACCAACATAGATAGCGCCGCAACTCCGAATCCGACGCCGAGCATCTGCGGCAGCCACTCAAAGGAGACGAGATGCGACATGAGCCAGGCTGCCGCAGCTACCACCAGAAGCCCGGTTCCGACGTCAGCCACAACGGATGGAAACAGTGATGCCGGAACTAAGTGCCAACTCCAGAGCACGAGGACTGCCGTCTGGATCGCTACCAACCGACCGACCGCGTTACGCCTGACAAGAGCCGCGATAAGCGTCGCGACTCCGAACGTCAGAAGCGCCGCTCCGATTACGCTGGTTACGTTCACATTGTCTTCGGTGTTCCTGGCCCACATGCCCATAGGAACGATCGAAGATGGCCCGAATAACAGGGCCAGGGTTTGGAGCCGCGTGCGCGGTCCACGATCCGAGACGTTGGTCTGGGTTCCCATCACCCAGAACCTAGCGCCGGTTACTCTGGAGACTGGAGCGTCTCGTTATTGAATGGCGACCGACCATGAACACGACATGCGGCCAGCTTCTCGGCTGGCGTCGCTGGCGAGTGCAGCGGGCCGAGACGACTACCCCGCACGGTCGTCGGTGGAATGACGGCCGGGCGCCCGCACTCAGGGCAAGCAGCATTCGGGCTTCGTGGCCCAACCGCCCAAAGCCTTGACCACACGGTGCGTATGTTGACCATCCGAGGACATTGTAGGTATGTCGACTCTTCCTCACCGCGACGCAAGTCCGGGGAGTCGAAGTAGGCTGCCGGGATGCCGATTCGCATTCCGTTTCCGTCGCTGATCGTCCTCGTCGGGCCGTCTGGAAGTGGCAAAACCACGTGGGCAGAAGCCAACTTCAAAGCTGGCCAGGTCGTTTCATCAGACGCTTTGCGGGCTGCCGTAGGTACTGGACAACACGATCAGAAGGCATCCGCCGACGCATTCGCCGTGCTCGAATCAATCGTGGATATGCGGCTCGCGCGGGAACTCGTCACGGTCATTGACACGCTCGGTCTCAATGCCGACGACCGCCTGCGGTGGCGTCAGAAGGCTACGGACGCCGGTGTGCCGGCAATCGCCATCGCCTTCGACACCGATCAAAAAACATGCAAGGACCGTAACAAACGGCGTAGTCGGAGCATCCCCCCGAAGGTGCTCGACAGCCAGATCACCCGGTACGCCGAAACCCGACCCGCCCTTGAGGACGAAGGATTCGCGGCTGTCTATACGGCCGATGACGTGACCCCCGTCGCTTTGCCAAGCTGGTCTGCTGACCAGGTCAGCCCGACCCGGCGCCTCCGGTTTGGCCTCCAGGTGTCGAACTACGAATGGGGAGACGTCTCGACACCAGACACATTGGCCGCCATCGCCCGGCGAGCGGAAGCGGCCGGGTTTGAGAGCTTGTGGCTGATGGACCATTTCCGGCAGATCCCCCAGGTTGGTCCTGCCTGGAACGACATGCTGGAGGCCTACACGACGTTGGCATGGCTGGCAGGCGTGACCGACACGATCAAGCTCGGCGCGCTCGTAACCGGCCTGACCTATCGCAACGTGGGTTTGCTTGCCAAGATCATCTCGACGCTCGACGTGCTCTCCGATGGCCGGGCGATATGTGGCATCGGCGCCGGCTGGTTCAAACAGGAACACGAGGCGTTCGGGTATGTGTACCCGCCCGATAGGGAACGTCTGGATCTGCTCGAAGACGCTCTCCAAGCACTACCCATTCTTTGGGGAGCAGGCGCCAAGTCGTTTGAGGGCAAGGTCGTCAGCATCCCCGAGGCCCTGGCATATCCACGGCCCGTTCAAGAACACATACCCATCCTGGTCGGCGGAAGCGGCGAAAAGCGAACCCTCAAACTGGTTGCTCAGTACGCCGACGCCTGCAACCTGATGGGCGGCCCAGATGACGTCCGACATAAGCTCGCTGTCCTTGACGCTCACTGCGAAGCCGTCGGGCGGGACCGCACTGAGATCGAAGTGACCCACCTCTCCCCCACCTTCGTGTACAGCACCCGACCCGAACTCGAAGCCGAGGCGAAGGCTATGGGGATGGACGTCGACGTACTGCTCGGGCCCTTCTCTGGCGGGACCGTTACCGATAACGTCACCCGCTTCACAGGTTTGTCCGAGGCAGGCGTTGACCTTGCGATCGTTGCCATCGCCAATCTTCACCGTCCGGGGTCCCTCGAAACATTCGGAGAAGTCATCGAGGCGTTCTCGATCTAGTCAGCCAGCGATTTCGAAGCTCACTCTGCGATTGGCCGCTCGCCCCTCTTCAGTGCTGTTGGTGGCGATCGGCTCCGTATCGCCGTATCCAATCGATTCAAGCGAGTTGGCTACGCCAGCGGTGATCAAATAGACGACCACGGCCTCGGCCCGAGCCTTGCTCAGCCCCAGGTTGTAATCCGGTTCGCCCGTCGAGTCGGCATGGCCGGCCACGACGATCGGATACGTGGGATGGTCAGCCAGGTATCCGGCGATCGCATCGAGACGTTGAACAGCATCAGCTTCGAGTTCAGCGCTGTTGTAAGCAAACAGCAGGTCGGTGCTCACCGAGAGGTCGGCAAGCTGGGCCTTCACATCCGCTCGCTCGGGGTCCAGGACTGGCGGGAGTTCGCCATTGACAACCCAGAAGACGCCGATGAGGACGGCGGAGGCGATAATCAGAGCCAGGACGAGAACGATCAAGCTGACGGCCCGCTTTTTGATCCACCGCGCGGACGCCTCAAATCTCATGGTTGTCGCCGGAAGGTCACAATGGCGTCATCACCTTGCCACTGCATGCGGATGTCACTGGAGAAGTACACGTCAGCAGAGTCCAATAAGTCCGTAACGAGCTCCTCGATGGCCCGTAAACCACCAGTACATCCCTGGAGCTCGGAGTAGACATCACTCGACGCGAGATGAGTCCCATCGAAGACATACTGACCCGAGAAGTCGTTGCAAGGCCCCGCTCCCGAAAGACTCCCTTCGGTTCCGAATGCGACCCATGCCGGCACGCCGAGCTCGTTGCGTGCAGATAGCTCGGGTTCGAGATCAAGGAACACACCGTCGACCGCGACCGAATCCAGAAGCCAGAGTCCTTCGATCCGAGCGGAGTCGTTGCCGCTACAAGCGGCCGCTGTGAGAAGG
>JAGXFS010000015.1 GCA_024637275.1 Acidimicrobiia bacterium
CGAAGGCGGATATGTGCCGGTCACCCCCGGATTCCTCGAAGGAATCGCCGAACGGTGCCGCCAACACGGAATCGTGTTCGTGGCCGACGAGGTCCAAACCGGATTTGGCCGAACCGGTAAGTTCTGGGCGTATGAGCATGGCGAAGCAGTACCGGACCTCATCATCATGGCCAAAGGTATCGCCTCGGGATTCCCGTTGTCGGCGATCGCGGCGTCGACCCAGCTTATGAGCAAGGGATGGCCGGGTTCCCAGGGCGGCACGTACGGCGGTAACGCCGTGGCAGCTGCCGCCGCCATTGCCACACTTGACGTCATCGAAGAAGAAGGACTGGTTGCCCGAGCCGCCAGCCTCGGCGCGATCCTGCGGGGCATGCTGAGCGAGGTCGCCGACGAGTACCCGGACCGTATCGGCGACGTGCGGGGACCTGGCCTCATGATCGCTACTGAATTCGTCGATACGCATGGCAACCCCGATGGGGCAACTGCCAAAGCCGTCCTGAAAGCCGCAGAACACGAGGGACTTCTCCTACTGGGCTGCGGTGCTTATGGCAACGTCATCCGCTGGATCCCCCCGCTCGTCGTCACCGAGGCTGAGCTTGACGAAGGTGTCGGAATGTTCAGACGAGCGATGAAACAAGCCACGGGCGCGTGAGCTCGATAAAAGTAGCTCAGGACATTTCGCCCCGACCGTGTGACCTACCGATCTTGGACCGCATACGCCGTGACGAAGGGCGTCGATGACCGCTCCGGCCGGCGGCCGTGGGTCAGAGCGTCACCAGTTCCATCCCAAGTCGGCGGCCCCGAAAACAACAATCCGATGACGGAGCCCGCGAGGATCATCGCAACAGCAAACCGGGTGCCGTGATTCGTCAGCCGATACCATGCGCGGAACTCCTCGTCTTCCGCCAGGGAGCTCCGGCGCAGCATCTCAACCGCCCGAATGGTCATGAACCGGTCTGCGCTGGTCAATTCTTCGCACTCGGTTGGTCGCTCGGTCCTGAGCCACGCGAGCAGCCGGTGTTTGGCGGCACTGCGTCGCCCGTCTAGACAGAAGGCGCAGCCGGTCGATGCGGCACCGACTGTCACCAGCAACCTGACCTGGAGACTCGTGCCGCGCTCTACGAGCGGCACCCCCTCAACGACCAGGTCATGGAGGGCAGCGGTCGGCCGGCAGGTAGACGACGGCGGATTCCAGCTCGATCTCGCACGGGCGTTCTCGTCGGGCGCGGTCGAGGAGATCGAAGAGCTCGCGGTCGCTCGGAGCGATCGCCTCATCCGACCTGTCGAGGAAGCCCTGGTCCGAAATCACGATGACCGTCTCCAGATCTTCTTCGAGCTGTTGCATGTGCCGAGTCCGGCGAGAGGTGGACCAGACGAGATACGCAGGAATGGGCGAGCGCAACGCGCTGGAGAACGGCAGGGCCTCGGACACGTAGGGCCGCCGGCTGATGTGGACGTATCGCTCTCCGGGCCCCAGCGCTCCTTCGAGGAAGTCGACGACCTCAGCCGCGGCATCGATCTCAGTTGTGCGGAGCGAGAAACGCTCATTGACGTACAACCCAGGCAGCACGAGCGCCGAGATGAGAAGAGCTCCCTGTAGCGCCCTCCGAGGAGGCACAGTCAGGGGCACCGCCGTGGCCGCAAAGAACGGCGTAGCGGGAACGACCATAGACCAGTAGTGGTCGAACGGGAAGGCCGATGCCGATGCCGCGATCACAGCCGGAACGAACAGGAGCCAACCGGTCCGGGAGATCGGCGTCAGCGGCCTTCTGATTCTCGGTACACCGAACACAAACAACTGAAAAAGGACGAGCAACGCCAGGCCGCGCACGATCGAGATCGGCCATTGCGAGAATCCTCCCGAAGCCCCGCTGCGAGATGCAATGTTCAGTTCGATCAGGCCATATCGCAGGTCCGGAACGGCCAGCAGGACCAGGACGCCACCGGCCATCATCGCTGCCACGACGACGGTGAAGCGGCGCCGATCTCGAGACGACATTACGACTGAGGCAAAGTAGATCAGCGCCGGTAACAGCAGCACAAACCGGACGTCGACCGCTGCTGCACCCAGGCCGAAGACCGCTCCGATGAGTGGCCGCCCGCCAGCAAGCAAGCCGAGCGCGGCCATCACGAACGCCACTGCCACCAGCTCGGGCGTGATGACGAACACACTCTGGAGCGCAATAGCGCCGCCAGCGACCACACCCAACAACCCGGCTCGATGCCGATCGATGCCGAGCGTCACGGAAAACGCCGCCACGCCCACCGCTACGCCGCCGGCCAGCACCCCGAACGCGGCCGAACGGACGACTAGGAACGAGCCGGGGAGGGTATCCACCGCCCAGAAGATCCCATAGAGCAACGGACTCTTGTTGTCGATCGCTTCGACGTACAGCTGGGAACCGTTTGCCCATTGCCGGGCGATGGTCACCCAGATTGCTTCGTCGATTCCGAGCGGCGACCAGAGCAAAGACAGTACAGCTGCTGGAACGGCGACGATGGCGAACACCAACCACCGGCGTCCAACCAGGAGGGAGAGTCGGTTCACACGACAGTTATACACATGACGAGCATCGTGCTTGCGGATTTCGAGCCGCATCGCGCGTATGGCGGAGGGAGGAGAGGCCATCTCCCCCGAACCGTCATGGACCTGGTGACGGCCGGCGCAGTCGAGGACCGGATGGGGCAACTGCCAAAGCCGTCCTGAAAGCCGCAGAACACGAGGGACTTCTCCTACTGGGCTGCGGTGCTTATGGCAACGTCATCCGCTGGATCCCCCCCGCTCGTCGTCACCGAGGCTGAGCTTGACGAAGGTGTCGGAATGTTTAGACGAGCGATGAAGAGTGTTGTAACTGCCTGAGGATTGCCAACGAATTCCAAGACCTGAAATGCCTCCGCGACATCCAGGCGAACAGACGCCTCTGGTCGAGTGCGCATCCACGACGAAGCTAACGAGCCTGGACACACACCCGACTGACGCAAGTGTGGCCTAGGTGTGCTCGGTCACGGCGTAGATCTCATCGGCGACGAGCCCATGAGCGTCGCGGTGGACCGCAATGGCATCTTCGGCAGTGTCCGCTTCGACAAGGCAAAAGATCTTGCCGTCGGCTTCGTCGACCCAGTATCGAAGATACTTAACGCCGTATTTTCCCTGTGTTTCAAGGTCTTTCTGATGTGCGCCAGCGGCGTCTTCCGCCGACACACCGCCTTCGAGAGTGTGGGTGTCCATGAATAGTGGCATCTTCTATACCTCCAGGATCGATCGGACTTCGTCGCTTCTGGCTGATCAGGTTCGTACCGTCCTGCCGTCCGCATCCCACCGGGCGCGACCTGTTCGGCCACCACAACCCGACGGCTGCTCTGGTACCTTCCTCCTCAGAGCCGTACTGCCAACTTATCCCAGGCGATCAAATCGCGATAGTGCTAATAACGAACCACCCTGCCGAAGATCGGACGCATCGTCGAAGGTGTTGCGCGATACTCGGTTAATGGACACCTACGGTCAGTACTGCCCGGTCGCCAAAGCAGCGGAGGTCCTCGGTGATAGGTGGACGTTGCTCATCATCCGGGACATGCACACCGGAGCGGCCCAATTCAACGATCTTCACCGCGGCCTCCCAGGCATTTCGCGGTCAGTCCTCACGCAGCGGCTCCGGAAACTCGAACGCGATGGACTCATCGAGCGGATCATTGACGGCCGGGGACGCACCGAACGGTACGACCTAGCCCCGCCTGGTCAAGATCTGTCAATTGTGCTCACATCGATGACCAACTGGGTCAACAAATGGGTGATGGAAGCTCCGACGCCTGCAGAAATGGATCCTCGACTGCTCATGCTGTGGTTTACCCGCGTCGTTGATCTGACCCCGCTTGGCGATCGCCGCTTCGTGGCCGAGTTCGACCTGGCTGGACCTCATCCCTGTCGGTCCTGGGTGGTCCGTGACAATCAAGAGACCTCGCTGTGTTTCGATGACCCACTGATCGATATCGACCTCTTCGTCACGGCTGATACTGGTCTCCTGTACGAAGTCTTTACAAAACGGATTCCGTTGCGAAAGGCCTTGGCCGAAGAGTCGATAGAGGTCGCCGGAGATCCCGCCACAACTACCGGGTTTCTGAAAATTGTCGAGAGCATGACTCTGCCTTATCTGGTCGACGCCTAGTCATCCCACCCTCGATTCCCAAGCACCAGGCCGAGCGACACTCAACCGGTACCAACAACCCTGAGTGATAGCCTTGATAATCGTGACACCTTCGCTCTTCTCTCTCGAGGGACGGACCGCTCTCATCACGGGAGCGGGCAGTCCCACAGGCATCGGTTTGGCCGCCGCCCGCCTGATGGCCGCGCTCGGTGCCCATGTGATGGTGACTTCAACAACCGATCGCATACTTGAGCGGGCCGCGGAACTGCAAGCCGATGGTTATACGGCCTTCGGTACGTTCGGCGACTTGACCGACGAGGCAACCGTCGCCCGGATTGTTGAAGAGACGATTGCGACGCTCGGCTCGATAGACATCCTGGTAAACAACGCCGGGATGACCAGCGTGACCCAATCCGGCGACGAGGAAGCCGGTCAGGCTTCGTCGCTCCCCTACCACCAATGGCGAGCCTCCATTGAACGCAACCTGGATACCGTCTTTCTCGTGTCCCGAACGGCGCTCCCGCACATGCAAGGCAAGGGTTGGGGCCGGATCATCTCGGTGGCGAGTGTCACGGGACCGGTCATGGCGATGCGACATGACCCCGGGTATGCCGCGGCCAAAGCGGCGGTCGTTGGACTCACGAGGGCTCTCGCCGTCGACCACGCCCGCGATGGGATCACAGTCAATGCGGTGGCGCCAGGCTGGATTGAGACCGGGTCCCAGACTCCGAACGAGAAGACAGAAGGACTCGCCACGCCGATGGGCCGCAGCGCCACTCCCGACGAAGTGGCGAGCGCGGTCGCCTGGCTGGCTACGCCCGGCGCTGCCTACACAACCGGTCAATGTCTGGTCGTCGATGGCGGCAACTCCATCGCCGAGGAACGCTCCTAGCCAAAGCCCCAGGATTGATCCCCGACGCGACGAAGGGGCCCCGCAAGGAGACCCCTTCGTTACTACCCGAATTGGTTCAGATCAGTCGCACCAGGCGAACAGCTCAGGGCTGTCGAGGTGGAGCTGGAACACCTGATTGATGGGAAGGAAGGCCTCGTCACCGAGGTCAACGCGGATCAAGCCCTGGAAGTCGTTTCCCGAGTTGATATCGAACGCCGCGTAGTTGACCTGGCCTTTCGCAGCGGCCTTGAACGCTCCGAGTGAACGGAGGGTGGACTGTCCGGCGCGCAGACAATCGGTGTCCGGTGTCCGGGGACCGGCCAGTGCGGGTGCTGCGGTCATACCAACGGCCATGGCAGCGATCACCACGAGTGAGCTCAAACGACGCTTCATGTTTCTGTTCCCTTCTCTGGGAGTTCCCTGTGAACCCCATTTAGTGATAAATACGGAGCCATCGTCATTCCGGATGAGAATTCTGAAACGAGTGTGCATCCACGCCCCGTAACATCCGACCTGGATGCACACCCGTCGCAAGTAAGGAGCGCAGCTTTGCTCACCATTGAACACCGGTGTACAATAAGACAAACTGCTACCAGGAGCTCCATTCAGCTGTGAATCAAGCGCAACGCCGCATTCATGACGCCGCCATTCGTCTCTTCGCCGAACAAGGCAACCATCGCGTCTCGGTGAGCGATCTAGCCCAGGCGGCCGGGGTAGCCCGAGGGACCATCTACAACAACATCGAGGCCCCCGAGTACCTATTCGAACAAGTAGCCGCACAACTGGCCAGCGAGATGCACGAACGGGTGACCGCCTGCGACCAGAACTCTGATCCAGCCCATCGCCTCTCCAACGATATCCGCTTCTTCGTGCGACGAGCCCACGAAGAACCCCAGTGGGGCTGGTTTGTTTACCGGTTCGGGATCAACAACGACTCACTGCGGGATCTGCTCAATGGAACCCCGATGCGGGCCATCGTCAAGGGTGTCGATCGGCATCGATATGACCTGCGCGAAGACCTCCTCCCCGGCGCCATGGCGATGATTGCCGGTACCACCCTCACCGCCATGTGGATGGTCCTCGAAGGGCACCAGACATGGCGCGAGGCCGGATCCGGAGCCGCAGAACTCGTATTGCGCAGCTTCGGAATCGCAGCCGAGGAAGCCCGCCGCCTGGCCGAGACGGACCTCCCCCCACTGCCGCCCACCACATCCCCGGATTTACATGTCGTTTCATAACCAACTGATCAGGAGATCAACTCATGGCTGACGCCTATATCTACGACGCCGTCCGAACCCCGCGCGGTCGGGGAAAAAGCACCGGCGCTTTGCACACCACCAAGCCGGTAACCCTCGTGACCGGACTCCTCAACGCGGTGCGCGACCGGAATCCAAGCCTGGATCCATCAGCCGTCGACGACATTGTGCTTGGCACGGTAGAGCCCCATGTCGAGCAGGGGGGCGTCCTCGGACGCACCGCCGGCCTGGCCGCAGGCTTTTCTGAAACCGTGCCCGGGGTACAACTCAACCGCTATTGCGGTTCTGGACTCGAAGCCGTCAACCAGGCTGCCGCCCGGGTCCGCTCGGGCTGGGAGAACATCATTCTGGCCGGGGGCTCGGAATCAATGTCTCGCGTCGGCATCGGCTCGGGAGGCGACCCGTGGGCCATGGACCCGGCCACCAACTACGACACGTCCTTCGTGCCACAAGGCATTAGTGCCGATCTCATCGCCACCGTCGAAGGCTTCAGCCGTCACGACGTAGACGCGTTTGCCGTTGAGTCGCAGGGTCGGGCCGCAAAAGCCTGGGCGGACGGTCGTTTTGACCGCTCCATCATTCCGGTGGTCGATATCGCCGGGCAGGTTGTCCTAGACCGTGACGAACACATGCGTCCAGGAACCAGCATGGAAGACCTGGCGAAGTTGCCGCCGGCGTTCGCGGCCATGGGCCAGATGGGTGGATTCGATGCGGTCGCACTTCAGAAATACACCCGTGTAGAAGAAATCAACCACGTCCATCATGCTGGCAACTCGTCTGGCATCGTTGACGGGGCGGCGCTGGTCGTTGTCGGTAACGAAGAGGCTGGGACCAAGTACGGGATGGTGCCGCGGGCCCGCATTGTTTCGGTAGGAACCGTCGGGTCAGAACCAACGATCATGCTGACCGGTCCCGCGCCCGCCTGCCGCAAGGCGCTCGACAAGGCCGGCATGACCGTCGCTGACATCGACCTCATCGAGATCAACGAAGCCTTTGCTTCGGTGGCGCTCAAGCTAATGCGAGATCTCGGAGTCGACCACGACATCACCAACGTCAACGGTGGTGCTATTGCGATGGGCCACCCGCTCGGAGCCACTGGAGCCATGTTGCTCGGCACCATGGTCGACGAGCTGGAACGGCGCGACCTGAACACCGCCATGATCACATTGTGCATCGGTGGCGGCATGGGAATCGCCACCATCATCGAGCGCGTCTGAACGGAAAGTCACCACTATGAACCTTGAAACCATCAAATACAGCCAGGACGAAAACGGTCTGGTCTCTCTGACCCTTGACGACCCGCAGCAATCGGCCAACACGATGCGCCAGCAATTCGTCGAGGACTACATCGCAGTCGTTGATCATCTCGAAGCCAACAAGGCCGAGATCACGGGGGTGCTGATCACTTCGGCCAAGCCCACCTTTTTCGCAGGTGGAGATCTCCGCGAACTGATCGCCGCTACTCCCGATGACGCCCCCGCCTTCGTCGAGTTCTCAAACCGACTCAAGCGGGCCATGCGGACCCTAGAAACGCTCGGCATGCCGGTCGTTGCCGCGATCAATGGCGCCGCTCTCGGCGGTGGGCTGGAAATCGCCCTGGCCTGCCACTACCGCGTCGCTCTCAATAACCCGGCGACCAGGATCGGCTTACCGGAAGTGACTCTCGGATTACTACCCGGTGGTGGCGGCGTGGTCCGGACCATTCGCCTTCTCGGCGTCATCGAGGGCCTGACCAAGGTCCTCGTGCAGGGACAGCAAATGCGGGTTGCTGATGCCAAAGCAGCCGGTCTCATCGACGAAATCGCTCCGGATGTCGAAGCGATGCTGGCAGCAGCCAAGGCATGGATTGCCGAAAACCCGAAGGCCACCCAACCGTGGGACGCTCGCGGTTACCGGATGCCTGGGGGGACCCCGAACCACCCGACGCTGGCCGCCAACCTGCCGGCAATCCCGTCTACCTTGAAGTCCCAGACCAAGGGAGCCCACTACGACGCTCCCCATCACATCATGTCAGCGGCAGTCGAGGGTGCCGCGGTAGACATCGATCGGGCTTTTGAAATCGAGACTCGCTATTTCGTCGACCTGGTGTGTCACTCGCAGCAAGCCAAGAACATGACTCAGGCCTTCTTTTTCGACCTTCAGTCGATCAACAAGGGCGGCTCACGACCCGACGGCTACGACCGGTGGTCCGCCACCAAAGTGGCCGTGCTCGGCGCTGGCATGATGGGTGCAGGAATCGCTTATCAGTGCGCCCGATCTGGCATTGATGTCGTCCTCAAGGATGTGTCGATCGAAGCCGCTGAAAAGGGCAAGGCGTATAGCGAGAACCTGGTCAAAAAGGCGGTCCAGCGCGGCAAGATCGACCAGGAAAAAGGCGACGCGCTTCTTTCCCGGATTCGCCCAACCGACTCGTACGCCGACTTGGCCGGGGCGGACCTGGTGATCGAAGCCGTCTTCGAATCCGCCGACCTGAAGAAGCAGGTCTTCGCGGACACCGAACCGGTCGTTAACCCCGACGCACTTCTGTGTTCAAACACGTCGACGCTGCCGATTAGCGACTTGGCGTTGGGCGTCTCACGTCCTGCTGATTTCATCGGCTTGCACTTCTTCTCGCCTGTGGACAAGATGCCACTCGTCGAGATCATCGTTGGCAAGCAGACATCGGATGCCGCCCTCGCCAAGGCCGTCGATGTTGTCCTGCAGATTGGCAAGACGCCCATTGTGGTCAACGACTCCCGGGGATTCTTTACCTCGCGGGTCATTGGCGGTTTTGTCAACGAGGCCGTCGCCATGCTCACCGAAGGTATCAACCCGATCATGATCGAGCGCGCCGGTAGTCGGGCAGGTTATCCCGCTCCCCCACTTCAACTCGTGGACGAGCTCACCTTGACACTTCCGAAAAAGATCATGACCGCCAACCGGGCTGGCGCCGAAGCAGCCGGGATCGAATACGTTCCCGATCCTGCAGAAGCCGTTATCGACAGGATGCTGGAGGCTGGACGGGAAGGACGTTCCGGCGGAGCCGGCTTCTACGACTACGACGATTCGGGTAATCGCCAGAAGCTCTGGCCGGGCCTGTTTGACATGTTCGGTATCAACGACGACCGCACGTTGCAAGCCGACGACGCCGATCAACTGCGCGATATGTCAGAACGTATGTTGTTCGGTGAAGCCATCGAAACCGTGAAGTGTTTCGATGAGGGCGTAATCACGTCCTACGCCGATGCCAACATCGGGTCGATTTTCGGCATCGGTTTCCCGGCTTGGACGGGCGGCGTTGCCCAATACATCGATCAGTATCCCGGTGGCACCACGGGTTTCGTGGCACGGTGCAAGGAACTGACGGACCGATACGGCGACCGCTTCATTCCGCCGCCATCGCTGGCAGCCAAAGCCGAGGCTGGCGAACCGTTCCGACCACCGGGAGCCCGTTAGACGGGACCCAGGCAATCGAACACCCCGGGATCGACCCGGGGTGTTCTTCTGCTTAGGTGCGCTGCGTCTCCTCTACTTCGTCAAGATGTAGTGCGCCACGACCTGGTTACCATCGATCTTCAGAACCGAAATCCCTTCGGATACTCCCCAAGTTGCGCCAAAGTCCCACTTATAGGGTGAAATGGCGTAGGGGCCATCAATGAACATTTCACCGCTTTCCAGCGTGGATACGGCGGGATAGTTGTTCGCATACCTGGCGATAGCCTCGGGGCCAATGTAGGTTCCTGAGCCATCAATAAACTGGATCCGGCCGTTGGCGGGGAAGAACCCGGCGACCGCATCGCCATCCAGGTTCGTCCAGGCAGCGTTGTAGTCGGCGACGAGTGCTTCCATATCGCTCTGACCGCCGATAAACCCGGTCGTAGTTGCCAGCACGAGTGCCAGAGCCAGGCTGATGACAGCGAAAATCGCCGTCATTATCTTCCATCGGTTGCTGGTGTCGGGCGTAGCTACGACAGGCTTGACATCCAATGTCGTCATCTCGGACTCCTTCCAGCGCACTTCGTGCGAATGCACGGTGACGGGCGGAGCCTGCGCATCTTCGGAACCACCCGCGGCGCTCCGAACATCGTTCCACAGTTCGGGCGATCAAACCAGGGTCAAGGGACCCACCTGGCGAGTTTGACTACACGCGGGGAGGATGCGGAAGGATCAGCTCGATTCGGAGCGATGGTCGGCGGCCCGACCAGACACGAACCAAATTGCTCGGACCGGAACGTCGCCATCGTTGAAGAGCCGGTGTGGCTCCGTCGAGTCGAACGCTATGGAGTCGCCGGGGGGCAAGGTCGTACCGTTGGAAGCCAATCTCGACACTCAGCGTCCCGGAGATGATGTAGCCATATTCGCGTCCGTGGTGGCGCATGAGTGATTGGTCCGGGGTCGAAGCTCCCCCGACTTCGTAGATCGCCCGACGAAATCGATGCCATCCTCGGACAAATAGACCAAGAGTCTAGAAATAACCGCTAACCCGTCGAATCTCGGCCTGCAGCGGCGTCTTTCCTTGCAACGACGAAAGGTTTCACGATGAAGACAAAGGTTCTGAGCACGGTGGCCGTGTTCGCGATTGTGATCGGGGCGGCCGGCGCAGCTTTCGCCGGGGACGGCCTATCAACTGGTTCGTATGAGGTGGACGTGCCGGGGATCGGGACCGTTGTCCTCACCGTCGCGGACGGAGTTGTCGAAGTAACCACGGTTCCGGACGGTTACACCGTGCAGCTCGACTCCGAGGACGAAGATTCGGAATTCTTGATCCTCGATGGCTTAGGCAACACAGCTCTCAAGATCGAGTTCGAAGGCGATGAGCTGGAAATCAAGGGGGCTACCGCCACGCCTGGAACCCATGTCTTCACGCTGCCGAACATCGGAACCATGACCGTCGAGGTAGGCGCCGATGGCACGATTCTCTCAGTCGATGCACCTGGCTTCACCGCCGAATGGGACGACCACGGTCAGGTCACGCTCGTGTCCGAAGACGGTACGATCGAGATGCAGATCGAGATCGAAGATGGCGTGATCGAATTCCAGGTCGAAGTCGACGACGAGTCGGATGCCGTGATCGACGATGAGTCGGACGACGACTCTGACGACGAGGCCGACCATGATTCCGATGATGACGAGTCGGACGACGACGACGACGACGACGACGACGACGACGACGACGACGATAAAGGTCACGATTCAGATGACGATGATGAATCACATGACGAATCACACGACGACTGATCCTCGCTGACCAGCGACCACAATGGGGGGCGGCCCAAGAAGCCGTCCCCCATTCACGCGTGACAGAAGATCTTGACGCCCTCGTAGCCGGAGTCGTGCAACGCGACAACCAGGCCTTCAGCCAACTGTACGACCTGCTGGCCGATTCGCTTGGCGCATTTGCGTTCCGGCTGGTGCGGGACCGACAAGCCGCTGAGGATGCAGTACAACAGGCATTCATCGAACTCGCTAACGCCGCCCCGGACTTCACAGGTGACGGTCGAAGCCTGCAGGCGTGGTTGTACAAGAGCGTTCGCTTCAGCTGCCTCGACGAGTTCCGCCGCCGGTCACGCCGGCCCGAAGTACCGACCGATACTCTCCCCGAAGTTCCCTTTGCAGGGACGAACGCCGAACCATACGCGGCCGAACTCGCCACCGCCATAGCCAGCCTCCCTCACCGCCAGCAGCTGCTGCTGGATCTCCGCCACGTCCATGAGCTGTCAGGCGATGAGGTAGCCGAGGTCCTTGGGATGACAAGACCTGCCGCCTATGCGGCGCTCAGCCGGGCAGAAAAGAGCCTCCGGAAAGCATTCACCGCAGCCGTCGAATCCCTGAGTCCGATGGCGTCTTTATCAGTAAGAGACGGAGAACGTACGTGATAGACCCACTTGAACTGCTCGGCAGGCAAACGCCTGTATTCACGATCGGCGCCGAGACGCGCTCACTCCATCTTGCCCGAATTCACGCCTCGCTTATCGCCCCCGTAGCTGCCGCTGAGGCGTCGATATTCGCGTCCGGCTCTCTCCGGGCCAGATTCCGCCTATTTGACTGGCGACCAAGACTCACCGCAGCGGCGGTCGCCTTCATCGTGGCGATTCCGTCGGCAGCGGTGGCCACCGAACGCACTCAGCCCGACACGTGGCTGTATCCGGTCAAGCTGGCAGTCGAACCGATCTGGCGCCTTATGGACGATGAGATCGTGGCTCAGCACCGCATCGAAGAGTTGAGGGTCGCCCTCGGCCAAAACCAGCCCGTCGAGACATTGTTGGCACGGGCGGATACGGCGGTCGCCCAGCTCGACCCGGATTCGATTTGGCGCAGAGAATTGGCCGCAATCGAGCAGTCCCTGAAGGACCAGGCCGGTGGTGCCGAAGCCGAGCCCAACTCAGAGGCTGACGCCCCAACCGATGCTGCGGATGTCGACGATGACTCCGACCTTGACAGCTCCAACGCTGTACAGAAGAAGCCTGCAGAGTCCGACGACGAACCCGCAGGATCAGCCGAAGTCACAGACCTGGACGAGCCAGAGTCAGACTCGGAGGAACGCGACGACAAATCGCACGAATCGGACGACGATGAAGCAGATGACTCCGACGACGACCACGAGAGCGACTCATGAACCACAAAGCCATGCTGATCGGCGCACTGGTCACACTGACGAGCTGCTCTGGGGTCGGAGCAACCGTCGCTCCTTCGACGACCACAACATCGGCCACAGCAACGCCGACGACGCTCTCCCCCGACGTTGCCACTCAGCCACCGGTTTTCGTGACCACAACCGTCCCTGAGCCAAGCAAATTCGAGGCCGCCGTCGACAACACGATCGCGGCTGGCTCCTACGAGTTCGGTGGCCAACTGATCGCCTATGTCGGAGCCTCCTCGGCTACTACCGGGCTGCACGGCTGGGTCGACGGCACCAGCCAGCTCATAGTTACCGAGGCTTCCAGCGGGATCGTTGAAACCCTGGTCGTCGAGGGAGTCGCAACGGTGACGCAAAACGGATCAACATCGACCGTCGACCTCGGCGCCGTGGAAACTGCCCCGTCATTTGAGCTCCTCAACGGCATACAGATTCAGGAAGAAGCACCCGGGATGGTCAAGGGTTTGGTGCCATCTGTGGCGACTAACGGCGAAGCCGCGACCGGAATGCTGAACGTGACCGTCTGGTATTCAACGGTCATTACTGCTTACGAGATCTCCGATCCCAGCGGAGCGTGGGAGTTATCCATGACGTTCTCCAACATCGGGTCGTTCGACTCGACGGCGGCTCCCTAAAAACGTCCATGGTGCGTCGAGTGTCGGCGTGTAGAAAACCATGATGCGAAGAAAACCATGGTCTTTCGGGACCACGCAGGGTGACGGCGCGGGTATATTCAAAGGTATCCCGCCAGGTCGATTCCGATCACAGAGCGGTACGTTTCTGTACGCAACAAGGAGATTCGAATGTCTTCGAGCATCACCGTTCCTCGATTCCGAACCGTAATCACGGCTGTCATTCTCGTGTTGGGTATGATCTTCACACTCCCCGGCGCGGCCGATGGCGCCGTCGCCGACAGTTACGACACGGTGCGCTTTGCCACCTTCAACGCCTCGCTCAACCGATTTAATGCGGGGGATCTCGCCACCGAACTCTCGGCTCCGGGTAGCGCCCAACCCGATGTAATCGCCGAGATTATCCAACGGACTCGGCCAGATGTGCTGCTTATCAACGAGTTCGACTACGACGCCGGCGACGTAGCTCTCGACGGATTCCAGGACAACTACCTGTCAGTTCCCCACGGAAATGCATCGGCCATTTACTACCCATATCGGTACACGGCGCCGTCCAATACCGGTATCTACTCGGGATTCGATCTTGACAACAGCGGAACAGCAGGGGATTTCGTCCCCAACGACTCATTCGGCTTCGGATTCTTCCCCGGACAGTTCGGTATGGCCGTCTACTCGATGTACCCCATCGACTACGACTCCATTCGCACCTTCCAGAACTTCCTGTGGAAAGACATGCCGGGAGCCCTACTTCCCGACGATCCAGCTGTCGCCGGGCCCGCCGACTGGTATTCAGCAGACGAGTTAGACGTCTTCCGTCTGTCGTCGAAGAGCCATTGGGACGTCCCGATCACGATTGGCAAACGAACGGTGCACTTCCTGGTGAGCCACCCGACACCCCCTGTCTTTGATGGGCCGGAGGACCGTAACGGCACCCGCAACTTCGACGAGATCCGCTTCTGGGCCGACTACATCCATCCCGGTCGCAGCGGCTACATCTACGACGACAACGGTGGTATCGGCGGTCTAGCTGCCAATGCGAGGTTCGTGATCGCCGGCGATCAGAACTCCGACCCCCTCGACGGTGACAGCATCCCGGGAGCCATCCAGCAGCTGCTGGACCACCCGAAGGTCAACACCAAGGTCACGCCGTCGAGTGCGGGGGCAGTTGAACAGTCAGCCCTGCAGGGACGCGCCAACACAACCCATCTGAGCGATCCCGCCTTCGACACGGCGGACTTCTCAGACTTCGCACCCGGAAACCTAAGAGCCGATTACGTGCTGCCTCGCAAGAATATGCAGATGGTCGGAGCCGGCGTTTTCTGGCCGCTTGCTTCGGATCCACTGTTCCCGCTCGTAGGTACGTTCCCGTTCCCGAGTTCGGATCACCGACTCGTCTGGATCGACGTCCGACCCTAGGTGAGGTTTGAGCGAGTGAGGGCTCCTCTGGAGCCCTCACTCTCAGGCGTTTTCAACTAGCTGCGAGCCGTCACGGCCACTCCGGCCGCTTTAGCGGTGGCGTGGACCCGCAATCGGGGGGCGTCTTCCGGTAGGTCTTCGAGTGGGGTCACATTTACGGCGACCTCGCCGCCCTGTGGGTCAGCGTCGACCTCGACCGCCCACGCTTCAGGCACGAAGACCCGTAGTCCGCCAAACGTGGCTGAGACGTCGAGGTCAGCGCCCATGGGATCGATGGTTGCGTCGCGCAGATCGATTTCCATACCGCCCATGGCTGCAACTGCCGATCCTGACTTCAAGGATCCGGCCGTGCTGTGGAACCTCTTGCCCCCAAAGATCGCGGCGACCTGGAAGTTGTCACTCGTTTCGTCACCGGTCGTCATCTTCCTCGAAATCAGATGCCCGACGGCAAACGCGGTGGCTTCCACCAGGGTGATCCAGAGAAAGATGCGCCAGAGTTTCTTGGCCATACCCATCCTTTCTGAGAGGGGCTTCGAAACCTACTCCCCTCCCGCGTTCCGTGCGACATGGAGAGAGTCCGCCCCAACAACGACACGATCGTGCTGGCACTCGTCCGCCCGGCCCCGAGTGCCGCGAGGAATCGGGACGGCCGAGATATGGTGTCAACAGCCTCAGGAAGGCAGATATGAGAACCGGACCGAATTGGCGATCCTCTCAAGGCGCCACACTCGTCGAATCAGCGTTACTCATGTTGCTCATAGGCGCCCTGGCAATCTCAGCAGTCTCGTTCTTCGGCGCACAAGTCAGCGGGCTGACTGATCAGGTCGCTGATGGATCCGACGGGGTTATGTCCACACCCACGACCACTTCGGCGACGAGCCCTGGCTCGTCCGGGACCGCAAGTTCGAATGGAGATGGTTCTAATACTGGACCTCAAGGTATTCCGTTCGTCTGCCCACCGGAGAACTTCAACCCGCCGGCCGGCTTCATCCCTCCCGCGGGCTGCGGAGTCGGCAACGGACCCTGAGCGTCTCACGGACGCACAAGTCGGGTTGGAAGATTTCTAAGCTGGCTTAAGCCGGCAGAAACAAGACGCCTCGATCGGAACATCTGCACGCGCGTTAGCAAGGTCAAGGCGCTGCTTGACGAGCCCAGCTTCCTCCTGTGCGCCGCGCAATATGAGGCATTCGTGAAGACCATGCAGCGCCCACACATTGTCGGGGTGATGTGACGCCCGACTGAGGACTCCGTCGAATCCGAGATCGGCACGGTAAACCGCTTCGGCTTCGGCCAGGTGTCCCTGCTCCACCAGGAGTGCTCCCAAAGCGTGACGGGTTGGCTGCATCCATCCCCAGGGCTCGTCATATGGCAGGCTGTCATCGAGTTCAATGGATCGACGGAGATGGTCGAACGCGACGTCGTAATCATCGCGTCGGTAAGCGATCTCGCCGTCCAACATCGCTGAGGCGATTTCCAGGATGTCTGCGCATGTATTGTTGAATAGCATGCGTGTTTCCGGGACGCGCTCTTTGGCATCGAGAAACCGCAGACGCTCTGCTGCTGCTTCGTCGACGTCTCCAGTCGCCGCGTAGGCGACTCCTTTGGCGTAGTGAATCAACGCCGTCGTCATGGCGTATAGATCGGCGTCCTCAGGTATCGCTTGCGTCTTGATCTCGTCCCATTTCCCGAATCGAATCAGAACATGCTGGTCCATGGCGACAAAAGCTTCCAACCAGTCTGCCAGTGGTTCAAGAACGTCGGCGGTGAGGCTATCTGCCAAATCACGAGCTGCGCTAAGCGCCGGCTCGAATTGGCCAAGAAACATCGCACCGTAGATCTTGAAGTGATAGTTATGACATCGATAAACCGTATAGAAGTTCATCGGTCCTGAGCGCGCCAGGTACTTCTGATCAGCGACGATGGCAGCATCATTGCGCTCGACGACGTTCTGGTAGTCGCCGCACAAGACATCGATATGAGTTGCCATGTGCTGTAGGTGGCCAGCATCAGGCACGAGGCCGTACAAGTGATCACCAGCCTGCAACGCCCGTTCAGGGTGGGGGGACATCTCCATTAAGTGGATGTACATGTGTAACAGCCCTGGATGCGTTGATGCCTCATCAAGCTGTTCGAAAGCAGATTCAAGAACGCCGATCGCTTCAGCCGTGTCGGCGCCATCGGCAGCCAGGCCGGTGCCCAGGTTCCAAAGCTGCCAAGGAGTGCGATTCATCAGCGCCTCGGCAAACAACGCCGCAACATCGCGATCCCCGGGATGCGCGACATACACGCGTCGCATGGCATCTGCATAGGCATCGTTCCAAGGTCCGAAGTCTTCGATTGCCGGGTCCCTCGGATACCGGACTGCTAGGGCATCGATGAGCGCCCTCTCGACCGGGGTCAAGTTGCCGTTCTCTATTTGGGCGGCAGCGATCACCGCATGAGCACGGTTAAGTAGTTCCGTTCTTTCGGCTTCGTCGAAGTCGCTCCATTGACGGTTGTAGTTGGGTCCGATGGCATACCCGATTCCCCAGAGGGCCATCAAACAGTCAGGGTCAACCGCCAGGACCATCTCAAAGCAGGTCACTGCCTCTTCGTGGTGATATCCGTAGGCCCAAATCAGACCACGATCGAACCAGCGCTGTGCATCGGGAGACGCAGTCGTAACGGGTCGGGTGTAGGAGCCAAGGTCGTAGTAGTCGTCCATCTATCGCCTCCTGGTGCACCATCCAACCTACGCCTGGCACACTCGGCTGAGAAGACCCATTTTTCGAGAGGTTAGCTCAGAGGCCCGCCAGAAGGGACCGGATCATGGCGGTACCGGCGCTTTCGCCGGCTTGACTGATCATGTCCAAGACGGATTCCAGAAGCCGCTTGGCCTCGACGACTTCGCCGCTATGGATGCATAATTTTGCCAGCTCGAACTCAGCGAGCGGCACCAACCCATGAAACCCACTTGACCGTGCACCGTCAATTGCGGCGTTGAGTCGCTCGGGGGCTTCGCGCTTGGCTCGCTTGCGCCTCAGCCAAACCACTCAACCCGCGTGACGCCTAACGAGGGACCCACACAACTGGGCGTTCTCATCAACATTGACTAAGCGGGCCAGCGAGGTTCACTACCGTTGACGGTTGGCTACGACCCTGCTTAAGTAGGTCCATGGACCCATCGGCTTCACGACATCAGGCGGAATTCGATGGGTAGCCGGCCGATCACAGACGCGCCCGTATCCAGGCGGCCATCACCTAACTGGGGTGCGGTTCTTTCCATGACGGTCATATTCATCGCCGTCCTGGCGCTCCCTTTGAAGGCGGCGGCGGATCTTGGATTGTCCCAGGCAGAAACCGCCACGTGGCTCGTGGCCATCTACGGGCTGCCAGGGGCTATCGCCCTGGTGCTCGCCCTGCGGTTTAGAGAGCCTTTGCTACTCACCGGCAACCTCTTCGTCCTGATTTTCATCAGTCGGCTAGCCGGGCAAGTGCCTTGGAACGAACTCGTAGGCGCCTCGATCGTCGCCGGAGGCGTCGTGCTCCTGCTTGAGCCACTTGGGCTGACCAAGAAACTGATCGCCTGGCTACCCGCCCCAATCGTGTTTGGGCTGCTGGCGGGCGCGGTTCTGCCGTTCTTCGTCAATATGTTCAGCGAATTGGGAAAGGACCCAATCCTCATCGGCGGCACCCTGCTGATCTACCTGCTCGCTCGGGCTTTCCTCGAGCCCAAGGTCCCGGCAATCTTGCCAGCGCTGGTAGGAGGCCTACTTATCGCCGCCCTCTCCGGCGACCTCTCCTCCATCTCCCTCGCAGACAGCTTCATCGCTCCCGTAATCACAACGCCGGTATTCTCGCTAGCTGCGATTCTGACTGTCACGCCGGTGATGGTGGTCCTGATCGAGATTCAGTCGAATGCGCCGTCAATCGTCTTCCTAAAAGAGAACGAGTATGAGGCTCCTGAGGCCACTATCACGACGATAAGCGGACTCGGGACCATGGGTGGATCTCTGCTCGGGCCAACCGGGGTCTCGCTCTCGATTCCCGCCACCGCTCTCATTGCCGGATCGGACTCCGGAGAACACGAGCAACGGTACTTGACGGCCGTCACCGTCGCCGGCATAGCCATGGTCATAGCGGCTCTGGGTGGATTTGCGGTCCAGCTGGCAACAGCCATTCCCGCCGCATTCCTGGCAACGGGCGTGGCACTCGCAGTAATCGGGATCCTTGAGCATGCCCTGCAGCGCGTCACCGCCGGCCCACTCATCTGGGGTCCGTTATTTGCCTTTGCCATAGCCCTATCGGAACTCACCATGCTCGGATTAGGACCGTTCTTCTGGGCGATCGCCGGAGGTCTGGTTGTGTCTGGCACACTCGAGCGCGATCAGTGGAAGGCGCTGCACCAAGCAGCCGCAACGGACAGTCGCTAAAGGTCACCGGTCGGATGGATTCTGACGACGCCAGCCAACGCCTCGACTTGACTAGTGAGGAACTTCCGGTCCAGGTCTGTCACAGCGAGTTCAGCAGCAAGCCTATAGGCATTACTCGCGGCACCGGTCTCACCGAGTCGGCTGAGCATCTCGGCTCGAGCTGCGTGCAACAGGTGATAGTTCGGTAAATCATCTGCGATCGCGTCAAGCTCTGTAAGTGCCGCAACCGGTCCATCGACCTCGCCAATAGCGATCGCTCGGTTGAGAGCAACTACCGGGGTCGGCATCAGGGAGAAGAGCTGGTCATA
>JAGXFS010000130.1 GCA_024637275.1 Acidimicrobiia bacterium
GCCAACGGTCAAGGCGTATCGGGTCCAGCCTTATCCGGCGGGGCCGTGCTTGCAACGTTCTCTTCTTGCTCAGATCATGTGACCTGGGTATCGCTCGGATCGGCGGGCTGGCAGGCCCAGTTCGGCAACACCTACGGCGACAACAACACACCCGTCGCCGGTGGCATGCAAGCCTGGGCAGACTCTTTGTCGGAGGAAGAAGTCCGGTCGGTGGTGCTGTACGAACGTGTGGCGTTTGGCGGAGAAAGCCTCGATACGGCGATTACCGACTGCGGGTTGGACGCTCCCGCGGGCGACGGCACCACGACCGACTCGACGACTCCGGGCGATGGCACGACGACCGACTCCACGGTCCCAACTGACGCGACTCCGGCGACGACCACCCCCTAACGATCACTGAGCACCCTGCCAAACAAAATGCCGGACCCCGAGGGGTCCGGCATTTGCTTGGAATCAACTTCCACACCACTGGGGCGGGCTGGGAGGCTTCCGATACACCTTGGGTTTTTTGAACGTGCCCAAGGGTTTCCGTAGTGCTTCAGTTGTCTCCTACGGAACCGCCGAAGCGCTCCCGTACCCCCCTAGTATCGGTCACCGATCCGTACACCTTGAGAACTTTGTGGAGTTTTTTTCAAAATGTCTTCTTTTGTGTCATTCCTTTCCGATTTCGGCCATGAAGACGAGTTCGTGGGAGTCGTGCACGGAGTCATTGCCAAACTGAGTCCTGATACGCGAGTCATCGACATCAACCACTCGATCCACCCTGGTTCGGTTCGGTCGGGAGCGTTGTCCCTGATGCGGGCGATCCAGTACCTCCCCGAGGGTGTCGCTCTGGGGGTCGTCGACCCGGGGGTTGGCACCGAACGCCTGCCTATCGCAGTACAGACCGATTGGGGTTATTTCGTTGGACCGGACAACGGCTTGTTGTCTCCGGCAGTCGCCATGGTCGGCGGAGCGCGAATCGCTCACACGCTGACGAACCCTGAGTTCCTGATCCCTTCGGCTGGAGCGACGTTCGATGGACGAGACCGTTTTGGGCCGGCGGCCGCGGTGCTCGCTTCCGGCGAAGCTCGCATTGAGGATCTTGGCGATGAAATCAACCCGGCGTCGCTCACTCCCATGATCCTGCCGCTCCCAGAAGTCGGAGAAAATCAGGTGTCTGGCCACACCTGGTGGATCGATCGATTCGGCAACGTCCAGACCAACATAGGACCCGACGAACTCGCCGAGATCGGCATTTCTGTCGGGGACGCCATCAATGTCAAGATCGGGGTGAACGAGCAGGAAGTGAAGCTCGTAGACACGTTCGGGCGGGTCGCCGAGGGTGACCTGATGGCGGTCATCGACTCGCAGGGTCTCGTTGCGTTGGCCGTGCGACAAGGACGGGCTTCCGACCAGTTATCAGTCGGGCTTGAGCGTCCAGTTACATTCTCAAGAATCTGAGCTCTATGGCGAGTTCAGTTGGATGATCTGGATGGTTCCGGCGATGGCGAGAACGGCCAGCAGAGCGATGATGACGAAAGTTGTGGCAGGTCTCATGGGTAACCATGTTAACGAGCGATCTCGCTACGTCTGCCGCCCGTTACCATTCCGCCCGTGACGGATCACACACAACTCGCGGCGACCATCGCCGACCAGGGCGGAGTCGTGATGCTCATTGGGGCACCCGACACCGGGAAATCAACCCTGGCGCGCGAAATCCTGCGTCAAAGCATCGCCAAAGGGAAAGTCGCGGCACTGGTGGATGCCGACGTCGCCCAGTCGACCGTCGGGCCACCTGGATGTGTCGGGCTCAAATGGCTAAGAACCAGCGACGACCTGACCGAGATCTCGAAGGCCGATGCGCTGCGCTTCGTCGGGAGCACGAATCCATCACGACTGGTCCTACAGATGGTTTTAGCTACCGCGGCGCTTGTCGAGCAGGCACGTGCCACAGCCGACCTGGTGCTTATCGATACCACTGGAGCGGTCTCCGGCGTGGTCGGTCAGACCCTCAAGTATCACAAGGTCGAGACGTGCCACCCCGAGCTGGTAGTCGGTCTGCAACGAGGCGCCGAACTCGAGCCAATCATTGGAATGCTCCAAAGATTCTTTTCGGTGGACGTCACAACGGCAGACGTCCATCCTGAGCTGATCCCGCTATCACCGGACGTCCGTTCCGAGGCCCGGGTGCAACAGTTGAAGCTGGCGTTGTCCGATCCGCTGGAGGCCTGGAGAATCAGACCGACGGTTTTTGCGCCGACCCTTCCCACCGGGCTCGACCTTGATCGACTGGCGGGCATGGTCGTGGGGGTCCAGGACGGAGTTGGCGCATGCCTGGGTCTCGGCGTACTGGACTACACCGATGGGGTGCTGAGGGTTTTGACCAACCACGGCGAAGGTATGCAAGGCCTGCGACTCGGCTCCATGCGAGTGGACCTCAGCACCTTCGAGACCAAACCGGTCAACCTGCGTGAACTGATGTTCGGGCTAGCGCTGTAACACCACAAATCTTCCCGGCCAACTCAACATTTGAGACCTTTTTGCCGATAGACAAGATATGCGCCTGGCCTTCATCTTCGCCCTCACGGTTGCGATCGCGAGCAGCATCGTCTCTTCGGTTGCGGCGGCACCACCGAGCGCCAGCACCTTCACGTCCGTCACCCCGGCGCTGGCGGGGCAGGCGGCAGCGAACCCGTCCATGGATCTTGAGTTCGTGGCCTTGCTCAATGCAGAACGGGTAGGGGCAGGTCTCAACGAACTAGTCCCCTACGACGACCTCGTCGACGATGCAGCAATCCACACCTCCGAAATGCTGGCTCGCGGAGATATCTATCACTCGTCGGACCTGACAAAGTTCACGACTGGGTGGCAGACGATCGGCGAAAACGTCGGCTACGGGCCAAACATCGAAAAACTCCACAAGGCTTTCATGGCCTCGCCAACCCATCGAGCCAACATCATGGGCGACTATGACCGGGTAGGGATCGCTTCGGAAGTGGATAGCAACGGGCGGATCTACGTAACCGTCCTGTTTATGGAAACGCTTGGCGGGTACGTGCCGGCCGCCGCCCCATTTGACCTGATGATCGATGCCGGCGTGGCCGCCACCTTGGGGGTAGGTCTTGAGCCCTAAACCTCGAGTCCGGAAAGCCTGGCGCAGCGGAGGTCGTCCGAACGCGCAAAAGCCCAAGGAACCCCGACAAACTTCGCCCGCACTTCCCCGAACGGTTGATGAATTGTCGCAGCACCTTGGGCCTTGCTTATGACGAATCTACGAAACATATTTCTATGCGTCAACCAGCCTGTTAGACAACGCTAGCAATTCTAAACTACCTATAGTTGCGGTTTTCGTGACCGGTTTATGCACAAAATGATGGTCAGAACTGAATTATCCACAGTATCCACAGGTTTCCACAGGGTCTTGTGCACAACCTGTGTGCAGAAGTTTCTCAAACCTATTTTTCGCGACCAGCTTGATCGGTCCATCCGGCCCGTATCAGCGGCCTAAAACTCACTTCGACGGTCTCATAAATTTCCGCCAGGAGATAGCTCAATTCGGCGCGGGTGACGGTGTCGTTGGCAAGCCGGCCGTGCAGGACTAGGCCACCATCTTTGCCAACCATGAAGTGAACCCGCCAGGCCCGTTGATTGCGGACCAGACATTGTCGGAATGCCGGAGAGTCTTCGTGGTCGGGGGCAGGAAGCACATAGGCCTCAACATCGACCGACCGATCCCCCACGAGAAACCACACGGACGTGAAGTCGCGCACCACCTGCCGCATACGAATAACCAGGTACCCGTCGACGTGCTCGGAATACACCACGTCGTTCTCCGGGTCCGCCAACCAACCGGCGACTACCTCTTCGAGGAGGTGCGCCGTGTCAGCTCGTGATGCCGGCATATAGCTCAAGGAGCCGATTGGTAGTAGTCGCCCAGGAGAACTGTTCCGAGAACATGATCGCACCGCGCGCCAGACGGTTCCGATACGCCGGGTCGCCCAGGATGCGCGTCAATGCATCGGCGTAATCAGCTGACTCCCAACCGTCGATCAGAAGGCCTGACTGCCGGTTCGAGACCACGTATTGGAGTCCGCCCACTCTGGCTGCAACTACCGGAGTTCCGCAGGCTTGAGCTTCGGCTGCGACCAGGCCAAACGACTCCGAACGCGACGGGACGACCAGAACGTCTGCCGCCTGATAAAAGACCGCAAGTTCGCGGTGGGGAACCGGGTCATAGAACCGGACCGCGTCCTTTAACCCGCGTGCTTCGACACTCCCGCGCAGTGCGGCGACCTCCTCAATCCCGCCGGGTCCGCTGGGCCCGCCCACAATGAGCATCTGCGCCTCTGGGAGGCCGGCCTGCACCTTCTCGAAGGCGTCGAGGGCGACGTCTACACCCTTCAACGCCTGAATGCGGCCTACAAAAAGAACAACCGGAATCCCTGGAGCGATTGCCAGAGATTGCCGGGCGGCGAGCTGATCGGCTGGCTGAAACAGGTCGTGATCGACTCCGGGCGGCGAGGTACACAAACGGGTCGGGTCGGCGCCGTAATGCAGCAACAGATCGTCGTATTCAGCCTGGGTAGAGGAGATCACACAGTCGGAGCCAGCGATAACGTCGTGTTCAGCGGCAATCCGCACCAGCGCGCTCGGCGGCTCATCTGGGCGGCGGGTGGCGTCCTTGACCCGGGCAAGCGTGTGGAACGAATTCGCCAACGGAATACCGAGGATCCGCTTGACCATCAGACCGGCCCATCCGGACAGCCAGTAGTGCGAGTGAACGATGTCGTACCGGGTCTTGGTCGATTGCGCCCACTCACACACCGACTCTGCGAAGTCGAAAACATGGTCGGTCAGCTGAGCGATCGGTAAGTCGTATAACGGTCCGGCCGTGATGTGAATGACGCGGTAGTGCTCGTTGACAATGACGACGTCCGGTTGATCGGGATGGGTCTTGCGAGTGAAGACGTCGACGTTGATTCCCCGATCAGCCATCGACCGTGCCATCTCGTCGATATAGACATTCATGCCGCCAGCATCTCCACCACCGGGCTGAATGAGCGGGGAGGTATGGAGGCTCAGATAGGCGAGTTGCTCGATCATGTTTTGCCCGTCACGACGTAGAGCTGGCGGGGCTCGGCCCCCAAACGGAACTTGTAGCTCTCATCACCCTTGAGAAAGTCAAAGATACGCGCCCCCCGGTTGATGGCGACTTCGATGAGGCCTGCGATCAACACTACGCCGGGCGATAGGTCGGAGTGCACGGGGTCGAAGGCACTGTTGTACAGGAAGTAGCCGCCATCATTCTGGAACGCGAAACCCCCGGCAACCATCCGGTTATCTTCATCCACCAATGCGTCGATGCCCCATCCGTCGAGCGACAGGAGCGCTCGGAAGTAGGCCTCCATGTCCTCGGTCATGAACGAACCCTTGTCGCCTGGCGACAACCGGTGCAGAGCCACGAATTCGTCAAAAAGGTGGCCATCGGCTGGCCCATGAACAAACCGAACGTCGCCGAGAGCTGCCTCGTAGCGGCGACGTTTTCGTCGCGTTTCGTGCCGCTCCTTCTTGCCGATCGTCGAGAGGTACTCTTCAAAGTCGTCCGGCAGTTGCAGGACGGCGGCAACGGTATGTTCACCAACTGACATGGGTAGACCGGCCGACTCAAGACCCTTCGCTACGACGTCAGCCGCCACTCGCGGAAGCGAATCGGCAACGATGCGCATGCCTGATGGACAGCTTGACATCGCGCTTGCAATGAGGTCCGCAGTTCCTTCCCCGAGAGGACTTCGATAGTCCACAAGATCTGCGTCGCCGACAAAACGGATGACCGGCCCGTGAACCGTGAACGGGACCACGCCCCGGTCATCGCCAACGATCCAGAGTTCGTCCTGGTCGGTTGCCGTGTGTTCCCAAACAGCGCCGAGATAGGCGCCATGAGGAAACGGCCCGAGGCCGGGAGCGACGGGCGGCAAAGCAAAGTGGGGATTGTCGAATTCGTTCACACAAGTTCCACGGTTGGCTCAATATGACCTTGCACCGAACCGCCTCCAAAGACCGCGAGACGGTCGCGTAACAGACGACGTGATAAACCATTCAACAAGCCGAGTTGTTCCATAGTTCCGAAAACGCCTGCTTCAATTCCTCTCGTAGAACCATCCCACGATTTGACGGCTATGCCGAACCGGGACCGGACCGCAATCCCGATGATCCCCTCGGCGCCCACTTTGGCGGCTGCCTCGCACATCGTCGCCGCCAGCTGATCTATCCGGGGATTCTCGCCAACCAGGCCTGGATACCGATGCATCGCCGTCCAAATCTCGGCGTAGTCGTCGTGCGTACCCAGCCGGGCGAACCCGGCTGCCATCGAGCGAACCGAGACCTCGTACACCGGTGCGCCGCACCCATCAACAGCCGGTTCCGACAACTGATGTCCCAACGCCTCTGCAATCCGGGTTCGCATATGCGCCTGCAACGGGTGATCGGGTTCGAGATACGTCTCGACCGGGAAACCGGACGCGACACATGCTTGCAGCATGGCGGCGTGCTTGCCTGAGCAACCGTGCCAGATCGACCGTGGCTCGTTCATGCCAGCCGCGACGCACCGCCGGGCTTCGCCCACGGCCATCGGCCATGCCGGTGGGGTCTGGAGTGCATCTTCGGCCAGACCTACCTGCTCAAGCATCTGGCGCACATACGCAACATGGATCGGCAGCGCTCCGTGACTGGCGCAGTCAACGGCCAACCCCGGCCCGGTAACCCGGGCGCCCAGGTCGAGGGACGCTCGAGCCTGAAAAGGTTTGAGCGACGAGCGACCGTAGAACTGGCGGTCGATATCACCCATCGAAGCGACCATGTTTCCGTCCGGATCAACGACCGCTATTGCTCCGTGATGCTCCGCTTCAACAACGCCGTTGCGGATAACCTGGCCGAGAAGGCTCAATCGGAAAGTTCGCCAACAACTGTCTCCCGATACCGGTTGGAGATGACTTGTTGCACCTCATCAAAGACAGCTTGAATCGCTCGACGGGTCTCGGAGACTTCACGTTCTGATTCCGTGAGAGCCGTCAGAATATCTTCGAGTTCTGACACTTCAAGGTCGTACACGTGCGTCAAGAAATCGTCCTGCAGGACGGCATCAATCGGGCGATTGCCGTCGCCAGCCAGCGCCAGATCAAACTCGCCGCGTACACGGCCAGTCTGACCTCCGGCTCTCTCACCGGCGGCGAGGATTTCGGGCAATGCCTCGATCAGGGATCGTTTTTCGTCGCCGCGGCGGCGGGCCAACTCGAAGTTAAGCAGGTCCATCCGCCCGTGCAGCATCCGACGATAATAGGAAAGCTCGCTTTCGACATCGGCCGCAACCTGACGCCGAGCGCGCAGCTCGCCCAGATCGAGACCGGGCAAGTTTTCCGTATAGGCCGGGTCAAGAATCTGATCGATTCGACGTCGTTTCTCGCTCACAATGCTCCTTATCCGCAAGTTCGTGCCAACGTAGGATAGGGGTTAACCCAGTCCCCCGTCGACGCTCGTATCCCAAAATGAAGATGTGGCGGCGTCCCCCGTGCATTGCCGGACTGTCCGGTATACCCGACAAGATCACCGATGGCTATGGCTTGACCGTTTGTTAGTCCCGGCGCATACCCACTCATGTGAGCGTAATAGAACCGAACGCCATAATCGGAGACCAACCAGATCGCGGTACCCCCCAGCCCACCTGACAACAGTTGAACCGTTCCATTGGCCACGGCATATTGTTCTTGACCGTAGGGCGTAAAGACGTCAGTACCTTTATGAGACCGCCTTCCCCCATCCCTGGGGAACCCCCAATCGTTGATGAACGAAAACGGCTGATTGACCGGGCAAACAAAACCGGGCGTTGCTTCGAGTGGCAGGCCCCCGGTGGCATTTGAAACCCGCTCGGCCTCGATCCGCCGGAGTTCGGCCTGATACTCGTTGTAGAGGCGGGCACATTCGGTGTCAAGATCGAAATAGGCCATCTGGGCGGCCTGAAGTGCCTGGTTGGTCTCTAGCGCCAACTGCTCCAACTCATCTCGGAGATCATCGAGCTCCTCATTGTGCGCTTGTAGCGCCTCGTTCAGTGTCAGCAGATCCTGGATCTGACTCTCTAGTTCCACGGCCGCATCAAACGTCCGCTCACTCAGACCGGTCAGCATTTGGCGACCGGTCAGGAAATCCGTGATCGACTCAGAAGCCAGCAACGATGACCCTTGGGTCGCTGAGCCCGACATGTAGAGGCCGATTGCTTGCTCGTTCACCACAGCCCGAAGACCGGAAACGGCCTCCGCCTTCTCGTCCGCCTCGGCGCGGAGTCCAAAGGTCTCGAGCGACTGCTCTTCCAGTTGGATATTGATTTCCACGTATCGTCGCACCGCTTCGTCGAGGCGGGCCGCTCCGTCTTCGACGACCGACAGTGCCCGCTTGGACGCAGCACAGGCTTGATCGACGGCTTGGCGGTCAACTGAAATGGCCGGCGAAGGGTCCCAGGCAATCAGCCCGAGCACCAGCGCGACCACCAGGAAAACTGAGGTGGGGGTTCGCACACCCGATAGCGTAAACCTGCCCGGCGCCACAAAGATGGTTTTCGCGACCAGTAGGCTGCCCGTCGTGAGAACGCTGATGTACGTAGCACTGGGCGGAGCCGTCGGATCGGCCGGCCGTTATGCCATTGGCACCTGGATGAAAGACCTCCCTGGCATCCACTGGGGGACGTTCGTCGTCAACATCGTGGGAGCGTTCACCCTTGGCGTCGTCGCGTCCCTTGCGGCCAATCAACCTGACTGGGATGTCGCACTTCGTACCGGGCTGACGGTAGGGGTACTCGGAGGCTTCACGACGTTCAGTACCTGGACCGTCGAGTCGGTCGAGTTGTTCAGCCGCGGCGACATCGGTCTCGGCCTCGCCAACCTTTTCGGATCGTTGGCGGTCGGCGTGTTGGCAGCTGCAGCAGGACTGGCGCTTGGCCGGCTGGTGTGGGCCGCCTGACCCGAATCCTTAGGCTGCTGTGACCAGATAAAAAACCGGCAAGAGCAGACCAGCCGCCAACACAGCTCCGTCGAGATCTCCAAGTACACCTGGGGGCCGATCGAGCACGTACGGCTCTCCGGTCCGACACAGACCGCCGAAACCTTTCCCTGCCAGGAGGGCAAGCGCTACGGCCACCCCTACTAACACGAACTCAACGACCGGCAGGCCCCACAACATCGCCGCAACTACCCCCGCAATGATCGCTCCCAGCGAACCGACGATGCTCGGGTCGAGAATCGCGACCCGGAAGGCGATCATCGTGGCAATACCCGCCACGATGACCTGGATGAGGAACACGCCGGTAACCGTTGCTCCACCGACCAGTCGGGCGGCCATCATCGACGCTGCCGCCAAGCTGGCCATAGTGGTGATGACGGTGGTGCTTGCCACCGCCGAGAGGTGACGGGCTTCTTCGACAGCCACGGACCACACCAGCGACACGATGAGCGAAATCACCAGAACGAGCCCGAACGCCGCGAAACCTCGATCATCGCCCGGCGACGCGACCACAAATGCGGTCCCGGCCATGATGCCTACCAGGACAGGAGGGAGCTGCATGGCCATTCCGCCGGTGTTCGTTTCGCGGACGATGTCTACCGCCCAGAGACTCAGAACGAGCACGAGGGATGCGGCGAACCACGCTACCGACAAATAGGCGTTCGTTACCGACAGCAACACTGCCGACCCGAGGACTCCGAAGATGGAGATGTTGGGATTGTCCATCAGGGCGGCTGCCCCTCCCGATACCGGGGGGATAACTGCCACTTCGTCGCCGGCATTTACTGCCGACTCCGGGGTGGCCGGTTCGCCGTTTACCCAGACTTTCGCCGTGTCCAACGCCGCCACGAACGACGGTCCGTAGGAAGTGCCAGCCTGGGACAGCAGGTCACCGACGGTATCAGCATCGATATCGACGCTACCGGTACCGGCTAGTTCTCTCAGATTGGCAAACAAGCGAAGACGTGCCACCCGCACAGGCTAATGCACGGCGGGTGCCCGACCGAATGTCTACTCGTCAGCTGGTGCCGAGACCACGGGGCGCGATTGGCTTATCCGGTCCGCAACCGAGGTCCATACCAGCGTGGTCAAGAGCGCCGCCACCGCTACCACAGCGACGGATTGCACGGCATGATCGATCGACCACCTGAGCGCCTGGGTGAGGGACGCCGGTAACCCGACCCGACTCAACCAAGCCCACTGGAAGACCAACAAGCCCGTCGGGGCAACGGCGCCACCGACGAGGAGTCCGGTCCGACGACTCTGATTTCCGGTGTAGGCCATCAGCATGATGACGGCGAACGCGACTCCTACGGATAGGAACAGGAGCTGGGCCTTCGCCATCGGCTGCCACGCGAACTCGAACGTCGAGCCGAGAATAGTTCTAGCGTTGATTAGCTGCTGGCGAGCCATCCCCAAGCCAGCGCAGCCAACCGCGCCGAGCCCAAGGCCGATAAGCCACCCAAACCAGCTGGAATCGCGGATGGTGGATGGCGACACCGGCTCACTCATGGACACTTCCGTTTCATTACCAGAAGCTACCCCGCCCGAATTCCGATGTCTTCGATTCCGGCCATCACCCGGCGCCTCAGGTGGGGCCGGGCAATCCGTCCAAGCAGGCAAGAGACCCCCGACGCCGCCGGGGGTCTCCTATATCTATTCGTCTTTTCTCTATCTCGTCTTCTCTAAGCCTCAGCTGGCTCAGGAACCGGCGGGACCGATTCGACGACCGGCAGGTCATCAACTTTGGCAGGATGATTCAAGCCAGACAGAATGTTGACGCCAGTGGCGTTCTCGATCTGTTCGGTGATCTTGATCACCGAAGCCGGCAACTGCGATAACAAGCCCGGGATACCCTGGCCGGAGCCGTTACCGCCGCCGTCGATGACCGACACCTTGTCGATCGAAACGTTATTGACCGTGTCGACGATTTTGGCAACCAGGTCCGGCAACATGTTGAGCACGAAGATGCGCTCTGCGTCTGGACCGGCTGCCTTGTACTGGGTAACGAGCCGATTGAAGACCTCAATCTGGGCCGAACCGTCCTCGATGATCGAAGCCGCGTTACCTTTGGCCGCCAGTTCCGACGCTTCTTTTTTGGCTCTGGCCGGCGTGATGACGTCAGCTTCGAGGCGCCGCTTCTGAAGTTCGATACGGGCTTGCTCAAGTTCTTGTTCGGCAATGGCCCTGGCCTTTTCCCCGGCGACGAGAGCCTGCTGCTCTTTGACAACGGCTTCGGCTTCGAGGTCGGCTGTTCGCATGCGCAACTCGTTCCGCTGCACGATGATCGCTTCGTCAGCTTGCAGACCGGCCATTTCAGCCCGTCGCCTTGACTCAGCTTCTTGCTCCTCGGCTTCGGCGCGCTGGGCGGCTTCTGAAACCCGGGCTTCCTTGAGGACCTGGGCGGTTTGTCGACGACCGACCGATTCGAGATACCCGACCTCATCGGTGACGTTCTGGATCTTCAGTACGTCGAGTTCCAGACCGAGGGTCCGCATGTCGTCATCGGCCTCGTCGATCAAGGTCGTCGCGAACTTCAGCCGATCCTCATTGACCTCTTCGGGCGTCAGGGTGGCAAGCACCCCACGAAGGTTGGCTTCCAGGGTTTCCTTGGCAATCTTGGCAACCGCGTCAATGGGTCGCCCTAAGAACCGCTCGATGGCGTTATCGAGAATCCCCTCCTTTGAGGAGATCTTGACATTGGCTACGCCCTGCACGTTCAAAGGGATCGTGCCTTTGCAGTAGGCATTGCTCACGGAGACGTCGATGGCGATGGTGGATAAATCCATCCAATCCACCTTCTCAATAATGGGACGCCGAACTTTCCGGCCTCCCACGACGACTTTGTAGCCCTGCCGGGCTCCGCCTCCTGAACCCGAAAACACCGCCACCCGGTTGGGTGGTACGACCACGACGAGACTGGATATGACGGCGGCGATGATGATCACCGCAACCACTACTAACACTCCGCTGATGATCCACGGCAACATGTTGACCCTTTCTGTATGTGAACTTATTCGTTGGCGAGTGAGTCGAGCCGGGCGATGAGCGCCGTACCCGACTCATCCACTTCGACGACCACGACCTGGTCGCCGACGGACAGCTGCTGCTCGCCTCTTTCGCTAAACAATTTGGCGGTCATCTGCGTTGGCTTGCCTTGCACCAGCAAGGTGACTTTGCCTCGCTGATCGACTGCGACTGGAACCGTGACCCGGGCGGCTTTGCCCTGGAGGTCGGTCTTGCGCACTTCCGAGTTGGTCTCGTTCTGCTTGACCCATGCCAGGGCGAACGACGAGGCGAAAGCAAAGCCGAGTCCGGCCACGATCGCCATGGCGAGGTGTACGGCAAGGGGTAGACCAGACCAATAGCCGACCAGGCCGCCGGTGCCGAATCCCGCCAGGGCAAAAATCGCTGCGCGGATCGACAGCATGCTCGCAAAGGCATCCCCGGCGACCCCGCCGGTACTGACAGTGTCGAGACCGGTTTCAAGGTCCGGATCGACGTCGACGTCAACATCAACGTCCATGTCCATGTCGAGGTCAAGGTCGAGGTCGGCGTCGAAGTCGAGGTCGGTATCACCACCGAGGAACGCCATCATGAGGACGAGCGGAATACCGACGATCGCACAGAAGATGTAGACACCTAACACGGTTTCGCTCCTTTGGGTATCAACCGACCGGGGTGGATTTCGGTTCCTCTTTTCCGCCGGAGACCGCCGCCCAGGCTGCGTCCCCTGCCCACACTACAAGGGCTGCAAGCAGTGGAGACAGGGCGAACACGGCGACGAGCGGACCTCGTCCGAGATCGGCAATGCGGCCAATCGGCCAGACCGTCGCGGCGATGGCCGCTACGACCATTGGTAATCCTCGGGCGGCGACACGACTCGTGCGATCGGCCGGGATGGCACTCCCCCACCCGGCCGCCAGGCCAGCCGCCGCAAAACCGGAGGCGCCAACTCCCAGGAGGGCGGCCCCAAAACCGACTCCAATAATCGTGCCGGTCATCGTTCTCGGAAACGACCGCGACTCGGTGGACCCGTAGGCGGCGCCTGCCACTGCAACACCAACAGTCACGGGTCCCGAAACCCACAGTGCGTATCGCACCACTTGGGTCGCCGATTCCATAATCACATGGTCTCGGTTGAACACCCATACGCCAGCGCCCACCCCGATTGCCAGCAACCAGACCAAAATCACCAGCAGGGCCGCAACGAACACCGCTACGTATGCCCAGACGAGAGCCGGGCGCAGTGCCCTGGCAACTATCCGATGCTGAATGGGCCGGAAGAAGAGTGGTCTATCTGTCACTTATAGGCGATCACGGAAGAAGTCGATGGTCCGGTCCCAAGCCAGCCGAGAAGCCGCTTCGTCGTACACCTCAGCGCGATCATCATTGAAGAAAGCATGATCCGTGTTCTCGTAGAAGTAGAAGATCACATCCTTGCCAAGATCGATCAAGTGTTCCTCGAGTTTGCGGGCTCCATCTTGGGTGGCCCATCCGTCGTTCTCGGCGTAGTGCCCCATATACGCGGCCTGGGCGTCGGTGTAGTCGGGTTGCATCGAATCCCACGGGATCGCACCGTAGAAGGGCACACAGGCGGTGATCTCCGGCTTGAGCGTCGACAACCACAACACCAACCCGCCACCCATACAAAACCCAACGGCTCCGATGCGATCGCTTGTCGTCGCATCGTGGCCGATCAGAAAATCAACGGCTCCGGCCATGTGATTGGCAGCTCGCTGAAGTTCCAAGTTCATCATGGCTTTCCCAGCCTCGTCGGGCTCGGTAGTGGCATGACCGTCATAGAGGTCGGGCGCCAGCGCCACGAACCCCGCGGAGGCGAACCGGTCGGCAACATCTTTGATGTGTGGAACCAGGCCCCACCATTCCTGAATCACGATTACACCTGGACCAGAACCGCTTCTCGGCACCGCCAGATAGCCGCTGGCCGTCGACCCATCTGAGGGGAATTGCACCATCTCACCCATCGCTACCTCCTCGAAGGTCAGCCTAGGTGAGCCGCCCGACCCCTGACACCGTTCGCCCATCGGTACTATTCCCCCACACGTACTTGGAGGGTCGGATCAAGGTCCCGAAGCTTGCATTCAGCACTGAAATCGAGGCGGCCTATCAGGAACGTGCCCTTGAGCGCGGCATCCGTATTGCTCGAGCCGCCGCGCTTATTGCCGCTCCTTCCATACCGCTCTTCATCATCTGGGACTACCAGGTCGCTCCGGAAACAGCCGCTTCGGCGACGCCGATCAGGCTGGCCATAGTCGTCGGCTTTCTCCTCGCTTGGGCGCTTACGTACACCAAGGCCGTGAAATACTTCACAGTGCTCGAAGTGCTGGCATTCGCCTCGATCACGGTTGGACTGCCGGTTATTTACTACCGCCTCGAAGTTTTCGAACTCGCCGCCCCCTCGTTGTTATTGCCATTTGTGTGGATCCCGGTCCTGGCGGTTCGGCTCCGCCAGGCCGTGCTCGATGTCATTCTCAGCGCATCGGTTCCTTGGGGCGCGATGCGAGCGGCCGAGGTTGACCCAGCAGTCGTCAACAACATGCTCTGGTGGTTCTTGATCGCTGCGGCTTTCTCGATCGGTTGCTGGATCTTGGTTGACAAGGCGTACAGAAGCGTCTTCCTCGCCGAGACGGCACTGCAGGCCGAGCAACGCCGCTCCGATGCCCTCTTGCGCAACGTTTTGCCGGACGAGATCGCCAAGCGTCTTAAGACTTCCGGCGAAGCAGTGGCAGAGCGACTCTCAGACGTCACCGTCCTGTTTGCCGACCTCGTTGGCTTCACGGCATTCACCGCAGCATCAGACGCCAGCACGGTTGTCGAACTGCTCAACGGACTCTTTTCCGAGTTCGACGATCTCGTCGATCAAGTGGGGGTCGAGAAAATAAAGACCATCGGAGATGGGTATATGGTCGCGGCAGGTGTACCCACCCGTCGCAACGACCACGCAGCCGCGATCGTGGGCCTGGCATTTGAAATGCAGGAGACAACCACCCGGTTCGCACAGGTAAACGACCTTCCGTGGACCATCCGCATAGGCATCCATTCGGGCGAAGTGGTGGCAGGCGTGATTGGCAAGAGAAAGTTCTCGTACGACCTGTGGGGCGACACCGTCAACGTCGCAAGCCGGATTGAGTCAACCGGCGCACCCGGGGAAGTGCGGATATCCACCGAAACCGCCTCCGAACTGAACAGCCACTATCGGCTGTCAGAGCCGACCCGAATCAACCTACGGGGTCACGGGAGCCATGACATCGTTACGGTCCTCGGAAAGGCATGATGCCCGATACGGGAGATTCAACACTGGCTTGCCCGTCAGGTGCCGTTTGACGACCGGCGGTAGGGTGCTCAGTCATGTTCGACACCTACGTTCGCCAGACTGCCGTTGCCGCCGATGCGGCGGCTGACGACTATCGCCGCGAGGCACCCGGTGAGGCCAACCGGATGATGGTGGTCGTGGCACTCACCTCGGCCGTGGCGCTCACATTGATCAACTTCTTCGCCAAGGATCCGGCCTGGGTGAGCGGGTTGGTCCGGGGAGTCGGCCTCGATCCCGCCTCTGTGGACCGCTGGCTTTCGTCGCCCGACAGCGCTCAGCTCGCCCGGCTGACCGTCTGGACGCTCGTGCAATTGTTCGCCTATGTGGCGCTTCCAGTGATCGCCATCAGGTTCTTAATCCGAAAGCCGGTCGCAGAATTCGGTGTGGCTTTCCGGGGGATCGCCACACATTGGAGACCCTACGTCGCGCTGTTTCTCATCTCATTGCCAGTGGTGATCTGGGCCTCCTTCTCACCCGCATTCCTCGCCAAGTACCCTTTCTATGACCTGCTCCCCGGTGAGGGCTTGTGGCCGAACATGTTCATTTGGTGGGTCATGTATGCCGCCCAGTTCGTCGCCCTGGAGTTCTTCTTTCGCGGCTTCATGGTCCATGGGCTCAAATGGCGAATGGGCTACGCCGCCATCTTCGTCATGGTGATCCCCTACAACATGATCCACTTCGCGAAACCCTTGGCCGAGGCGTTTGGGGCCATCCTGGGCGGGGTAACACTGGGTACGCTATCTCTACGAACCAATTCAGTGTGGTGGGGTGCCGCCCTCCACATCGCGGTGGCGGCAACAATGGACGTCGCCGCCCTAACGCACCAAGGAGTGCTGTGGCCCTGAACTTGCCAAAACCAGAAGCGAAAACCGTTTGGCCCCGACGACTCGCCGAGTCAATCGCCACCGGTGCCGTTGGCGGTGGTTTGGCGTGGGGCGTCGGCAGCCTCATCGGATTACCCGTCCCGGCCGCGATTGCCGGTGCCACCAATGGCGCTATCTCCGGTTGGCGCTGGATGTACGACTGGAAGGGTCGGGGCGCCCTGGCCCTGACGCTCGACAGCACGTGGGGTTTGCTGGGCACCACCGCCGGATTGCTCTTGAACCTTGCCAACATGCCGCGCCCGGCCGCCGGGTATCGATTCGACCTGACCTACCGACAAAACCACCAGGTCTATGCATCCGGCATCGCACTCAAGCGCGGGTACGCCTTCACCGTCGGCAATGTCATCTCGGGAGCTGCCGGTTCCATCGACTTTGATGACCTCGAGCAGTCGGCAGGCCGTCGGCAGTTCATCAAACGCCACGAAGCCCTCCACGTCTGGCAGAACCGTTGGTTCGGACCGCTCTATCAGATCGGCTACATCGGCTGGCTTGTCGGAGCCGGAGCGGTGGGCATCGTGGCAGCCCTCGTCCGCCGGGAGCCCATTTGGCCGGTCGTTGAGACGTTCGCCTACTTCAACAATCCATTCGAATACTGGGCCTACAAAAACGACGACTACTGGCCACCACGCGACGCCCACCAAGCCTTCGTCTGGGGCGGATCGAAATCCCGGATCGAATGATCTTCCGTCTTATCCGTAGGCGCTGATTTGAACCTGTTCTCGGCCCTTACCGATCAGCTCACGGAGGAAGACGGGTTCCTTGACACCTCCGACCGACTCTGGACTTTCGGGGACATCCTCGAACTGACCAGCGCCATGGGTAGTGCACTTCAATCGGCCGGCGTGGAACCGGGAGATCGAGTGGTGGTCGTACTGGAGAAGTCGGCGTACGCGGTGGCCCTCTACCTCGCGTGCTTGAGAATCGGGGCGATCTACGTGCCTCTCAACCCGGCCTACACACCTTCGGAGATTTCCTATTTCGTTGATGACGCCAGCCCGGTCGTCATCGTTGCCACTCAACCCCTCGCCGATGCACCGACACTCACCTTGCATAACGACGGGAGCGGTACGCTCCTCGAAGCGACCAATCGGATCGACAGCGTCATCGACCGCTCCTCCGCCGACAGCGCGGCACTCTTGTACACGTCGGGTACCACCGGCCGGTCAAAAGGGGCGATGCTCACCCACGGCTGCTTATTGGAAAACGCCAGGACCCTTTTCGAGATCTGGAACTGGCGGCCCGACGACGTGTTGCTACACGCCCTGCCCATCTTCCACGTACACGGACTCTTCGTTGCGCTGCACTGCGCGCTTCTGGGAGGGTCGCGGGTTATCTTCCTGGATCGGTTCGACCCCGACGCAGTGCGCCACCAGCTCCCCTCGGCAACCGTGATGATGGGCGTGCCAACCTACTACACCCGTTTGCTCGCCGACCCGGCGTTCCGTGCCGAGGACTGCGTCAACATGCGACTGTTCATCTCAGGTTCCGCTCCGCTGTCCGAAGCAGCATTCGCCGCCTTCAAATCCCGAACCGGGCACAACATCTTGGAGCGCTATGGCATGACCGAAGCCGGGATGATCTGCTCCAATCCCTACGACGGGGAGCGACTGGCGGGGACCGTCGGCTTTCCACTCCCCCGGTACATCGTCCGGGTGGCTGACGGCGGCGACCAGGCCCTAGCAGCCGGCCAGGTCGGAACGCTCCAGATCCAGGGACCGAGCTTATTCGGTGGGTATTGGCAGCGACCAGAACAAACTGCCGAGTCGTTCACGCCAGACGGGTACTTCCGAACCGGCGACCTCGCCAGGTCCGACGAGGACGGCCGGATCACCCTGCTCGGGCGATCCCACGACTTGATCGTCACCGGCGGATTCAACGTCTACCCGAAAGAAGTAGAGCGAGTACTCAATGAAGTCCCGGGCGTCGTGGAATCTGCCGTGGTGGGTCTGCCCGATGCCGATCTCGGCGAAATCCCCGTGGCGTTCGTGGTCGGCGATTGCGAAGAAGCCGCGCTTCGAAGCCACGCCGACCACCACCTGGCCCGCTACAAACAACCGCGCCACTACGAGTTCCTGGAGGCTATCCCCCGCAACGCGATGGGCAAGGTCCAAAAAAGCCACCTCAGATCTCAGTAGATCAGGTTAGGTTTTGCCCGTGACCATTCGCGCTTATCAAGAATCAGACCTGCCCCACATCCAGCGGATGTGGAAGGAAATCGGCTGGGCGACTGGCCCCGAAGAGCAAGCGGCCATGGAATGGTATGTCGACGAAGCCGACGTCGCTGTCGGATTGATCAACGGCGAGGCCGAGGCCCTGGCGGCGGTGCACAACGGGACCATCCGCTACCTCGATACCGATCTGGACCTCGCCTGCGTCACCGCCGTCACCACGAGTCTGGTCGGACGCAAGCAAGGACTGGCAACCGGAACCACCGCGCGGGTGGTAGCCAATGCGCTCGACCGGGGTATCCATGTGGCGGCGCTCGGTATGTTTGAGCAAGGCTTCTATGACCGACTCGGATTCGGGACGTCGGCGTACACGAACCAGATGATCTTTGATCCGAGTTCGTTGACGGTCGACGCTCCCTATCGAACGCCGACTCGCCTGGGTGCAGAGGATTGGGAAGAGATTCATGCCGCCCATCTCCGCAGGAAACGATCGCACGGAGGCGTGGCCCTGACCCCACCGACGTACACCAAAGCCGAGTTGGCCACCGACTCCGATGGCGCCGGATGGGGGTACTACGAGGGCGATCGCCTTACCCACTTCATCTGGGCGGTGAAGCGGGAGTATTCGGGTCCGCTCGCCATAACTCTCATGTCGTATGAAACCCCGGAACAGATTCTCGAACTACTGGCATTGGTCCGCGAATTCGGTGACCAGATTCGTAGCGTCAAAATGGTCGAACCTCCCGAGATACAACTCCATGACCTGCTCCGACATCCCATCCGACAACGAATCCAGACAGCCAAGTCACCCCATGAAGCACGCCATCAAGCCCTGGCTTGGTGGCAGCTGCGGATCCTTGATTTGGACCATGTCGTCTCGCAGCGCTCTTGGGATGGCGACGAGATCACATTCAACCTCGACTTGGCGGACCCTTTGAACTCATACGGCGACGGGATCGGATTGTCAGGACAGTATCGGGTGACGATCGCCAAAAACTCCCACGTTGAACCAGGTCCGGACCCATCGGCACCGACCATGACCGCTTCGATCAACGCCCTCAGCCGCATGTGGTTCGGGGTCCATCCGGCCAGCAGCCTCGCCTTGACCGATCGCCTCCAAGCCCCATCCGCGCTCCTTGCCCGGCTCGACGAGGCGTTCCTGCTGCCAAGCCCCCATCCCGGAATGTTCTTCTAACAACCGGTCACAACCGGCGATCTACGCGATACTTGGACCCGTGAAGGCATCCCAGAACCAACCGAGCCGTCGCCAGAACGACGCAGACAACGAGATCGCCGACCGTCTGCAGAAGCTATCCCCGGCCCGTGCCGACCGGATTCTGCGCCGGGCCATCGAGTTGCAGACCGACTCGAACTACGACGACACCGACGTGGACGTGGAGACACTCAATCGGGTCGCCGATGAGCTAGGCGTCCACCGCGACATCGTGGCCAAGGCTCTAGCCGAAGAGCTCTCGAAACCGGACGTCGTTCCTCCTGGAACGCTCTCGGAACGGATTTTCGGTCCAAAACAGATCACGGACCAAATCCTCTTGGCCGCCAGCCGCCCCGAAACCGAGGCGAGTATCACGGACTGGATGACCCGGCACGAAGGACTCCAGGTCACCAGGACCACCCCGCAATCCACGGTGTGGACCAAACGAGCGAGTCCGGTCAACTCGCTACGCCACGGCTTGAAAATCGCTCAGGGCACCGGAGCGCTACGCAGCGTCAAGGTCGCCCATCGGGTCGAAACCATCACCGACAACCAGCACGTGGTCACGCTACGAGCCAGCACCGCCCCGGCCTATTGGACCGGACTTGGTCTAGCGGCGTCCGGGGCGGTCGTCGGACTTGGACTGTTCATCGGTCTTGGGATCGGGGTCGGATTGCTGGTTGGTTTGGCGGCAGGCCTCGGCGCGCTCATCGTCCAGGTAGGCGCCGGTGTTATCGCCGCCAGGAGCTGGATCGGGCAGATCCGACGGGGCCTCGGCCGGGCCTTGACGGGTATCGCTCACCCCGAACTCACCAATCAGGACACGGTTGGCCAGGCCGTGGTGGACATCATCGGGCAGTTCAAGAAGAGGCGCTACTAGCCAGCGGCGGAACCGTCCGCCTGCTTGGCTGCGTCAGAGAACCAACGGCTGACGAGGCCGCCAGCTGTACATGTTGCGGAGGATGCCCATGAAACCGAACCTGATCACCCGACTACTGGCCGGACTGCTGGTCCTCGGAATGGTGGCAGCGGCCTGTAGCGGCGCCGACAGCTCGGCGGAACAGGGCTTGATCGAAGGCGTCGGAGCTGAGAACGCTATCGGGGCTCCCACGGAGGGTGAGCGCCCTGCGGCAGAATCGCCCACCGCACCAGGAGACCTCGGCGACGGAGGCATCGTCGGTGCACAAATCCCGGTCAACCTGGGGCGAGACATCATTTTCACCGCCACCATGACCGTCGCCGTCAACAATGTGGGCGACGCCTCATCTCAAGCAACCTCCGTGATCGAAAGCCTCGATGGATTCCTCTTCGGTCAGGACACGGTCGGGTTGCCAACCCCCCGCACGGTCTTGGTGTTCAAGGTTCCACCGGACCAGTTCCAAGCCGCGCTTGCCGAGCTTGGCAGCGTAGGCGAGATCCGCTCTCAGTCTGTGAACGCCGACGACGTAACCGAACGAGTGGTTGATCTGGAAAGCCGCATATCCACCGCAGCCGCCTCGGTTGCCCGGCTCCAAGCCCTGCTCGAAGCCGCCACAGACATCAAGCAGGTCGTCGAACTGGAGAACGAACTCCTTGAGCGAGAGACCCAACTCGAAACCTTGCGCGGTTCTCTACGCACCTTGAGCGACGCCGTCGACCTGGCCACCATCACCCTGACGATCACCGAAGCACTCAGCCAACCTGCCTTCAACGTGACCGTAACGGCCTATCCGGGCCACGAAGACGGCGGGGCATCTTGCCCTGGTTCCCAGGAACTAGCCGTCGATCAAGGCGACGAGGCCACCACCGTTTGCTACGAGATCCTCAATGTCGGCGACACACCACTCACACAGTTCACGCTCCAGGATCCGGTGATTGACGTCGCAGTAGATGACATGATCGTGGTGTTCGGCAGTCTGGAAGATACGCTCGAACCGGGTCAGTCAGTCATCCTTGCCGCAGAAGTCACGCCAGAACGGCGTACCCGCACTCAGACTCGCATCACGGCTACTGCAGTGGATCAGGATGGCAATCCGGTGGCGGGACGCACGATCTCCAATACGTCGTCGCTCATCATCAACGTTGTAGACCCGGGCGGCTTGCCGGGCTTCAGTGACGGACTCGACAGCGGCTGGGAGTTACTCCAGATCACCTGGTCGGCTGGCAACGTCCTGGTCGGATTCATCATCGGCCTTGCCCCCATTCTGGCTCTCATCGCCGGATTCCTGTTCTGGCGCCGACAAAAAAACCGTGACAGTGGTGCTCACGCAGCGGGTGGCGACCCGGCCAGTGTCCCTCCGCCTCCGCCCGGAACTCCTGCAGGGACCGTTACCGGAGGCGAGGCCGTGGCTGAGGAATCTTCGACCTAAGCCCAGGCCCCTGTCGATTCGGCCAGTCTCACGATGACCGGTTCGAGGCTTTCCATCTCTTCTTGCAGCAGCTTCCAGGCGGTTTCTGCGTGCGCAACAGTGGCCTCTGCCGCGTGTCGTTCCAACAGGGCGGCGGCCTGGGCGGCCGGTCCTGCCGAGAGCAGCCCGAGGCTGCCCTTCATTCGATGCGCAAGCCTCGACACCTGTTGAAAGTCCCGGGCGGCAA
>JAGXFS010000131.1 GCA_024637275.1 Acidimicrobiia bacterium
AGGGGTGAGTGGGCCCGGCAGGACCCGAACCTGCGACCAAGGGCAATATGACAGCTCCCCTGCCAGCAGGGGTGAGTGGGCCCGGCAGGACCCGAACCTGCGACCAAGGGCAATATGACAGCTCCCCTGCCAGCAGGGGTGAGTGGGCCCGGCAGGACTCGAACCTGCGACCAAGGGATTATGAGTCCCCTGCTCTAACCAACTGAGCTACGGGCCCGCGAAACAACACTCAACGAGCAACGAGATGATAGGCGATCGGCCACCCAGGACAGAACGAGGCCACGGCAGTACGCCATCGGAGGGCGACCAGTCTTTGTCGGTCCCCCCAGGGCCGACGTGGTGTGACGTTCAGTCAAATATGCAGAACGGCGTGCCGTTCTGCGGATTGGCGACGCCGGTAACTTCAGATTTCCTGGCGACACGATCGCACGTCGGTACTTTTCGTCACACCCGGATCGTATTGTTCAGGAATGAAGACATATATCGCTGGTGGCGGGTACGACCGATCGCCAGATGACATCGAACAACAGATCTTGGCTGATGAACTGCTCATCGGACGATTGCGGGCCAGGCAAATGGTCAACATCCAACTCGCCGACGAGATGCAGCTTGCCGCCGCCGACGGATGCCGAACCCTGACCGAGTGGGTCGCCTCCCGGACGGACACATCCCGACACACGGCCAAAACCCTCGTCGTGACAGCCCGCCGGCTCGTCGACCGGCCAGACGCCCACATGAAACTTGCCGCTGGTGAACAAAGCTTCGAGCGGGCTAGTGTCGCCAGTCGCCTCAACGATTCGGTGGATCCGGACAGCTACGACGTCGATAGTCTCCGCCGTATCGCCCGACGCCAGACGGGGATCACGCCCAGCGAAGAGTCGGCCAGGTTCGATGAGCGGTACCTGCACATTCAACCCACCCTCGACGATACAGCCTGGAAACTGTGGGGTCAGCTGGCCGCTCTTGACGGTGCCATCGTCGAGCAAGCTCTGTTCGCCAGATCCGACGAACTCCCCAACGACTTCACCGCCACCCGGTCAACCAAGACCGCCGACGCACTCGTGGCTATTTGCCAGGACTCACTGGACCCAATTCCCGTGACAACCTCTCATCGCGTCCCCACGTCGGCGATCGCAGATGGCGATTCTGAAACCGCAGCTTTCCCAACCCTGGCAGGGTTGGGACGCATGTACGAGCGGACACGACCCGGAATCACCATCTTCGTGAACGCCCAGCAGCCCGGCGCCGCCGTTGGCACACTCATGAGCGGCCAGCTGATCGGTCCCAACACGCTCGAAGAGATCCTCTGCAGCGGCACTATCGAAGCCATCTCCGTGACCGATGACGGGAAACCACTCAATGCGGGCCGCCGAACCGCCAAGATCCCCGGTCGCCTCCGCAAGTTCGTGATAGGTCGAGACGGCGGATGTTGCGCTGAGGGATGCACCAGCCGCTACCGACTTCAAACCCATCATCGAGTCCATTGGGCCGAAGGCGGCGAAACCGACGCCGACAACCTCGTCACGCTGTGCTGGTTTCATCACCACGTCGTAATCCACCAACGGGGCTTCACGATTACCCCGGACTCCCCGCCACATCGGCTCCGGTTCAAGCCGCCCCTCCCGAACGGTCCATAGGCCGGGGGTGGTACACCCGCCACTCCCCCACCACCACGTTCAGCATTCTCACATCTCGCGCTTGTCGCTTTCACGGCCCTATCGAAAGCCGCCCAACGGCGCGCCACCCCGTTACCCTCGTGGCATGCGCCGGGGTACCTCCATAATCATCATGTTGTTGCTCGCCGTCAGCGCCTGCAAATACTCAGCCAACTCGGTCGTCACGACACCGCCAACTGCCGTCACCACAATCGTTCCAACCACCATCATTCCAACCACCACCGCCCCCACGACAACGACCTCCAGTTCGACGACCACGACTATTCCGCCGATCGTCGTCAGCGGGACCGTAACCGACGAGGCTGGCATACCGCTGCCGGGCGTGACCGTTACTTCGGATACCACCGCCGTCACGACGTCCGCAGACGGATCATTCGATCTCACCGCAGTTACCCCAGCCGTCAGCTTCACGAAACCGGCCTGGCTTCCTCTCGAAGTCGACTGGTCCGCCACCAGTGACGCCCAAGTCCTGATGGAACCGCGCATCGTTCGGGCGGTGCGAGTCGCCCGCTACACCTACCTTGAGCTCGACGGACTAGAAGGAACGCTGGAACTCATCGCAGACACTCCGGTGAACGCGATCGTCTTCGACACCAAGGACGAAGTCGGCACGACGCTTTATCCCACGTCGGTTGCTTTAGCAAACGATATGGGGGCGGTTGAAGACTTCTACGACCCGATCGCAACCCTGGTAACCGTGCACGCGGCCGGCTTGTACGCGATCACCCGGATCGTCACCTTCGAAGATCCGATCTGGACCAAAGCCCGCCCCGAAGCCAAGCTGGCCGGCAAGTGGATTGACGCTCGGAACCCCGAGAACTGGGAATACCCGCTGGCGCTAGCCGTCGAAGCGTGCGAATTCGGCTTCGACGAGATCCAATTCGACTACGTCCGCTTCCCTGCCGGAAGTACGGCTGGCGCCGCTCCCCCCACGACCCAGGAAGAACGGTTGGCCGCCATCACCGGCTTTCTCGAAGAAGCCCGATCACGCCTGCATCCGCTCGGGTGCGCGTTGTCGGCGGACATCTTTGGGATCACCGCCTCCTCGCCCACCGACGAAGGCATCGGGCAGCGGCCGGACGAACTATCAGCCGCGGTCGACGCGCTGTCACCGATGATTTATCCATCGCACTACAGCCCTGGGTGGCTCGGATTCGCCGACCCAAACGACCACCCCGGACCAGTGACGGCCGATGCGCTCGATGGGGCGATGCCCAGAATGGCACCAGGGTCACTACTTCGACCATGGCTTCAGGCGTTCTACTACAACAGCAATCAGATCAGAGCAGCCATTGACGAAGCCGAATCGCGCGGTCTCGGCTGGATTCTCTGGAATGCCGTCGGTCGCTACTCCCGCAGCGCACTCGTCGATGAGTAAGGCGACCCCATCCTGCCGTTTACAGGAACGTCGTGAGGTACAGAAAAGAAGCGAGCTGCACAAAAGACAGCGCAAAGTACACGAACCCCGTCAGCGGCAGGACCACCAAAACCGACCTCCCGGTTGAGAGGGACATATTGGCCCGAACGTTGACGACGAACAGGTATACACTCCAAAGGCCGAGCGCCCACCCGACGATCGGAATCGGGGACACCGCCATCGCTAGAGAGGCGTAGGCGTTACCTCGTAACAATGTCTTGTAGTCGCTGGAGCCACCGAGCAACCGGCCGAGCTTGAAAAACAACCAGGTGCCGACCAGCCAGGCTACATACGCCGCCACGACCCCACGAACCCCGTTGAGCAGCTGATCGAAAAGGCCTGCATCGGACCCCAGCGTTCCGAGCACGCTACGAGGTAGAAATAGCCCCGCATTCAGGAGTCCTGCGGTCAGACCGACGAGGCCAACCATCAACGCGGTGGTCCGATCGTCCGAAGCGTCGCTTCCAACTTCTACATATGCGTCGGGGTCGGCGCGCAACGTCGCCAAAATCCGCTGTGCAACTGACCGGTCGCCAGTCCGTGGCGACTCAAACTCGGACGGGTCGGTCATCGGTTAGCTCACAGGGATGTGGCGAGTCCGGCCACCAGAACGGCGAGAAGGAAAATGACCAGGAGGATCACGATCGCGACGGGGATGAGGACAACCGCTACGGCCTTGCCAGTCGTGAGACTCATGTTCTCCCGAACGTTCAGGATGTATAGGTAGAGACTCCACAGGCCGATGAGAAACCCGAGGATTGGGATACCACCGAGAGCCGATGGGATCGCCGCATAAGCGTTACCCCGCATCAATCCCTGAAAGTCGCCTTCGCCGCCGAACATCTTGGCCAGGCCATAGAAAATGCCCGTACCGACGGCCCATGCGATAAAGGCGCCGACGATTCCGCCGATGGCCCCTCCGATGATCGACTGGTCGTTGAATATGCCATTGAGCAAGCCACCGACAAAACCGATAATCGCCACGATTACGGCGGTGGTCCCCATGTGCGACTCGTCGGCGGCGACCTCGGAAAAGACGGTGGCATCGCCTTTGAGGGCCCTCGTTACCCGCTCGGTTATCACTGCGCTGTCCATGGGTGCCCCCTACTTGGCTGAACGTACGAACTGACGATACAGAATCGATTACTGCCAGAGCGGGATATCGGCGGAATTACCTCGTCACGGGCGACGAAACGGGCCGTCGACACTGGCGATAGCCACATCACAATGGGCGGCTTCCATAACTTCTTCGGCGACGGTGCCGAGCAATACCAGCGAACTGCCACCCGATCCTTTTGACGCGGCGGTGACCAGGTCGACTGAACGGCGGCGGGCCATCTCAGAGAGCGCGGTCGAAGGCGGTCCGGAAACGACGACCGGCTTCACACCAGGATAAGGCGATACGAACTTTTCGAGCGCTTCCTTGGCCCGTGCCATCCGGTGGACATGCATCTTCTCAACTTCAGAGGATGATCGTCCTGTCTCTATGAGCATCTGATCAAACCGCGATACCAGCGCGTACGCCGCGAAAACCTCGGCCCCGGGGGCGAGTTCGGACGCCAGATCCAGCGCCGCTTGAGACGCGTCCGACAGATCCACCGTGGCGAGAACCCGCTGGTACGACCGCCGTGGTTGGCGTCGGACCGCCAACAGTCCTGTCCGCGCCTTGCGCGCCAACCGTCTCGTGACCGGGCCAACCTTGCCAGCGTCGAGCGATGACGTACCAGCCACGATCAGGTCCGCTCCCTTGGCAATGCGGGCGATGTGGGCAGTGGGGTTGCCCGACGGAATCACGAGATCAACGTGAACGCTGGTTCGTCCCCGAACCCATTCGGCTAGCTCGTGGGCTCGCTCGGTGGCGGTCCGCTTGAACAGCGCCATCTCCTCCAGCGCGAGCAGCACGCCTTCGGCGGGATCGAAGACGTGGACAAGGGTGAGAGACGAATCGTGCTCCTCGGCTACGAGGCGGGCCCGATCCGCGACCCGTCGACCCACCGGCGTGAGGTCGACCGCGGCGAGCACGTTCTTCATGCGCCCAACGCCCGTTGCGTCACGGTCTTCCTTTGGCGCGGCGATACCGAAGAATCTGGGCGTTCGTGGAGGCGTCGTGTTGGAGTTCCCCAACCTGGTCGGCTGTCAGTTCCTCGATGATGGCCGTGGCGAGCACTTTGCCGAGCTCGACGCCCCATTGGTCGAACGAGTTGATGCCCCAGATGACTCCTTGCGTAAACACCTTGTGCTCATACAAAGCAATGAGTTGTCCGAGAACCGATGGCGTCAATTTGGGGGCGATGATCAGCGAAGTCGGTCGGTTCCCTGGAAAGGTTCGATGCGGCACGAGGTCGGGGGCAACCCCATCAGCGGCAACTTCGTCGGCCGTCTTGCCGAACGCCAACGCCTCTGCCTGGGCGAACAAGTTCCCCATGAGGAGGTCATGCTGGCCACCGATGTCGTCCGATGACTCGATGAATCCGATCAGGTCAGATGGCACAATGGCCGTCCCCTGGTGGATCAACTGATAGAACGCATGTTGACCGTTGGTGCCGGGTTCTCCCCACACAATTGGGCCCGTATCCATGTCAACCAGCGACCCGTCTTTGCGGACCTGCTTGCCATTCGACTCCATATCTAGCTGCTGGAGGTAAGCCGCAAACCGGTCGAGGTCCTGGCTGTAGGGAAGAACCGCATATGTCGGGTAGTCGAGGAAGTTGCGGTACCAGATCCCAATGAGTCCCATCAGCACTGGAACATTGCGCTCAAGCGGGGTGGTTCGGAGATGTATATCGACGGTACGCATGCCAGACAACATGGCCCGGAACGAGTCGGGACCGACCGCGATCATCAGGCTCAGACCGATCGCCGAGTCCATGGAGTATCGGCCTCCAACCCAATCCCAGAACCCGAACATGTTGGCCGGATCAATCCCGAACGACTCCACCGCTTCGGCATTCGTGGAAAGCGCCACGAAATGTCGCGCCACCGCCTCGTCGCTTCCCAACCGGTCAACCAGCCAGGCTCGAGCGTTACGGGCATTGGTCAACGTCTCGAGGGTGGTGAAGGTTTTCGAAGCGACCACGAAGAGCGTCGTCGCCGGATCGATCTTGTTCAGGACTGATGCGAGGTCCGAGGGATCAACGTTTGATACAAAGTGAGCTTCGATGTCGGGATGTACGTAGGGACGAAGCGCTCGATAGGCCATCGCCGGACCCAGATCCGAGCCTCCAATGCCAATGTTGACGACCGAGCGGATCCGCTTACCGGTGTATCCCTTCCATGCACCGGACCGCACTTGGTCTGAGAATGTCGACATTCGATCGAGGACCTCGTGAACGTCACCCACGACATCGTGTCCATCGACCGTGAACACATCGTCGGGATTCGAACGCAGCGCGGTATGGAGAACGGCTCGATCCTCGGTCGTGTTTATGTGCTCGCCTGCGAACATCGCGGCGATCTGCTCCGGGACTCCAGCCGCACGAGCTACGGCAAGCAACTGATCTACCTGCTCATCGGTAATCAGATGCTTGGATAGGTCGACCGTGAGGTCTGCCACCTCCAGAGTGAATCTGGCCGCTCGTCCTGAATCCTCAGCGAAGGCCGTTCGCAGGTCCAATGCACCGCTGGACGCATATGTCGATTCGAGTGCTTTCCACTCCGACGTATCCCGTATTGACGTCACCGTGTTCTCCCATGCCGAGCTACGTTGAAGTCTGCCACGCCTGGCCCGGTTCCGCGCCGCCGGGCGCGGGGGTCGCCTGGATCTAACGGACCGGATCAAGCCCCATGGGCACTAGCCTGCGGCCAGCAGTGATCGGAGTTCAATGGCAGTTGCATCCGGTACGTTCGAGGTGGTCATCGCACCTCGCGAAACCACCACAGATGAAGGCGCCGAATCGATCTCGCGAATGGCGCTCGACAAGACTTTCTCAGGCGATATCGTCGGCACAAGTAGAGGACAGATGCTGGCGAGCATGACAGCCGTTGAGGGATCGGCGGGGTATGTCGCTCTCGAGACTGTCGAGGCCCAACTCGACGGACGCCACGGCTCGTTCGTGCTCCAACACTTCGGTCTCATGGCTCGCGGCGAACCAAGTCTGCAAGTGACGATCGTGCCCGACTCGGGAACTGGCGACCTAGTGGGGATCTCGGTCGACCTCGAGATCGACATTATTGATGGCGTCCATCACTATTCGCTTTGCTACCAGTTGTCCAGCTGACCGGATTGGCGTGTCCCTCGCGAGGGCATCAGTGCCCGGCATTTGGCTGAGCTCCCCCACCACATAAGGCCGTGCGAGCTGGGAGACCCTAAGACATCAACGGGAGTTAACCTCTAGGCTGACCGGCCCGATGACCGAGAGACCCATGAACGACGCGATGATTCGGCTGGAGCACGTTTCCAAGACGTTCCCAGGAAGCGCGACTGACGCCGTAAGTGACCTCTCTTTTGAAGTCCCTGAGGGAGAAATCCTGGTGCTCGTGGGCCCTTCGGGCTGTGGCAAAACGACCACCCTCAAAATGATCAATCGAATCATCGAACCGAGCTCAGGGGTCATTTGGGTGGCGGGAGTTAACGCGATCGAGACCCAGCCGCACGAGCTGCGGCGCCAGATTGGTTACGTCATCCAGCAAACGGGCCTGTTTCCCCATCGCACCATCGCCCAGAACATCGCAACCGTTCCGAAACTATTGGGATGGGAGCGTCCCCGAATCAGCGCACGAGTTGAAGAGCTGATCGACCTCGTCGGGTTGGATTCCGACATGGCCAATCGATATCCCGGGGAGCTTTCGGGAGGACAACAGCAGCGAGTCGGAGTAGCGAGGGGTCTGGCCGCCGACCCTCCAGTCCTCCTGATGGACGAGCCATTCGGAGCCGTCGATCCCATCGTCCGCACTCGACTTCAGCTCGAGTTGCTCGACTTGCAGGCCCGGGTTCGCAAAACGATCGTGTTCGTCACTCACGATATTGACGAAGCCATCCAACTTGGCGACCGGGTAGCCATCCTCAATGTCGGCGGTGTACTCGAGCAAATCGGGACTCCCGAGGACATCCTTCGCGTGCCGGCCAACGACTTTGTGGCCGAGTTCCTCGGTACCGATCGGGGCCTCAAACGGCTGTCCCTCATCAAGATCCATACCGTCGACCTCGACCCTGGACCGGTGGTAGCTCCGGGAACGTCTCTTGAGGAGGCCCGGGCTGCCGCCGCGCGCTATGACGTCGATTGGGTGGGAGTAGGAAGCCCCGGAAGGTTGGACGGCTGGTTACACCTCGCGGAGGTTGAAAGTGCGGGCCAAGTGACCGCAGCTGACCTCCGACCTTTTCGCAGCAGGATCAACACGTCGGCGACTCTCAAAGAGGCGCTCGACGCCATCATCAGCACCCGGGCGAAGGTAGCGGCCGTGTTCGATGGCGACCATTACCTTGGCATGCTTACGGCCGAGCGTATCAGCGCGGAGATTACCCAATGATTCTGGCCCAATTGGAGGGCCAGCCCCTCGTGCGATGGGACTGGATAGCCGATCACCTTGACGACATCTGGGTTGCCACCAAGGAACATCTCGTGCTTACGGGAATCGCCCTGGGCGTGGGTCTGATCCTCTCGGTGGCCTTGTCCATGGTGGCGATTCGGTTTCGAAGGACTTATACGCCGATCACCTGGATAACCGGCATCTTGTACACCATCCCGAGTTTGGCGCTCTTTTCGATTCTGGTACCGATTACCGGTCTAACAGTGCTGACCGCAGAAATCGGCCTGGTCAGCTACACGCTGCTCATCCTCATTCGCAACATCGTCGCCGGGATCGATGGTGTCGACCCGGCCATCAAAGAAGCCGCGATCGGGATGGGGTACACCCCGCGGCGCGTACTGCTCCAAGTCGAGGTCCCCTTGGCCCTGCCAGTAATCATCGCCGGCCTCAGAATCGCCTCGGTCACCACAATCGGCCTCGTCACCGTGGCCGCCCTTATCGGCAAGGGGGGCCTCGGGTTCTTCATTCTGCAAGGACTGCGGCGCTTCTTCACTACCGAGATCGTCGTAGGAGCCGTCATGTCGGTCGCTCTCGCAGTAGCGATCGACGTCCTGCTGGTAGTCGCCCAACGTGCCCTCACCCCTTGGGCCCGCGCCAAAGCCACCGTTTGATGGAGTTTTTTGCCGAAGTCCTCGATTTCTTTGCAACCGGAGCCAACTGGGTGGGGAGCACAGGAATTCTGAATCGCACCCTTGAGCACTCCGGGCTGGCCGCTTTTTCCATGGCCGTCGCCAGCCTGATCGCTATCCCGCCTGCCTTGTACCTCGGCCATACTGGTCGGGGCGGTTTCTTCGCAGTCTCGATCGTCAACATCGGACGAGCGGTGCCCTCCTTCGCAATCGTCGCCCTGGCGCTCCCAGTCAGCATCAAGCTTGGCCTCGGTCTCGGATTTTGGCCGACCTTTCTGGCGCTGGTTGCTTTGGCCCTTCCCCCCATGTTCACCAATACCTATACCGGGGTGCGCGAGGTCAATCAGGAAACGGTTGAAGCAGGCTTGGGCATGGGCATGACTGGTTGGGAGGTCTTGAGGGGTATCGAACTACCCCTGGCTTCCCCGGTCATACTTGCGGCAGTGAGGGTGGCAGCCGTACAAGTGGTCGCCACTGCCACACTGGGAGCATTGGTGGCGTGGGGAGGTCTAGGCCGCTACATCATTGACGGGTTCTCCCAGGGCGACAACGTCGAGGTCTTCGTCGGTGGTGTGCTTGTCGC
>JAGXFS010000132.1 GCA_024637275.1 Acidimicrobiia bacterium
CGCCAGAGCCTTCAACTACCCCACCTCAACGGCAGACCGTTTCACCGACGACAACGGCCACCTCTTCGAAGGCGACATCCAACGGATCGCCGCCCAAGGGGTCACCCTCGGCTGCAACCCGCCCGCCAACACCCGCTTCTGTCCCGACGGACTCGTCGCCCGCGACGCCATGGCCTCCTTCCTCACCCGCGCCCTCAACTACACCCCCACCACGCCACCACCGAGGTGTCCGACGTTGCCCGCCGACGACGCCTGGAATACTCGCATCGACCATCTTCCGGTCGATGCCCGCTCGGCCGACTACCTATCGTCGCTCGGGTCGTCGCAAACCCTCCATCCCGACTTCGGTGCGGGGGTGTGGCCACCAGACTCGGACAGCCCAATCGGCATCCCCTACCTTGAGGTGCCTGAGGGAACGCCCGGAATGACGGTCATCTACGACGCCTACGGGTCCGAGTCGGATCCCGGACCGTTCCCCATCCCGCTCGACGCTCCGATTGAAGGCGGACCTTCCGCAACCGGGGACCGCCACGTGATCGTCGTTGACCGTTTCCGATGTGAGCTATTCGAACTATTCGATGCGTCGCCAGGACCTGGCAACGCCTGGACTGCCGCATCGGGGGCGCGCTACGACTTGACCTCATCCGAGCTTCGGCCTGATGGATGGACCTCGGCGGATGCGGCCGGACTACCGATCTTCCCCGGCCTGGTTCGCTACGACGAGGTGGCGTCCGGCGAGATCACCCATGCGATCCGATTCACCGCCGCCCAGACCCGGGCTGACCATGTCTGGCCGGCCCGCCATGACGCCTCCAAGTCGACTTCGCTAACGCTTCCCCCGATGGGCCAGCGTTTTCGTTTGAAGGCGAGCTTTGATACGTCGGGGTATTCACCGCAGGTGCGGGTGATCCTGGTCGCCATGCAACGTTATGGCCTGATCCTGGCCGACAACGGAAGTTCGTGGTTCGTTTCGGGAGCCCCCGACGAACGCTGGGACAACGACCTGCTCCGCGAATTGAAGTCCGTACCAGGGTCGGCGTTCGAAGCGGTCGATACGTCCACCATGATGATCAACCCGAACTCCGGGCAGGCCGAACAACCCTAAACCCGATCGAAGACTGCCCATTGGGTCTGCCACCGGCGCCCTGAGCAGTCGGCCTCGACGTCCTCAACGAGAGCGAAGCGCTCCCCGAGTGCGACTCGCAGGTCGTCGGTCGACATGGCGTGTGGCGGACCGCCGTGCTCGACGGGTTTGCCCATCGGAAAAACGACCGAGATCAGTCGCCCTCCCGGTTTCACCCAGCGGGCGGCCGCCTGGCCGTATGCCATGCGGCGATCACGGTCGACGGCGCAGAAACATGTGTGATCGAACACCAGGTCAAATGGCTCATCCGGACGATATTCGAATAGGTCGCCGAGTACGAAGGTGCCATGTCCGCCCAGTTTCTCCTCAACAAGACCCCGAGCCGACGGTGCAAAGTCAAGGGCGGTTACCTCCCACCCGTGATTGGCGAAAGCTTCGGCATCGTGTCCTGAGCCACAGCCGGGCACCAGAACCCGGCCGGGAGTTCCAAGACCGAGCGAAGGGTCGGACGTGAGTCGGGCGACAAGTTCAGTGTGGGCTTCGCCGAGGTCCCAGGGGGTCTGGCTCATTGCATAACGAATTGACCACGATGACGCCAGATCAGACACGTCGAAATAGTACACCTGCCACACTGATGACCAACAGAGGAGGGTCTCGATGAAGATTGAACGGGTCGGAATTGTCGGTGGAGGGCAGATGGGGGCTGGCATCGCCGAGGTGTGTGCCAAAGCCGGCGTCGACGTCATCGTGCGAGAGGTGAGCCAGGACGCGGCCGCCGCCGGTGAAAGCCGGATCGTCAAAAGCCTCGATCGGGCCGTTTCAAAGGGGAAGATGGAAGAGTCAGATCGCGACAGTGCCATTGGCCGCATCCAATTCACCACCGACCTGGCGGCCATGGCTGATCGTGACCTGGTCATCGAAGCCGTCGTCGAACACGAGCCGCTCAAAATCGAGATTTTCACGGCACTCGACACCATCGTGACGTCAGAAGATGCAATTCTGGCTTCCAATACCTCGTCGCTACCGATCACTCGACTGGCCAGAAGCACCAACCGTCCTGATCACGTCGTGGGGATGCACTTCTTCAACCCGGTTCCCGTCATGCGACTCATGGAACTCATCACCACGGTGGTGACGGATCCGACTGTGGCCGCCACTGCAGAGGAGTTTGCCTCATCGACATTGTCCAAGACGGTCGTGAAAGCCAAGGACCGGGCGGGTTTCGTCGTCAACTTGCTGCTCGTCCCGTATATGACCGAGGCCATGCGGATGTATGAGGCCGGCCACGCATCGGCCGAGGACATCGACAATGGCATGAAACTCGGCGCCAATCACCCGATGGGACCGCTGGAACTTGCCGATTTCATCGGTCTCGACACCATGAAGCTGGTCGCCGACGTCCTATTCGACGAGTACAAGCTTCCCCAATACGCCCCTCCACCTTTGCTGGTTCGCATGGTCGAAGCGGGCCTGTTGGGAAGAAAGACCGGCCGAGGGTTCTACTCATACGGCGAATAATCAACCTCGACGTGACAAGCTTTGGCTATGTCTGACTGACGGATCGGCCGATCACGTCGGGCAGAAACCTCAAGGTTGTAGGCCTGGTAGCCGATTCTTAACAACGACCACTCCTTGGATTGGCAGACAATGGATAACGCCTCCGTGCGCCAGGACCAGGGTTCCACCGCGCGGTGGCGCCCGCCTCAGATCGACCGTATCTCATCGCAGGCGGCGGTAGCTGAGCTTGGGCAAGCGGCACTCGATGGGTCAAGCGTCGAATTCGTCTTCGATATGGCTATGCAGCTTGTGCAGCGAGCCCTCGGGGTTGAGCGCGCCTGGATTCTTAAACGATTGGAAGGCGGGGCCACGTCCCGGCTGGTCGCCCATTTTGGCTGGGAAGAAATCGCTGAGGGCGCGATTATCTCATGCGACGCCGACACCCAACCCGGGTTCACCCTTGATCGCGAAGAACCGGTCGTCGTCGCCTACTGGGACGACGAATCACCGCTGGAGCTGGTCCCCGAATTCGCCAATGCTGGAATCATGGCTGGAATGAGTGTGATCGTTCCGGACGGGACTACGCCGTACGGGGTCCTGGGCGTCCATACCCGGGATCGCCGCAATTTCACGACCGACGAAGCTGACTTCCTCCGGTCAATTGCCAACGTCATCGGCGGCACCATCGTCAATGACCGCGCCCGACAACAAATTGCTCACCAGTCCGAAACCCAGGAGCGACGCTTGCGCTACCAAGGCGCCCTCGCTGAGTGCGCCCAGGCGCTGCTCGGCAACAGCGGTGAGGATCGGCTGGACCGTGCCGTCCGAGCCCTGTTGGATGCAACGCAAGCCACGTACGTCCTGGTCGAGCGCAACCGGGTCGACCCGGAACTCGGCCTTTGCTCATACACGGTGGCTGAAGTGGAAAAGGACGAAGCCCCCAGCAGCCAGCTACGCAACGAATACTGGTCGGTGGTCCCCTGGGACAGGATGCCGATGTCCCGAGCCAAGCTCGAAGCGGGAGAACCCTTCGTCATCATCCCTAGCCAGCTTGAGGGTATCGAGCGTGAGACCTACGCCGCCGATCCGGTGCCCGTGCTGACGGAACTCAATATCCCGATATGTGTCGAAGGAAAATGGGAGGGCTTGATCGGTTTTTCCGAGACCACCGTCGTTCGGGAATGGACCGAAGAGGACATTTCTTTGCTCACCACCGCCGCGACCATGATCGGTGCGTTCTGGGAACGCGAGGCAGCCCGAGAAAACCGCGAACAGCTCATCCGGGCCAAAGACCAGTTCCTGGCCAGTATCAGCCACGAACTGCGAACTCCCCTCACCGCGGTGGTCGGATTCGGAGAGGTCTTGCGCGATTCTGGCGCCACATTGAGCGAGAGTGAGCGCCGGGAATTCCTGGATGTCCTCATCGCCCAAGGATCGGACGTCACGAACATCGTCAATGATTTACTCGTCGCCGCTAAGGCCGACATAGGCACCCTCAACGTCAGCCGGGTCACAGTCAACCTTCGGGCCCAAACGGCCCAGGTGCTTGAGGGTTTCAACCGTGATCAGATGGCCCGCATCGGATTCCTCAACGCCCAGGATGTCCGGGCGATGGGCGACCCCGACCGAATCCGCCAAATCGTACGCAACCTCATCACCAATGCTCTGCGCTACGGCGGCGACGATGTACACGTTGAGGTAGTCGGGGAAGAACAAACCGGCATACTCGTGTGTGACAACGGACCGGGCATTCCTGACCAAGACCGGGAGCGCATCTTTCAGCCCTATCAACGAGCCCACAACGCCCCCGGCGTGGCGGGATCTCTGGGCCTGGGGCTGTCGATATCACGCAAACTCGCCCGACTCATGGACGGCGACCTGGTCTACCGACACGATCGCCATCGCAGCATCTTCGAACTATCGCTCCCCCGGGCGTCCTGACTCAGCCCGGTCGTGGACCCGCGGTTGTTGATGACCGAGTTACTGGACCGGTAATCGCATTTGCCGTTCCTCGATGGTTCGACTGATCGTCAAGGTCCCCATTCCTAGGACAAGCAGCACGAGCCCGAATATTCCTAACGGCCAGGACACATCACTCGGACCGGTGTATGGCAAACAATCGGGCGGTTCACACTCATCATCTGGGACCGTGGTCGAAGTTGTTGATGAGGAAGTCGTCGAGGTCGAACTGGTTGACGTTGACGAGGTGGTCGACGATGTGGTCGACGAGGAAGTCGTGGTAGGCGATGTGATCGTGGTAGCCGAAACCGGCACAGTCGTCGTAGTTGAAGATGTCGTGGTCGTCGTCGATGACGTTGTGGTGCTTCCGGTCTGACAGGCCAAGACCACCAGCTGCCCCGAGCTGGGACCGTCGACTTCGTATCCGCTGTCGATCGAACGGGCCGTCCAGCTGTAGGTGCCTTCGGGCAATTCGAACTCGGTCTTCTCGCTGATAACGATGACACCGGTTGGGCCGTTGATGGTCAGTTCGACTCTGTCGGTCGTGTTCAGGCCGTTATGTCGGAACGAAAAGGTCACGTTCGTCTCGGAGATGCCGTTGCGAACCTCGCACGAGCGTTGCACGATCTGGATGACGACCTTCTTGATGACGGTCTGAGCCGTCGCCGCTCCTGAGGTCGCACTGGCTACTGAAGTTTGGCCTGCCTCTGCTGTCGCCACGCACTGGCCCATGTGGTTGCCTTGCACGACCCGCCCCTGGCCAGTAGGACAAGCTGAGTCAAGGTCACGTTTGCTCGTTGCCGGGGTCGTCGACCGCTCTGCGGCATCGGGGTCTTCGCCCTTCGTTGCAATCGGGGCGGCTTCATCAGCGCTCCCCGTCTCGTCGACCACCTCCGTTTGATCGGCTTGCCCTCCGGCCCCGCCATTTGAGACGGCTGGAGCCGCCACCATCAAAACGAGACCGGCTATCACAAGGGTGGACCCAAACTTGCGCAGCAAGTTCATAGCTGAAGCCCAGATGGTGACGGAGTCCCCCAAAGGACATACGAATAACGCATAACGCCTCCCAAGCGCCGTAGTACCTTGTCGGAACCTTACTCTCCGTGGTGGCTGAAGAGGCAAATCGTGGACTATTTCGCGTTCGTCCGGACTTTCTGACCCCTAATTCGGGTTAATTTGGACCTAGCCGTCCTCACGCCGTGCATCAATGCCCCGTGCGGGAGACTACGATCCCGGCATGATGCGACCCGTCGCCATGGCATGGTTAGCTATCATCCTGGCCGCATGCACGACGGCGAACCTAGGACCAACCTCCGCACCCCCAGACAACGATTGGCTCCTGGTGGCGCATGGCCCACCCGCCACGTTGGCCGCACTGTTGTCGGGTCAATTGGAGATCGACCTGTCCTCCCAATGCGTTCGGGTAATTGACGGCCGTTTCTCCATTCCGGTCGTGTTTCCCGAAGGGACGACGCTCGACGATTCTGATCCAGACCATCCGGCGCTCGTTCTCAGCAACGGTCGACGTTACGAAGCTGGCGACCAAGTCCTGTTCGGTGGCGGTGGCGTATCGGTCCCTGACAATTTGAACGACTGGACCGGATCGTATAGCCACATCTCCATCCCACCAGCCTGCCACAACGGCGATGTGTGGCTCCTGTCCGAAGTCCAGTGACCTCGCCGACAGCCACACGGGGTGGCTCAGGCATTTGGGCGATCCAGGCGAATCGTCGCCGGTGCCAGACGGGCTCTAGCTGGGAACGAGCCCCCATTCCCGCCGCCTTCCCCCGGAGGGAATCGACAACCCGGTCGCCGCCATCGCTCGTGGTGGGAACGGGACGCTGAGGAACTTCGGCCGAATGGCGACAATAGAACTGTGAACCCCGCCCAACCTCAGCCGTGCTGGACGGGCTACAGCCTGGGAACCAGCCCCATTCCCCCAGAGGGGAATCGACAACAAACCGCCATACTTCGGCAGCTACGCCGATCGAACCCCTGAGGCTGCTGTGCCGATCTAGCGCATCACGGGTGGGTGCGCCATCGCCCAAATCAGGTGATATCGTGCCGATTGGCGTCCTTCAGGGGAAGCAATTGACAGCGACGTTGAGCGCTTCGCATACCTGGCGCATGCGCCCATCACTCAGCCGGCCCAGCCGCTCGGTGAGCATCTCGACCGAGACGCTCTCAATCGAATCCAGATTCACCACCGACCTGAGAGGGATCGGATCGTCTTGCGGTTCGAGCAAGACCTCGCTGGGGAGACCCCTGATGTTGGTCGTACACGGGGCGATCACCGTACGGCGGAGTCTCGGGATTGCTACGTCACGCGAGAGGACAACGACCGGTCGGCGGGAGATCTCGGGTAGTTCACACCACCAAACCTCTCCGCGCGCTGGCAGATCCTTCACGATGAGCCAGCGGCCTCACGAAACGACGCCAGGTCACCCCATTCGTCGCGTTGGTCAAGCGGTTGGGTGTCATAGGCACCGTAAGCCGCATCAATTTCGGCCACCCGGTGTTGGGCAAGTAGCGCTGCCAGGGCTTCGTCGATCAGCCCTGCATCGTTGATATCAGCTCGAAGGAGTCTTGCCTCGTCGAGCAACCTTTGATCCACCGTGGTACTAACTCTCACTCTGGGCATGCCACAATCATGCCACAACAACGCTACAACGGCAATGGCGCTGCAATTCCGAACGCCGAGGCGTCAAGCCAGAGCACCCCGAGATGAACCAAAGTGAGATCCTTCCAACCCTGCAACACCAGGGGGGTCAACTCGATCTGTGGCGGACGCGGGGTAATCGGTCAAGTCTCTCGATCTTCGTACCAACTCCGCATCGGGATGGCCGTCTACGAGCGGGCGTCTGGCACGCTCACACGGCTTTCGGTAAAGGTGTCGGAAGCGATCCCGGACACCTCAGGCGAAGCGAGAACATCCTCACGCTGCAGTTCGATGAACTTGGACATGAAAAACACAATGGTTGCCCATGTCGTGACGATGAACAACACTCCGCCAATTCCGAAAACGACTCCGTCGCTCACAATGAATCCCGCTCACCGGTCAAGACCAGGGTCCCCAGGGAATGAATTGCCGGAACCCACAGGCCAACGAACAAGCCCAATTCGCGGTCAACGAGAAACCACAAGGTTACGGACAAGAGAAACGAGACAAAGGCAGCTGCCAGAAATATCAGCTTGGTGCCGTGGAATGAGTCCAAAGAACGGATGGTCGATACAAGGGTTGTCATGGTGAAACCTCCTTTTTCCTTATACGTCGCACGGGTCGGTTCGGATGACCGAATGGCCGACCCTTCTCAATTCATCGAGTGGAGCTGAAGGAAACTCGGCCGAAGGCCGACAATGAAACTGCGAACCCCGGATCCCAAAGGGAGGGCTACCGTGTTGAATGGCGACGCTGAGCAATCGAAAAGGCGAGCCGAGGAAGCCGGCAAGTAGTATGAGGCCGCAGTCGTCGCATCGAATCTCCAGCCAACCTAGATTGACACCATCGTTGAAGTGTCCTTGGCGCTCGGCGGGTCACCCAGCGGAGGAAGATGAGAGCGATTGTATGGACCGCCTATGGCCCACCTGACGTGCTCCAACTCAGAGATGTCGAGCAACCAGTTCCCGGCGACGATGAGCTACTTATCCGGGTGAAAGCCACCACGGTGACGGCTGGTGAAGTCGAACTCCGAAGTTTCCGCTTCTTCAGCGTTCTGACTGTTCCACTCCGGTTGTTCTTTGGTGTCTTCAAGCCACGGGGACAGCGGATTCCAGGTCAGGAGTTGGCCGGGGAGGTAGTGGCGGTCGGTGCTCACGTGACCCGGTTCAAGGTTGGCGACCGGATTTGTGCCCACGCCGGTCTTCGCTTTGGTGGCTATGCCGAATATGCCACTTTGCCCGAGAGGGGGATGATCGTTCGTATCCCCGATGGCTTGTCTTATGAAGAGGCAGCAACTCTCCCCACCGCAGGCCTGTACGCCAGGTATTTCGTCCAACGTGGTGATCCGGGGCCCGGTCAATCGGTCCTGGTCAACGGCGGAGGAGGAAGTATCGGAAGCTTTGCGATTCAACTTGCCAAAACGACAGGCGCCGAAGTGACGGCACTGGATCGGACCGACAAGCTGGAGTTCATGACGTCGCTGGGCGCCGATCACGTTATCGATTACACCCAAGAGGATTTCTCCCAGCGGGCACGGTCCTTCGACCTTATCCTCGATGTGGTTGACAAGAGCTGGTTTCGTCGCGCCGTCTGTGCGCTCAAACCCGGGGGCGTCTACCTCCATTCCAATGTTTCACTGCTCCGGTTTATCCAAACCAAGCTGACACGAGATCGAAATGACCGCACCGCGGGATTCGTCACGGATGGCAATGACCGCGAAGGGCTGGCTGACCTCGCCGAGATGCTCAGTTCCGGCGAGCTCAAATGTGTGATCGACCGGACCTATCCATTGAACGAGATCGCCTGCGCCCACGAATACGCGGAGACTGGAGACAAGCGGGGCCACATCGTGATCGCTGTTGCTTGACCGGATTCACAAGCTTGGCGGCCGAGGTGCCAGCACCGGCGTTGCTGCCTTGTCAAGTTGATAAGGGTGAGGTTTGCTCTCCAACTATCCCTATCGCAGAGAATGCACAGACGCCAAGAAACCCCACCGGAGCGGGGTTTCTTAGTGTGGAGCTGAGGGACTTCGGCCGGAGGCCGAAGAAACAAAACTGCGAACCCGGATGCCGAAAGGCATCCTCAGGGGAAAATCGCCTCGCCGGCGCCAGCCGGCAATTGAGATGGGCCGGCCAAATGGCCGACCCTTCTCGATTTCTCAGTGGAGCTGAGGGGATTTGAACCCCTGACCCCCTGCATGCCATATAGGATTGGCACAATTCGCTGACCTGGGGCTTTGCACAAAAAGGGCTGCTGACCAGGGATTTTACCTTCCGTCAGTTCTCGCCGTTACTCATGGTTTCTCGACCTTGTGTGGGTTTTTTGTGGGCTTTTTAGGGTTGGGGAAGGATTGCACGACGCACGACCCGGCTGACTTCGGCGATCGGATCGGCGACGTCTACGACGACATGTACCTCGAGGATGCTTCAGCCGAAGCCGCCGCGGACGTCATGGCGTCCTTGGCCAAACATGGGCCAGTTTGGAGCTCGAGACACAGGTGGATCGACGTAATCTCGCCAGCCTGAGCGGGATAGACCTTCATTTGGTCGCCTGGGAGCCTGATTGGAGTGTCAGCCAAGCTACCAGCGACGTAGCGCAGGCACCCCACAGTCCGACGACGACGTCCAGGAATTCATTAGCACCGAACTTCACCTCGATGTCGCCTTCCACCAGCCACTCCAAGGTCCACCCTCTCGCCAAGTACCACCCGATGACAAAACTGGCGACCACACCGGCTGTCGACCACCAAAGGGTCGCGGTGCCCCGGTAAGAACGGCGTAGCCAAGCGAAGAAGTCGACTAGGGCGAACGGTGTGGCCAGGGTGAGAATCCACGTTACGGCAGGAGTCGCCTTCCCCAGCAAATATGCAGAATCATCCCCGTACCCTACGACCAGCTGATCGAACGCCGTGAGAAGAACGGCGACGATGAACGCCGTACCTGCTCCTATGTAGATCCACCTTCTGACACCCATGTAACGAATAGGCTAGATCGGCGGTTTTGAGACAGGCTCGTTCGATATCGGATGATATCGCGCTGCGCCGCCTCATGTCGGCCCATCCGTTAGAGGAACGCTCCTTGAAGCTCGCCCTCGTTCACGGGCACTACTTCTCGATTCGGTGGACCTGAACTGGTCCCTCTCGGGCAGCTTGATCGACGACTACCACTTGATCGGGACTACTAATGCCGGCCTCCTGGCGACTCCTCCGCTGTCCTGCCTATCTTCACGCTGGCAGCCGGCGACAACGCGCTGAGCATGCTTCGTTGAATGTGCCTCGGCTCCTGAGCTACGGCGATCGTCGGCGTTAGGTCCACTCGATCAAAACAGGTAAACCCACCTCAAACCATCGAGCATCAATCATCAAAGTCAAAGACCGTCTCTCCGGCTAATCCTTCCCATCCGTTCGGCTCGAGGTGATGTGAGCGTGCATCTTCGGAAAATGCTTGTAAGCAGATATCGGGGTTGGTGCGACATACTGGGTAAGACGCCCAGTCGATAGCGGCAAGGAGTGCGGGAACCTTGGTTGGAGAATGGCCAGTTATAAAGGTTCGGGAAACCTTCGATCAGTTCTACGGGAGCCAATATCGACCGGTGTTGGCGTTGGCGTATGTGCTGTCGGGATCTCAGTTCCTTGCTGAGGAGTTGACTCAGGAGGCATTTGTGGCGGCTTTCCGTCGGTGGGACACGATCGAAAACCCGGAGGCATGGGTTCGCACGGTGGTTTCGAATCGGACTCGTTCGTGGTTACGGCACCGCTACGCCGAAACAAGGGCGTTCACTCGCCTGGGGGCTGACCCGGTTTCGACAGTTGATGAGTTGCCAGCCGACACCGCACATTTTTGGGAGGCAGTTCGGTCTCTTCCCCGCCGTCAGGCACAGACCATTGCCTTGGTCTATCTCGACGGCAATTCGATCAGTGATACCGCCGGGATGCTGGGATGTTCTGAATCGACAGCTCGAGTGCACCTGAGCCGGGGCAGAAAGAGCCTCGCGGAGCTGCTTGGGGTGGAGGAGGGAACATGAATCTTGACACGCTGCTACAGCTACACGCCGACGTAGCCCGAAATACGGTGGACAACTCCCAGGTCCCACCTGTCGAACGAATCGCTGAGGTGCATAACCGTCGCCGCGTCAAGGCAGGGATCGCCATTACCGCTATTGCTGCCGCAGCGGTGGCGATGGTTTTGCTGCTGGGAGGCCCGGCAATTGATTTGACGCCCACCACCGTTGCGCCCGCAGATGGCGGTCCTCCCGCCACCGTGTCAGAGGTCGAGCCGTTCGACTCGGTGCTGCAAGAAGACCCACTCGTGTTACGAGCCGAACTGGGACCTGAACCCCTATTCGACACTTCCAATCTCGGAGTCGAGCAGCCGCTGCTTCCTGTCGAGACTCTCGCCACTTCCCTCCAGCAAGTCATCGCCGGCGACATATTCGGAGGTGGTATACGGCTGGCGATCGATGAAGTGTTCGCGGTTGGATACCTGCCCGGGACCACCCGTAACGTGTTGGTCGCAAACGGGAAGATCAATGAACCGAACGGGCCCGGATTTGGAGAACCTGCACAGTGTGTGTCCGTGTCCGGACCAGGACGCGATCCCAGCATCACAGGTGACTGCCACCAGATCTTGCCCGACACCGAAGTTCGGCCGATCGCTATCGGGCTTTTTGGCGTGAACTGGGCGGGTTGGAGCTTCCTTCCGGAAGGGAGTTCGGTCACGGTGTTGTCGGTGGACGGGGTAGACCGGTTCTGGCAGCGACCCCGCAGAAGCATCACCATCTTCACCATCGAAGCGACACCGGAGACCAAATTGGAGTTGCGGGTTCTCGACGCCAACGGTGTCGAAATCGCCAGAGGTGACCAAACCCATCCCGACGAACCCACCCCACCGGCCGTGGAACCGATCGGCGGGTACGGCGACTTCTCAGACACTGCTTACGCAGACGTTGACTGGGTTCAAGTTGTGACCTTGATCGTCGAATGCATGAACGATCAAGGATTCGCAGCAACCATCATCCCGCCCGGCGTTGGCATCAGCTACAACAACATCCCACAAGACCAGCACTGGGCAGCCGGGCTTGCCAACTCGGCATGCCAGGCCGGTCTCAACCTCCCTGAATTTCAGCAGCTCACTGGGGAGGGTTGGAGATACCTCGGAGAAGCGGCCCAGTCAATCGGTCGCACACCGCGAATCATCACGAACAACGACGCGCTGCGAGACCTGTGGGCCGAACTTCGACTCGATACCGCCGTCCCCGAGGCTGACTGGGAAAGCGAAATCGTGGTCGCTTTCGAGGTCGGCCACGGTGCCGAGGGCTGCAACGAAACACGATTCGAGGGTATCGTCGCGGAAGAAGACGTAGTAAGCGCCGTCGTCGCTGGCTCAGAGTCTCTTTACGGATCGCCTCAAGGCCGCTGCTTCCTCGTCTACCTACCGTACGTGTACGTGGCTACGATCGAACGCAGGCTATTGCCGGCGCCACCGTTCACCGTTAAGAGTGGGACCAACGACACCTGGGACGCCCTTGTTGAAGAAGACCTCCGATAGTGCGAAATCACCGAGCCTCCACACTGGGCCGGACGATCGGACACCGAGATGGGAAATGCGGAGCGCGTGTTCTGCCTGGGCGACAGAACACACCCCCACAGCACACGCGACCCTTGGGAGAAGTGGTTGGTCGCGGCGTGATCCACTGACTCGAGGGCAGCCGATTGCCAAGTTGCCTCGATCACAACCTTGGTGGACCTGGTGTCGGCGTTTCCTATTCGCCGGCTTCGAGGGCGCAGCGTTGGGAGGCGAGCACGCCGTCAAATTGGAGCCACTCGGCCGTGGTGTACCCGGAAGTAACCGAGGGAAGAGTCAATCCCAGGCGTGCCGTGGCCTCATTGATGGGTGTTTCCATGCTGGGCGCATCGGTTGGATTGATGCTGCCACTAAACCCCGGCAGTGCCCAGGAGGCCATTTGGCCGTCATCTGGACCACCCACGATCCTGGCCGATACGAAGTAGTACGACCGGAGGTAGGCATCGCGCGACTTGACCATCTGGGCTGGTCCGAGTTGGACATCCGGTTGTAGCCGTCGCCTGAAGCTGGACGTGACGTCGGTACCGTCTTCACAAATCGAGGGTGTGACAAGTACCGCCTGTTGGACCCAGCCCCCGAATGACACAGAGACCAGGGTTGATGTGGATGTGTCGAAAACGTAGAGGATTTGCATGGTGTCGACCTCGCCCGGGATGAGGATGTACCGACCGGTGCTGTCCCATTCGATGCCCCAAACGCGCCCTTCCAGGTCGACGGCGTGCGTCTGTGCTCCATTCAGGTCCCACACTTGAAGTTGAGGATGGTCGCTTCCCCACGTTATGAATGCGATCTGAGGGTAAGCCACCGACGGTGACCAAGCCGGAGTGCCGATTGTGTTCGGTGGCGCCCAGTCGAGAGTCTGTGGATTGGTGAAGTCC
>JAGXFS010000133.1 GCA_024637275.1 Acidimicrobiia bacterium
CCTTTTTGTTTACGGATCGAACGCAGGCGCCTACCGACCGCCTCATTGTAGGTTTCCGTCACGCTTCCCCTCCTTACCACAACATTAGCAACTAAAGCACCGCGCGTGAAGCTCTCACTCTCGGTGACCTTCTCCCAGCCCCGCTTAAGTTACCACGCGAGGTCCGCGAAGTAACGCACCTCCGACAATGGCGGCAGTTTCGGTCCGCAAGACCTGTTCCGACAAACAGGCTGTCGGGTGCCCAATCAGCTCGTCCCGATGCCATCCTCCCTCTGGTCCAATAGCCAGCGTCTGCACAGAAACGTCCAGGGCTCCTCCACCAGCATCTGCCAAAACCGCATCCGGGATGTCCTCGAGCGAGCCTGAGTCGACCCCGAGCAAGAAGGCAGATCGACTCTGTTCAAGCGCACCAATCGCCCACGCCCGGGTCCGGGCCGGAGCCGGTGGCCGCACCTGTCCGAATCGGGTGGTCAGCCATATCAACCGGGACACTCCGAGTTCCCCGAGCTTCTCGACGATCAGCCGTTGCCGATCCTTGGCCCTGGGCGGCGCAACGGCAATCGTCACCACCGAGCGTTCGGGGATCTGGCGTTCTTCGCCGCGAACCAACCGACCGCCGATCCACATACCCGAACCCAACAGCCCATGGCCATCGGTATACGACAGGGCCAGCCCATCCTTATATCGGAGCACCTTCTCAAGATGGAGTCGCTGCTCCGGGCTCAAGTCAACGGTATCGCCATCGGAAGGCTCGATCAGCAGGTGCGGGATGTGGGCCATGTTGTTCTAGCGGGCTTTACGCCACCGACGGGAGCTAGAGATCGACTCGTCTCGCAGCTCGGCGAATTGTCGGAGAACCTCGGCCTCTTCGCTCGTGAGTTCCGTGGGGACCGCCACGCCGATTTCAACCAGCAGCCGACCCCGCCCACGCCTGCCGAGTCGCTGCATGCCCTTGTTCGGGAGCGTGATGACGGTTCCGGGCTGGGTTCCGGCATCAATATCGATCTCGACATCGACGTCATCGATCGTTGGTATCCAGCGATGGGTGCCGAGCGTGGCTTCGGCGATCCCGACCTGGAGTCGATGCACCAGGTCGTCGCCGTTGCGAATGAACCGTTCGTCGGCTTCGACCCGCAACTCGACATACAGATCGCCGCCTGGTCCGCCCCGTTTGGCGACCTCGCCTTGCCCTGACAGGCGCAAGCGAGTGCCGTCGGAAACACCGGCGGGCACCTCAAGCAGCACGTTTCGATCCTCCACCGTCCGACCGTCGCCCCGGCAGGTCTGACAGGGATTCTCTACGATCTGGCCGAGTCCTGAACACTGATCGCACGCCACGACTGTCATCATCGCCCCGAGCATGGTCTTGCGTTGCACCCGGACCTGGCCCGCTCCCCGACACTGAACGCACGTCACCGGTCGGCTTCCCTCGGCGGCTCCCGTCCCGGCACAGGTCGCGCATTTCACGGCGCCTCGAAACTCGACCTCGATCGTGGAACCGAAAGCTGCATCTTTGAGGCTTATCGAAGCACCGGCCAGAACATCGCGTCCGCGTTCGGGTCCTCGACTCCCCCCGAATCCTCCACCGCCAAAGAACGAACTAAGCAGATCTTCGAGGCCGCCTCCGCCGAAGAGGTCACCGAAATCGAATACTTCGCCACGGTCATAAAGTCGACGCTTTTCGGGGTCGGACAACACCTCATAGGCCTCGGCGGCGAGTTTGAAACGTGCCTCGGCCCGGGCATCGTCAGGGTTGATGTCCGGATGGTTTTCCCGGGCGAGTCGCCGAAACGCTTTCTTGATTTCGTCGGTAGATGCTTCGCGGGAGACACCCAGCGTTGCGTAGTAATCCTTGCTCATGTTGGCGACAGCTTAGGAAGCTTAAGAGCCAAGCCGGTCGACGAGACCGTCTCGCACTTCTTCGATGATTTTGATGGTCCGCCGATAGTCCATCGCCATGGGGCCAACCACCCCGATTGAACCAGCCGAACCACTTGCGAGCTCATAGCTTGATGAGACAACCGCAAGGTCGCGCCCGGCCGGCCCGGGTATCTCCTCGCCGATTCTGATGGACGTGCCTGGATGCGTACTGATCATCAAGGCGAGCAAGGTTGCCTCCCGCTCCAACACTTCAAGCACCCGATTCACTACCGAGAAATCCTCCCAGACCGACGTCATTCGGGCAGTTCCGCCTACGTAGATCTGACGGGTTGATTGATCACTGCGGACGATTACCTCAAAAACCTTGTCCAATATCACCCGGGTGGCGGGTGATACCGCCGGGGCTTGCTCGGCAAATCGTGTCGCCGCTTCGGGGATACTGCGTCCGACCACCAAATCGACGATGAGTTGCTCGACTTCGGTAACCGTCGCTTCGGGAAGGTCGTTACCGAGGCTCACGATGTCCTGGGACACCTGGCCGTTGTCAGTGACGAGAACGACGAGCATCGTCCTCGTGCCGGTCTTTACGACGTGGGCCCCGCGGATCTTGTCGCCACCCAGACCGGGTCCGAGTACGACGGCTGGATAGGTGGTCTCATCGGCTACGAGTTCTGTGGTGGCTTTGAGCAGGCGGGATAACTCAAGCTGAACCGACGAGAAGAAGGTGTTGATGCGGTTCTGGGTACCTCGCCGGAGGTGGCCTGGTTCTGAATGGTCGACGTAATAACGATATCCCTTGGCGGTGGGAAGACGACCCGCTGACGTGTGGGGCTGGAGGAGGTAGCCCTCTGCTTCGAGGGAGGTGAGGTCATTGCGAATAGTGGCGGTAGACACGCCAAGGCCACTGTTCTGGGCGATCGTGGCCGAACTGACCGGCTCGCCAGTCGCGATGTACTGTTCGATCAAGGTTTGCAGGACGACGATCTTGCGTTCATCCAACATGCTCATCACCAGATGTTGTTGCCTTCAAGATGGTTAAACGGTATCACTCCTGAGCCGGCACCGCTAAGACTTCGCGGATAACTGTGTCCGTCAGCAGCGGTTTGACCACGACGATCCGCCCGTCTCGATGCTCGATGATTCCGGCGTCGACGAACTCGGGGTGCCGTTCGAGGAGTCGTCGGCCGCCGACACCGGTGACGACGCCAGCAGTTCGCCGCAGACCGAGCATGAGCCGTTCGAGTTCCCGGTCCCAATCCGACCCGACCGTCTCACCGGCAATCGGGGGTTGGCCTGCCTCGATCGTTTCCATGTAGCGATCGAGTCGACGAACGTTGCGTGTCCTTGTCCCGTTGCGATGGCCGTGAGCCCCGAGGCCGAACGCAACGTATTCGCCCTGAGCCCAGGTGGCGAGGTTGTATTTGCATGGATCGGCGGTCGCGTAATTCGACACCTCGTAGCGAATCATCCGCTCCGAAAGCCGTTCCGCAGCCCGTTCCCATCGGTCCGCCTGCACGTCATCGTCTGGTGCAGGAGCGCCTGCCGCAACCGCTCGCGACAACGGCGTTCCTCGTTCGACAGTCAGCGAGTAGGCAGAGATATGATCGGTTCCCGCAGCCAAAGCGGAGTCGAGCGTGCGATCCCATGAGGCCTCGGTTTCGGTCGGATCGCCATAGATGAGGTCAATCGACAATCGCTCGAAATCAGCATGGGCATCTTCGATCGCCTGGAGCGCCTGGCGACCGGTGTGCTGTCGGCCCAGCGCGGTCAGGACGATATCGTCGAACGATTGCACGCCCATCGACAGCCGGTTCACCCCGGCTGTCCGGTAGCCACGGCTGGATTCGGCGGTGATGTCTTCCGGGTTGGCTTCCATACTCACTTCGACGCCACCGACCAGGCCGAACTTGGCGTCGAGGGCTTCGAGGATTGAACCGATCAACGCAGGTGAGACCTGCGAGGGGGTGCCTCCTCCGATGAACACCGCGTCGAGAGTGTCCCAATCGTCGGCCATTGACACCTCGGCGAGGAGCGCGGCAACATAGCGGTCGATCAGGTTTTCCTGGCCCTCGACGACCGCGAAGTCGCAATAGGGGCAAACTCTGGCGCAGAACGGGATGTGTACATACGCCGATCGCCACTCCCCCGCCTGGTCAGCCAGCTCGGGCGAGTCGGGCCGTAGCTGCGGGGGCGGCGAGGTCATCATCACCGATCGCTGGTGTCGACTCGCAGCGCGGCGACGAACGCCTCCTGAGGAACTTCGACGGCACCAACCATCTTCATCCGCTTCTTGCCTTCTTTCTGCTTCTCGAGCAGTTTCCGCTTGCGTGAAATGTCGCCGCCGTAACACTTGGCGAGCACATCCTTGCGGCGCGCTTTCACCGTTTCGCGCGAGATGATGTTGCCGCCGATGGCTGCCTGGATGGGCACATCGAACATCTGGCGCGGAATCAGCTCCCGCAGCGTTTCGACCATACCCTTCCCGTACTGAACGGCTTTGGCCCGGTGCGTGATCGTAGAGAAGGCGTCGACGGGCAACCCGGCGAGCAGAATGTCAACCTTCACGAGGTCAGACACCCGGTAGCCGGTTGGCTCGTAGTCGAGGGATGCATACCCCCGGGTCCTGCTCTTGAGGTGATCGAAGAAGTCGAACACCACTTCAGCGAGCGGAAGTTCATAGATGAGCTCAACCCGCTCGGGCGTTAAGTACTGCATGTGATGCATCGTGCCGCGACGCGACTGCACGAGGTCCATGATCGTCCCGATGTATTCGGACGGAGCCAGGATCATCGCCCGAACGTAGGGCTCCTCGAGTTGAGCAACCGAAGTGAGGTGCGGCAGATCCTGGGGCGAACGGATCTCGATAACCGAGTCATCTGTCAGCGTTACCCGATAGGCCACGGACGGGGCGGTTGAGACCAGGTCGAGGTTGTACTCTCGCTCGAGTCGCTCTCGCACAATTTCCATGTGCAGCAAGCCAAGGAACCCGACCCGGAAGCCGAAGCCGAGGGCCCGCGACGTTTCCGGCTCCCAAATCAGCGATGCGTCGTTGAGCTGCAACTTCTCTAGCGCCTCGCGCAGTCGTTCAAAATCGTCACCATCAGAAGGAAACAATCCAGAAAAGACCATCGGTCTCGGCTCGTCGTAGCCCTCAAGGGGCTCGGAGGCCGGATTGCTGACCAACGTGACCGTGTCACCGACCCTGATCTGGTCGATGTGTTTGACGCCGGTAATAAGGAGTCCGACATCACCGGCTCTGAGTTGGTCAACCGGAAGGATCCACGGCGTTGAAACAGCCAACTCGTTGGCAGCGTGCTTGTCGTTGGTAGCCATAAACAAGACTTGTTCACCCTTGCGAATCCGACCATCAACGACCCGTATCGAACAGACAACACCCCGATACGTGTCGAAATACGAGTCAAAGACGAGGGCGCGAAGCGGGGCGTCGACGTCTCCGGACGGCTTGGGAATCCTCTCGATAATTCGGTCGAGAAGTTCTGAGATTCCCTGACCCGTCTTGGCTGAAACCGCCAAAACATCAGCTGGATCTCCACCCAGAATGGCCGCTATCTCCGCCGAGGCTGCAGCCGGGTCGGCCGACGGAAGATCAATCTTGTTGATGACCGGGACGATCTCGAGGCCAGCTTCGATCGCCAAATAGGCGTTGGCGAGCGTCTGCGCCTGCGCTCCCTGCGCAGCATCAACCAACAAAATGGCACCGTCGCAAGCTGCCAGCGAACGTGACACCTCATAGGAGAAGTCCACGTGCCCGGGCGTATCGATGAGGTTTATCTGATACTCGTGACCGTGATATTCGTGGGTAAGCCGAACCGATTGGGCCTTGATGGTGATGCCCCGCTCGCGTTCGAGGTCCATCGTGTCGAGCAATTGTTCACGCATCTCGCGCTCGGTCACCGCGCCGGTGTGCTCCATGAGACGATCGGCAAGGGTCGACTTTCCATGGTCGATATGGGCGATGATCGAAAGATTACGTATGTATTCAGACATCGATCAACCCGTGGCCAGGTGGCCGGGAACTACCTGAGCGAGGAACGTCAGCCCAGGAGTGAATTGACGTGCTTCGTCAACTGAGACTTACGACGGGCGGCAGTCTCTTTTTTCATGACGCCGGACGAAGCGGCTTTGTCGATGCGGATCTGGGCGAGACGCAGCGCAACCTGGGCCTGGTCGCCGTCACCGGACTCGGCAGCGGTCACCGCAGCTTTGATGCTGGTCTTCAACTCAGACCGGACGGCCTTGTTGGCAATGCGCCGCTTTTCGTTCTGGCGGTTGCGTTTGATCTGCGACTGGATATTGGCCATAAGAAATCCTGCTGAAGTAAGCGAAGTGGTTCGGTCGAGACGCGTTCGTGCGCCTGCGGATAGTCACTCTACCAAACCCCACTCCTACCGGCAAAGTTGGCGGTCAGCGAGCCCACCGGCACAGGGCGACGGTCAGCCGCTCCATCGTGAGTTGATAGGTATCTTCGGGGGCCGTCTTCAGGAGATTGTCGGCACGAACCAGCGCGGCCACCGACTTCTTTAGGTTCGGCTCGCTGATGCTCGCCCGTGACGCGTACAGTTTCTTGGCTTTCCAGGGTGGCATGCGGACCTGCCGGGTGAACGAATCGATATCGGTGGCAACCGCTGCCAACGAACGAGCCCGTAGTTGCGCATCGAGTTGCCCGACCAACTGCAACGGGTGCCCGTGCACTAAGAAGTCTTCGAGATGTTTGAGTGCCAACCCGACGTCACCGGCTTCGACAGCGTCGCCGTAGCCGAAGGTCGCCATATCCGGACGGTTCTTGAACCGATCGAGCACGAGTTCTTTGGTGATCGGCTCTCCGGCCATCGCCAACTGATCGAGTGCCTGGCCGAGTGAAGCCACATCGGTTCCAAATCGGCTGATAAGCGCCTGGGACGCCTGATTGTCGATCCGCATGCCGCGGCTCCGCAACTCTTCGCCAAGCCAGTTGAGCGCTCCCTTTTCACTCAACGGCGCAACTTCCACCTTCGTGACCTGGACCCCAAGTTTGAGACCGCGCGGGAGAGCTCCGAAGGCCACCAGGACGACAAAACAGGCTTCCGGGTCCATCATCGAGATCAACTCAGAAAGAATCTTCGCTTCGTGGGCCTGGATCCACTGTGCATTGACGAACTCCACCGCCTGACGGTCCCCGAACAGCGAACCGGATTGCAGCGCCGGAACGGCGTTGTCGAGCTCGGCACGCATCGGCCCATCGCTGTCACCTTCGGACCCCCTTTGTGGCACATCGATCCGCAGCCGGTTGGTCGCGCCAAAGTTCTCTATCGCGGCGCTGGCCTGGTCAAGCATCTGCTGACGCTCGCCCGGGCCGTCCCGTTTGCAGTACAGGTGCAGTACAGGTTTCACGGGCCGATCAACAGCGATCCGCTGAACTCATGGAAACCGTCGCCGAGGCGGAACGAGACGGTCTCGGATTCAGTAGCACCAGGCTTAACGGTGCCAATGGAGATGGGAATGATTTGGTTCCCCAACATGGAGAGATCGCCGAGGGCGATAGCCACCGTCCCTCGCCAGGTGAACTCGGAGTTATTCATCACGATGAGGGTGAGTTCGGCGTTTTCGGTATCTGGTACGGCCGCCTGCAGGTCAACGTCGATCCCTCCGCACACGCCTTGCTGATCGGCCTGATCGGCTGTGATGACCGCCGAGGAGAGCACAATCGCCTCACCATCTTCGAAAATCACCGAGAACGGTTTCTCGACCTCTGCTTCACATGTCGAGATATGGGTAAGACCCCGCAATGAAGATGTCCCGATCGGAATGAGAAACACAGCAAGCAACGAAACAATGGCGATTCGTGACTTCAGAATGGACGGCATCGATTAGGCCCAGCTCGACTGTGAGGCAGGTTAGTCACGTTCCTAAAGGACCGATGGCTACTATCTCGGCCGATGGCTGCGCCGATGAAACTGCTCAATTACGAACGTACCCGCTGGATTCTGCTCCTCGCTGGACTGGTTCTGCTGGGTGGGATTGCCGCCGTCATGTTCGCCAGACGGGTCGATCCGGTAGAAGTCGCCGCCACCATCCTCTTCTTACCAATCTTCATGGCGTTCTTGCTCTTTGGGGTCCGCGGCGGCCTGATCGGTGGTGTTCTCGCTGCGGCCGCCTACCTGGCGCTTCGTTATCCAGCTATCCAAGCGGTCGGCATCGACCGGTTCGTCGGCTTGGCCGCCACCCGCACGCTCGGCTATCTCGTCTTCGGTGTGGCCGGCGGATGGGCAACGTCGGTACTGAAAACGTCGATACATAAGCTGGACCTCTACGACCAGATAGATAGCGAGACCGGCTTGTACAACTCCCGCTATTTGATCGAGACCCTCGACCTTGAGCGCTCGCGCGCCGAGCGGTACGAAAAAGTCTTCTCCGTGGTGACGATCGAGCGAACCCTGACGGTCGACGGCAAAGCACGGGTCAGGCTTATCAAAGAAATCGCAGCCGGAATTCGCAGCGGCGCTCGGACGGTCGATCAGGTGGTCCACGCCACCCAGGATGGAGTCGACATTTTCAGCGTCGTCCTTCCCGAAACCGGCGGTGAGGGAGCGCGGGTGTTTGCTGGCAAACTGACCGAGCAACTCGATGCCGCCGATCGATCAACGGATCCGTGGACGGCGACCACGGTGACGTTCCCATCAGACGAGACGGGCCTTGCCGAGTTAATCGATCGCTTCAGGGCAATCCTCAGGGCTGACTATCCAGAAACGGCATCCGTATAATCACGTCGTGGTCATGGTCGGTGCGCTGCACCCGCACACCTTTGCTGACAAGCGCATCAACGATCTCTGGAGCGGGATGCCCGAACGAGTTCTCGCCGACTTGAATCACAGCCAACGACGCCCCGGTAGCCAGCAACCACCCTGGGTCATTGGTGGACGACCCGTGGTGCGGGACCTTGAGTATGTCGGCAGGAATCGGGCCCAGCTCGCTCTGGGCTAGCGCCTCCGCATCGCCTGCCAACAAAACCGATGAAGATTGCACGGTCATCCGGGCCACGATCGACTGATCGTTGAGATTGTCATAGCGACGAAGCGGACCAAGTACCTCGATCCGGATCTCTCCCAGCCGTACCAGCTCGCCCGGTGCCGGCACGACCACGGGTACACCAGCCTCAACAAAACGACGTTCGAGTTCGGCAAACTGAGCGCCAGAGTCCGGTGAACCCGGGTGCCAGAAAGCCCCGACCTGATACCGGTCCACGACGTCGATGAACCCCGCCAGGTGATCGGCATGAGGGTGCGACAAGATGAGCAGGTCGATTCGCTCCACGTCATACCGGCGCAGACCCGCCAGAAGTAGCGGTGGATCCGGACCACCATCGACGAGAATGACCTCACCGTCGGAACCAAAAACCAGGATGGCATCTCCCTGCCCGACGTCGAGGAAGACAACCGACGCCCCAGGAGGCCGGCCACCAGCGGTAGCCGTTATGACCACGAACCCGACCACTGCCACCACGACTGCCGGCCGCAAAGGGCGGTAGCGCAGCGCCACCAGACCAAGAACCATCATCCCGAAACCCGCCCACCCGACCTGTGGCCAGCCCGATGCCAGATGGGCAATATCGAGTACAACCGATGCCAGGCCGACCGCTGCCCGCGTGAGCCAACCAGCCCCGAGTAACAGGCCGACCCCGCCGGTGGTCGTGGCTGCGGCAACCAAGGGAGCCGCCACCACGTTGGCGATCGGCGACAAGACGGGCAATGACCCAAAGTGGTAGAGCAGCAAGGGCGCCACCGCCACCTGGGCACCCAGGGTCACAGAAATCGCTGAGCCGAGGAAGTTCGGGCGCACGTTCGGCAGTGCCCGGACCGAGGCCATGACACCAAGGGTCGCCGCTACCGACAGCTGGAACCCAACGCTGTTGGCCAACTCAGCTGACCAGAGGAGCAGACCGGCCACGGCCAGCCCGAGTACGGACCACCCGGAGAGAGCCACGCCGGTTGCCCGACTAACAAGGAGCAGACCGGCCATCACCGAAGCCCGAAGTACCGACGGCTCCCACCTCGTCACAACCACGAAGACGATGAGGCCGACGATTCCTAACATGGCTCGCCAACGCGGACCGCCCGCCAATGGCCCAACCAGCAACCACCAGAGGCCGAGAAACAGCGCCACGTTGCTACCCGAAACGGCCACGAAATGGGTGAGCCCCGCCCGCCGAAGCACGTCATAGTCAACATCGCTCAATCGACGCGTATCGCCAATGAGGAATCCGGAAACCAGTGCAGCTCCCGGATGACCGTCCCACGCAGCCAGGCCGGACGAGACCCGGTGACGTATACCGTTGGCGACTGCCACCAGCGGAGTCCCAGCCCCATCGAAGATTTCGACGGAGCGCGCCCGAATCCGACCCTGGAATGAGCGACCAGCAATCCGCCCACCGCCGACCACCAACCTCCCGCTCACCTCAACTACCTGCCCGGCTTCGACCGGGGTGGATCCATCGTCGGACGTAACCCCCAGCAGAGGACCGTCCCAGACCATCCACGACCCCGAAACACTGGCCGACTCGGGCTGGAGTAGGAACGTGCCGCGGACAGAATCCGACATAGCCCGTCCCCTAGTCGTAACCGGCCCATCCACCAGGTGCACCTCGGCAAGCCGATCAGCGGCGAACGTGCCGGAAACAACTCCTAAACCCATGGCGACAGCCAGAACCACAATGACCAACGACCGACGAACGCCACCAACGGCAATGGTCAGAACGATGACGATCAACCCAAGCGTCGGTTGGGAAGTCAGGCCAATACCGACCCAAACTGCCGCCGCCAAAGACAGGAATGTCCATCCAACCGGGTCAGGGCGAGCGATGGTCACGGAACGCGAACGGCTTCTCGCATCGACGCAAGCTTCGCTTCTCCAATTCCCGGCACATCCAGCAAATCTTCGACAGATTCGAAAGCCCCGTTCTGAGTTCGGAACGCCACGATCCTCTCAGCGAGCACTGGCCCGACGCCGGGAAGCGTTTCGAGCGCTGCGGCATCAGCCGTGTTGATCGGGACCCGCCCATCCGCAACCGCCGGGCCGCCTGGCGTGTCGGTCGGAACGATGATTTGTTCACCGTCATGGACCGGTGCGGCCAGGTTGATGGCTTCGAGCGACGCATCGGCCCTCACGCCTCCGGCGGCCGCCACGACATCGGCAACCCGGCTATCTACGGGAACTTCAACGACCCCCGGCGACACAACGGCGCCAGAGACATGGACCAGAATCGTTCCCCGGTCCGAGGTTTCGGCGACGACCACGGGCTGGGGCGAAGGTGGATCAGCCGAGCGCCACACATAGCCGAAGCCAACGATCGCCACGATCGCTAGAGCGACCAGAGCGACAAGCCGCTCCATAGGTTTCCTTCCCAGCCGCCGGCTATTCGTAACACGCCGACCGATACGGAGGAAGGGGTATGGTGGACATCCGGCAAGCTGAGGAAGAGGAAACGTGTTGGATCGCTATCGAGTAGAACCCGGAACGACCGTAGATCTGTCCCAATGGGAAACGTCGAGTTCCGCCACTTTTGACGGCGACAAGCATGCTGGAAAGAAAGCTCTCCTTGGGCTCAACAACGAACTCGAGGTCCTCCAGGAATTGCTCTACGCCGAAAGCAAACACAAGATTCTCATAGTCCTGCAAGCCACCGACACCGGAGGCAAGGACGGGACCATCCGCCACGTATTCGAGGGAGTCAACCCGCAGGGCGTGCATGTCGCGTCCTTCAAGAAACCCACCGAGATCGAACTGGATCACGACTACCTATGGCGGGTCCATGCCAGGACGCCAGGATCGGGCCAGATCGTGATTTTCAACCGCTCGCACTACGAGGACGTGCTCGTCGTCAGGGTCCATGATCTCGTCCCAGAGGCCCGGTGGGAAAAACGATACGAGCACATCAACAACTTCGAGAAACTCCTTGCCGATGAGGGTACGACCATCATCAAGTTCTTCCTACACATCTCGAAAGACGAGCAGAAAGAACGTCTGGAGGAACGACTGGCCGACCCCGAAAAGCACTGGAAGTTCGCCAAAGGCGATCTGGCTGAACGGGAACGCTGGGACGACTACCAGGAGGCATTCGAAGCCGCGCTGAGCCGAACCTCAACCGAATACGCCCCGTGGTACATCATCCCCGCCGACCGCAAGTGGTACCGGAATCTGGTGATCTCCCAGGTGATTATCGATACGCTGAATGGGCTCGATATGGCCTATCCGACCGCCGAAGACGACCTCGAAGGCGTCGTTGTAACTTAGGAATCAGGCCGCAGCCGCGGGTCGCACTCAAGCTCGATCGCCGCATACGCTTCCAGATGACCGAGGCCCGATTTGCGACCGGCCAGGTAGTCGCCAACATACGATCGCATGAATCGGCGGACTCCCAGCTCTCTCCACTGGGCGATATGCACGAGCTC
>JAGXFS010000134.1 GCA_024637275.1 Acidimicrobiia bacterium
GTCGTGGTCCCCGTGGTCGTGGTCCCCGTGGTCGTGGTCCCCGTGGTCACGGTCATGGTCACTTGCCTCGTCCAAAACTGGCCCTCCGATCCCGCAATTGCCCGGATGGCACACCATAGACTGCGACCTCTCGCTGTTGCAAGAAGTTGCAACAAGAATTCGTCGCAACAGGAGAATTGTTGACTATCGTCGGGAATCCGATGGGCCAGTCCACGCCTGAACTCGAAGACGCCATTCACGAAAAGATTCGCGCCGCCGGTCTTCGATTGACGATGCCACGGCGGGCGATCTGTGCAGTCCTTGCCGTCAACGACGAGGGATTTCTGACAACGCAGGAGATCCTCGGCAGAATCGGCGAACAAGGTGTCCCCATCGATCCGTCCACAGCTTATCGCACACTTGACGACCTCGCGAAAATCGGACTGATCCACCTGGTGCATCTCGGCAGTAGTCCCGGACGGTGGCACCTCACCGTCGAGCATGACCACCAACACCTCGTGTGCGAAATCTGTGGGAAGACGACGCTCGTGCCTACCGCCGAGATCCAGCCCATGTTCGACCAACTCCGTGAGCGATACGGCTTCCAAACTCGGCACCACCATTTCGCCATCATGGGCCACTGCGAGACCTGCTCAGAGTCCGAGGAGCACGACCACGCCTGAACCGCACAGCCCGCTGGCGCCGGAGATCCACCCAAAACTCGGTCGATTCCACCCGAACGATGCCGCGAGTGTCGCAGCCACGCTGATCCATCACGTCACAATGAAGCGCTCCCAGGCCCCCACGACCCGCGGCCAACGCCCGGGGCGGCGTGAGGCGGTTCCACTGCTGCCAGACGATTGGTCACCAGATTCGGCTCGCGACGAGGGTCGCCAGAATGCGACAATTCAAGACCCTTCCCCGGTCAAACCACGGAGTAGTCAGCAGTCGAAAGAAATCATGTCGTAAATCCTGGCTCGTGACGGCTCTAATGAGCAACAGAGGGAAGCTCAATCTTGCTGAAAGCGACGACATCGTTTGAGCAGTTCTGTGGCGAGGTGCAGCCACGGCTCAGACACGCGTTCGCGGCCCGTCTCGGCTACTCGGACGGAGCCGACGCCACAGCTGAGTCGCTTGCCTACGCATGGGAACACTGGGATGAGGTCGCCAACATGAACAACCCGGCCGGATACCTGTACCGGGTCGGGGTGAGCCGAACGCGCAGAATCCGGCGAGCGACTCCCCTCCTCATTGCGCTCCCACCGGAGGGACTCCACGATGTCGAACCCGGCTTGCCGGCCGCCCTTGCCTCTCTGTCAGAAAAGCAACGGGTGGCCGTCACGTTGGTGATCGGGTTCGGGTGGAAACTGCACGAAGTTGCCGACTTTCTGGACGTGTCCATCTCGTCCGTTCAAAGCCACGTTGACCGGGGTATGAAGAAACTGCGCATCAAGATCGGAGCAGCGACGTGAAAAACCTCGAGGAGCAACTCCGCTCATACGCCGCCCACGCGGACGAAACGCTCCCTTGGGTAGATCCCTCGCAAGCAATGCTGGGGTCTGGCACGCTCGAACCCTCAGAGCGTATGGCCCGACCCTGGGTGGCGTTCGCAGCGGCTGCGGTCCTCGTCATATTGGTAGGTCTGGCCAGCTTGATCTCTGGCGCTCCTGACGTTGTTTCACCAACTGACGCCACGACGCCAACCACCCGAGCGGTCACGACCACCATCGGTTCAGTCGGCGCAGCGCCGGCCGACACCCCGGTCGATGGCGAGTCATGGCTCGTCTATCAGGATGAACAAATCGGCGAAAAGGTGTTCCTGATCCGCCCCGATGGAACCGGCCGCCACTCACCCACCGCCGACGGCACTGGCTACAGCCAGGGTAAGCCCGACTGGTCATCGGACGGCAAGCGCCTCGCATTTGTCGTGAACGACCAACGGGGAACGGTCGATCTTTGGACCGTGAACGCCGACGGCACTGGGGCAACGCTGATTCTCGATTGTGTCGACCCGTGCATTTGGGTGGACGACCCTGCCTGGTCTCCGGACGGCACATCTATTGCGTACAGCCGGATGACCGACACCGGTGGCGTCGGTCGAGGGACCCTGGAAGTCCTCAATCTTGACACCGGCCTGATGACGGTGATTCTTGACGCGGAAGCGACGGACTTCTTCGCCGGGACCAGGTGGTCACCCGACGGCAACTCCCTGGCCATCGAGGTCGTTCATCGCTCGGGCGAGTTAGTCGACGACCAAATCGTCGGAGTTACCTTGTCCGTCGTCGACCTCGAACAGACTCCAGCTCAGGTACTGCCGATCACCGACCCGATCTTGTTCGCAGTCACACCGGCGTGGAGTCCCGATGGAACCACCATCGTCTACTCCGCACTCGCCTTCGCCGGAGCCGAGACGAGCGACCTGTACACGATCCGGCCCGACGGCACCGGGGGCAGTCGACTGACAACTCTCTCAGACTCGGATGGTGGGGCGGGCTTTCCGTCCTTCTCACCAGACGGATCGCAGATCATCTTCACTGCCCTGCTCGAACCGGAGGGCGACTGGGTCATGGCAACGATGCCCGCAGATGGCGGCGATCCAACCCCGGCTACGAGCGACCGCTACCGGTCGGGTACTCACGCCCGCTGGCGACCGATTCCCTAGAGCAACAATCGGCAGCACCAACCCAGGAGGGGCTCTCCCCGGCCAGGGCGGCCAGGCGCTTCTCGAACATTGTTCGTCATAAATCCGACCGCGGCTCGGCTCTAGTCGTTAAAGCGCAAGACCTGCGCCGACATTGACCAAGGAGACGAAAGACATGAGCCGCACCTTCTTCATCCTGACCTTCGTGGTGAGCCTCGTCGCTGTCGCCTGTTCGTCCGGGCGAAACTCAGCGCCTCACGCGGCGATCACGCCGGAACCGGTCGCAGTTACTGCATCCGCCCGAACACCCATTGCCACCACAGTCCCGTTGGCGAATGTCGCTCCGTGGCCGGCACTCGTTGGGGACCCGAACGCAACACCGGTCCCTCTTGGCGATTCTCCGTTACCCGGCGGTGCAGATATCGCTTTCGCGGTCGACCGGCAAGGCTCACGCTCACTTATCGCCATGAGCAGTGACGACGCACGCCTCGTTGCGCGCGGACGCAGCCTCAATCCGCAACTCAGCCCGAACGGACGGTACGTCGCGTTCTCCACCGTTCCATTCGATCGCGCGACGGATTGGTTCACGATCGTCGACCTCACAACCGGCCAGACGATCCTTGACGAGAGCGTGAGGATCCCGTATGGCGCGCCAGGGGGATTGGAAGCCCAAACGAACTACATCGTATGGAGCGGCGACAGTCGGCATGTTGCGACATTGGTTCACGACACTCTCACCTTCGAACAAACCGTGGTTCGAGTGTGGAACGTCAACGACGGAGCGGCCTCACTGAGCGCAGAACTCACCGAGCTACCCGGGCCTTTCATCGGTATTAGCCCGGACGGTTCCACCATCGCCGCCGAGCAGGATGGGTACTTGTCATTCTCGGCGACAGCGGTTGAAGATTGGGCAACGACCATTACTCCGGCGATGGATGCAGGAACATCTCCGCTACCCGCAGGATGGGACTCGGCCTACGCCGCCGCCCACCAGTGGTCGCCCGATGGCACGACCATCGCAGCATTGCAGTGGCCATCCGAGGGCAACCATCTCGTGAATGTGGGCTTCGCGGATCTGGATGCGGCAACCTGGTCATTCACGACCATTCCCAACGCCGAAGACGTCTCCCTTCTCGGTTGGCACGATGGGGATCTTCTTCTTCAGCGAACGTTGACAGACGGCGGCGTCGATCTCATAACCCTGGGTCGCGATGGGGCGGTCAACATCCTCAGTGCGTTAAAGGGAGTCCGCGTCTCCGTGGCCCAGGATCGACTCCGGTGACCCATTCCGCCAGCCGAAATCTCCCGACACCAACAATCGATGGCCTCTCCGATGAGATCAGCACCTACCCACCAACCCTCGAAGGAGGAACCCGTGTCTCGCCAACCCCGATACCAAACGCTATTCATCGCTTTGATTGCGACGGCCTGTTCGTCGGCGCAGGCATCATTACCCACCGAAGCAACGGCGGCGCAGTCAGCTGCCCTGGTTACCACCACCTCCACCGCTACGCCGAGCGCGACAACAACGCCTACGACCACCATGCTCGCTGATCCCACGACCGTGTCAGCAGGAGAATCGTGGATTTTGTACCAAGCGTATGGAGCCGGGGACAAGGTCTTCCTGGTCCGTCCTGATGGCACCGGAATACACTCCCCGACCGGCGATGTCACGGGCTACAACCAGACGAATCCTGACTGGTCACCCGACGGTCAACGGATCGTCCTCGCAGTGACCGACCAACACGGTACCGACGATCTCTGGACGGTCAACGCCGATGGCACCGGAGCCAGCGTCGCACTCGACTGCGTTGATCCGTGTCTCTGGTTCGATGATCCCGCCTGGTCACCCGATGGTTCCTCCATTGTCTTCAGCCGCATGGTCGCCGACGCAGGATCGGGACAATCGACCCTCGAACTCCTGAACCTTGCCACAGGTGAGGTCGAGGTCGTGCTCAGTGCCGGGCCAACAGATTTCTATGCCGGATCTCGCTGGTCACCTGATGGCAATTCGATCGTCCTCGAAGTCGTCCATCGCAACGGGCCCTCGGTCGACGACAATGTGACGGGCGTCACACTGTCAGTCGTAGATCTCACTTCAACAACTCCAACCCTTCGCGCTCTGACCGAACCTGAACTGTTCGCCGAAACCGCCGATTGGAGCCCCGACGGACAGCTGATCGTCTTCTCATCTCTTGGTCAGCCAGGCGACGAGACCAACGATCTGTACACGATCCACCCGGACGGGTCTGGACTGACCCGGATAACCGACCTGGCCAAGTTGGGCGGGAATGCTACCCATCCATCATTCACCGCCGACAGCCAACAAGTGATCTTTGCGGCCCGACTCGACGGCAACAGCGACAACGCGCTGGCGATGGTCGACCTGCAAGGAAGCGAGCCAGCCCCTGCGACTGCCACCGGGTATAGAAGCGGGGTCCATCCGCGGATGCGGCCCTTACCGTAGGTTGCCGCGCCGCTATACAGGCCGATTGATCGAGTGCTGGAACCCTGGGTTGAACCCAGGGTTCCACTGTTCAGCTGGTCGGAACGGTTTCGTCGGCGAGAGCAGCAACAGGCTGCACCAGAGCCGTTCGGCGACCGAAGCTCACACCAACCGGAATCGCGTAGGCGAAATAACCAAGCAGTTGAAGCAGTGACGGATCCGGATCCCATCCGAACATGGTCTTCAAGAATGCTCCCGTGGTGCTCGTAGCCGGATCGAGAATGTTCAACTCCCACACGTGTTCGATCAGCGTGGGGATAATGCCGACTTCCTGAAGCTCGTGGATACCCTTGGCTACCAAACCAGCCGCAAACAGAATGATCAGGAATCCGGTAGCCCGGAAAAAGGCTCGCAGGTTGATCCGATGGCTGCCCTTATACACGAGATAGCCGATTGCGACTGCGGCAAGAAGACCCAGGGCCCCGCCAAGGATCTGGCTGCGCGCCGACGCTTCCCCTTCACCGACTGTCGTCGACAACAAGAACAGAACCGATTCAAAGCCCTCTCTGGCAACGGCCACAAACGCGACGGCGGCGAGTGCGGTCCCTCCCGCTTCGAGGGCACTGTCGGCCTGGGCTTCCAGGCCTGCCCGGAGGTTACGAGCTTGCTTGCCCATCCAGAAGATCATCCACGTGAGGAGTGCAGCGGCGAGGAGGGCCACGACGCCTTCGACGAGCTCTTCGGTTGCACCTTCCAACGATCCGACGGTATTCCAGATGGCGACCCCGGCCACAAGCGATACCACCACGGCGGCCGCGGTACCTTTCCACACGGTCACCGAAGCCTCGCGACGGTTGGTCCGGTCGAGGAAAGCCAACAAAATCGCCACAATCAGAGCCGCTTCGACTCCCTCTCGCAACATGACCAAGAATGCCGCCACCGCTGTCTCCTGTGCTTCGCCGTGTTAGGTGCGCCTTACAGTATTTCTCCTATCTCCATGGTGCAAATTAAGGGGCGTCATAAATGCCACATAAACCACCGACCGTATACTGCCGGGATGGAGACCTCGGACTACCGGATGCCCTACCGCGAGTATGCCGCGGCGATCTTCGAACTGGACGAGGAAGGAATACCCGTCATTCAGGCGCGGATCGCAGAATGGTTGGGCGTGTCACGGCCGTCGGTGTCCGAGATGGTCAAGCGGATGGTTGACGACGGACTCGTCACGCTAGAGCCGGTGCTCAAACTGACCAACGAAGGACGACATCTCGCCGAGGTGGTCGTCCGCCGCCACCGGCTTGCCGAACGCTTCCTGTCGGAGGTCCTCGGTCTGCCGTGGGTGAAGGTACATGCGGAAGCCGAGGTCTGGGAGCACGTGATCTCGGACGACGTCGAGGCGGGTATGTGGGAGGCGCTCGACAATCCGAAGACCTGTCCGCATGGGAATCCGATTCCAGGAGCGGGGTACAAACCGCCACCGATACAAGCATTGTCCACGCTCGACCCGGGGGAGGCCATGCCACTCGAACGCATCTCTGAGGAACTGGAGCTCGATGCGGAGATCATGGGCTTCCTCGACGAATCGGGGCTCCGCCCCGGGGCAGTTCTTACGGTGACGAACACGGAATCTGACGGGACCTTGACCGTCACCGCTGATGGCCAGCCAGGCGTCGGGTTGAATGCCTTCATCGCCGAGCGGCTCTTCGTCGCCACCACCTAGCGACCTGATCGCCGATTGGGCGGATCTGCGGCCTGAACGTGGGGCTGGTCCGCCCGATATCGGGCGTTCGAACCCAGGGTTGAACCCGGGGTTCCAGCGTTCATGAGCGAAGCTTGCCGAGCGCCCAGCTTGGCGGGCTAGCTGAACGGGCTGCCGACGATTTGGTCGACCGGAGCAAAGTCATCGGTGAGCACCATGGCTCCGTCTACGAAGTCAGCAAGATCCGAGCCTGACAGCCCGACTTCTTCGCCGCCCCGGGTGACGATCGCACTTGCGAGGGCGGCGACATCAACCGACTGGTGTGAAGCCACGATGATGTAGTTGCCTCCTCCGTCGCCATCGATATACGACGGCGGAGCGAACACGGCGACATGCTCAAACACGGTCTCGATCGTGGCTACGGAAGACTTGGCGAACCGCCTCTGGCCGTAGTCGATCACGTTCATGACGTACACCCCGTCCGCCGCCAATACCCGGCTGACATCCTCCATGAACTCAACGGTCGTGAGGTGCCATGGGACGGACGCCCCGCTGTAGGCATCACCGATCACCACATCTGCCTCGTGATCCGGGAGCTGTTTTAGCGAAGTGCGCGCATCGCCGACGATCACCTCGATATCGTCCGCTAGCGCCAGCTGCGTATATCCAATATCGACCAAGAGCCGGTCGATCTCAAGCACCACGTTCTTGGTTCCTGGCCTCGTGGCATTCAGGTAGCCGGGGACTGTGAATCCACCCCCGCCCACCGAGACCACGTCGAGCGGACCGTCGGGCGCTTCGGTGTTGATGACGTCGACAATGAGCCGTATATACCGGAAATCCAGATAGGTCGGATCGCTCAAATCGACGTAACTGTTCCGGGAGCGATCCAACACGAGGACGCGTCCATCCGGCCGATCCTCATCAACTTCGACAATGGCACAGTGATAGGTGGTCTCGTAATCGCACGGTCCGTCGAACAGCACCAGGAGGCCGCTGAGTCCGATGAGCCCCAACGCGACCGGAACGACCACGTTCCGGCTAATTACTGAAAGGGCAAGGCCCGCAGCGGTCAGGGCCGCCCCCAAAGCGATCACGATCGGCCGGGTCGGAAAGGCGGCAATCAAAAAGAATCCGGTCACGAACGTACCGAAGATCGCCCCCGCCGTGCCAATCGCCGAGAACGAACCAACCACCGATCCGGTCTCCTCGAGCGACGCGAGGCGGATCTTCACGACGATTGGACTCACCGCCGACAACAGTGCGGCAGGTGCCAGGAACCCGAGGACCGAAGCTACGACGATCGAGACCGGATCACTCGAAAGCGCTGGCCCAATCAGGTCGACGATGAGCGGCGACGCGATGGCACTCAGGCCACCGGCGATGAGAAGCGGCCCGAGCAATCGTCGCGGGCGGGCCCGATCGGCCGCCCGCCCGCCGGCCCAGGCACCCGCCGAAATTCCCGCCAGGATGACGCCAATAATCGCCGTGAATACTTCGAGACTCACCCCGACGTACGGGGCAAGAATCCGGACGGCAAGAACCTCGATGACAAGCACGGACGCGGACGTGAAGAAGACCA
>JAGXFS010000016.1 GCA_024637275.1 Acidimicrobiia bacterium
GAATGGGACCACGATCCCGCCTGGAACGACGCGGACGACGACGAGGGCGACGAGGGCGACGAGGGCGACGATAAGCCCTGACCTCGGGCCGGGGCTCGGTGGTGTTTCGGTCCGGGTGTCGTGGGGTAGGAACCGATCATGGGACTATTCAAGCTAGATCAGGATGAACGGGAGCAGGGCATGCCCCCCCAAGAACTTCGGTGGGCGCTTGCTGGCGGGGCGCTAGTCGCGGTCTTCGGGTTCGGCATGATGGCCATCGCCGGCGGTATTTCTTCATTTGAGGCGCGCAATCTGCTCGACGCGGCGCTCCCAACCATTCGATTCCTCGCCTCGACGCTGGTAGCGGCTTCGACAACGATTCTGGCGTTAATGCTGGCTCTCATTGGTATCACGGCCAGTCACGACGCCAATTTCAAGCCGGGATTCTTCAAGCGGATACGGCAGATATCGACGATGTGCATCATGCTGGCCGCCGGTTCGGCGCTGCTATTACTGTTTCTGACGGTGCCGATCGACGAGGCAGAAGGAATTCAACGTCGCTACGAGATCGTCTACTACCTCGTGCTGGCCGGGGCCGCTGCCTCAACCGGGATGCTCGTGACGGTCATGTTGATGCTTCGGTACGCGGTCGAAGGAGTGATCGACGTTCTGACCCCTGGTGCGGACAGCCCGTTCGTTGTAGATGACGAAGACTCGTTGTAGATGACGAAGACGACGAGGTTCCAGCGCTGGTTGTTGACCCGACCACTACACAGGCCGGTGAGGCTGAGCTAGTTGGTGATCGAAACCCGAATTGAAGACGACCGGTCGTCAGACTCGAACGCGACCTCGGTAGCAACCGATTCCAGCACCATGCCACCGATGGAATCACTCCAGTTGGCGGGCGGCCATGGCTCAGTCGATGTTTCTACTGACATGACGAACGCCACCGTGTGGGCGTTCGCTACCAGATCGGTACGGAGGATGGTGTCAGGTGCCAGATCGAGGAGCGCCGTGGCGGATTCATCAATTGCCAGTCCGAGGTCTTCGACCCGGTCATAACCCAGGCCGGCCAGGTCTGCGGCTCGATTCGCCATAGTCCTCACAACTCGAGCCATGTTTGGATGGCCCGGCAGTTCTACGACCATCGTTCCCTGGGTGGCAAGCTCTTCCATGGCTCGTATACTACGGCACCATGTATGGGGAGGTCTAGTTGACACATCTGACCATTGAGCAAAGTGAATCGAACGGCATGTGTATCCTGACGGCGGTCGGAGAGATCGACCTGGCCTCGTCGCCCGACCTCGAAACCCGGCTCAGCCAGTGCCTAGGTGATGGACCGGTGGTGGTCGACCTGTCGAGCGTTTCCTTTATTGATTCAACCGGGCTGCGGGTCCTGTTGGCTGCTCATTCGGGAGCCAGTGATGGTGGTAACCCGCTCGGGCTAGTTGTGACCGACGGTCCGGTTACCAAGTTGTTGTCGATCACCGGTGTGGACGGCCACCTGAATATATTCCGATCGGTGGATGCTGCCAGTTCCGATGCGTAGTCAGCCTGAAGGTCCCTTCAAGCTGACAGGCCCGAGTAGCCCGGACCACGTCGCCACTGCTCGCTTGTTCATCGCCAGTCTGGGGAGGACGCTCGGACTCCATGATGAGGTCATCGACGATCTGCGTTTGGCCGTCTCGGAAGCCGTAACCGCATCGATCCTTACCGCCCGATCGAACGAGGTGACTATCAGTGGGACGATCGGCCCCGAAGGGGTTTTGGTGCAGGTTGGGCCGGTATCGGACCAGAAGTCGGTGGGCGCAGGACCAGGTCACGTCGATCAGCCCTCCCTCGATCTCGGATCGATCGTTCGTGCGCTGTTCCCCAATGCTGCGTTTGAGGGAGACAGGTTGGTAATCACTGTCTCGTGGCGACCGCCCGCATGACCGGCCCGACATGAATGAGCCGATATGAGCGGTTCGGTCGAAAACGAGGACTGGTTCGAGCGGCGCGACGATCCTGATGTCAGGCGTCAGATCGTTGAACGGTACGACGCGCTCGCGATTGGACTAGCGCAACGATTCCGGGGGAGGGGCGAGGCGACTGATGACCTTATTCAAGTCGCTCGATACGGTCTCCTTAAGACGATCGATCGGTTCGACGTTTCGGTAGGCGTTCAGTTCTCAACGTTCGCCACGAAGTCGATTCTTGGAGAGCTAAAACGGCACCTGCGAGACAAAGCCTGGTCGGTCCGGGTTCCGCGATCGCTGCAAGAGACCTTTTTGCGCATCGGTCGGGCAGTCGAAGAGCTGACCCAGAAACTGGGTCGGTCGCCCACGATTGCCGAGATCGCGGATGAACTCGAGATTTCGGCTGAAGAAGTCCTCGAGGCGTTGGATGCCGGGTCGGCCTTTACGGCGGCTTCGTTGGACATGCCGGTTGGCGAAGATGACGGCGGGTCGACGCTCGGTGATCTCTTGCCGTTCGAAGATGAGATTCTTGGTCGATCTGACGAACGCGTCACGGTGTCCGAGCACCTAAAAGCCCTGCCGGAGCGGGAACGACACATCATCTACCTCAGGTTCTTCGAGGCTAAGTCGCAGCGGGAGGTTGCCGACGAACTTGGCATATCGCAGATGCATGTTTCCCGGCTTCTGCGCAAGGCTCTGTCAGAATTGCGAGTAGCAATCGAGGCTTAACGAAAAATGGGGACGGACCAGGTCCGTCCCCAGCACGCCCATCGGGTCGTTTCCTGGGACGATGAGTCGAGCCAGAGCTCCGGCGACCAAGCCGACGAAAAGAAATGTAATGCCGCCCATGATTTGATCCTCCTGTTGGTCGGGCTTTCTTGTTGCCGATTTGTTAACCCGCCCAGCTCAGATCCAAACATCGTTATTTTTTCTTTTTTGCCAGGTTTGAAGCGCCGCTCCAGGGGGTAGAACACGTTGAGTTAGCGGAGGGTATTGGATGTTGGATGAGCGTAAGAGGGTCGACGATCTTGAGGGTCTGGACGGACCGGCAATCGCCGAGATGCAGAATGTGTCGAAGGTCTTCGCATCGGGCGATGGCGTTCACGGCATCAATCTCTCCATTCCTAGCGGCTCCATCTTCGGCTTTATCGGTCCAAGCGGGTCGGGCAAGACGACCACGGTCAGGCTCCTCACGTCCGTCCTCGAACCCACCGAGGGTACGGTCCGCGTAATGGGAGAAGATCCCGCCCAGTTCACCGACAAGACCCGCAGCAGGATCGGCTACATGCCCCAGCTGTCCGTGCTCTACCCCAACTTGTCCGTTTGGGAAAACCTCCGATTCTTCGCTTCTCTGTACGGGATCGGCCGGGATCGGTCCTCGCTCGACAAGGTCCTCGACCTCGTTGAGCTTGATAGCCACGATCGCAAAAGGGTGTCGCAAATCTCTGGTGGGATGCGCCGCAGGTTGAGTCTGGCCGCGGCTCTGGTCCACGATCCGGACCTGATATTTCTCGATGAACCCACCGGTGGGATCGACCCGGTCCTACGCCGCAAGTTGTGGGATCACTTCGAGTCGCTGCGCTCGGAGGGCCGGACTCTGTTCGTCACGACGCAGTATGTCGGAGAGGCCGCCTACTGCGACTACGTCGGCGTTCTCGCAGACGGCAAATTGTTACTCGTTGATACTCCTACCGGGTTGCGTCATGCGGCCTTTGGTGGCGACGTGATACATATAGATTTCTCTGCGCATCCGGCACAGGATCTCGTCGCTCGGGTCGCCGTCGCGGTGGGTGCATCGCAGCACGAGTTCGTTAGTGCCCGACGGGTGAAGCTGGTGGTCGAAGAGGCTTCCGAGGCGCTGCCACTGCTCGGCAGCTTCGTGAGCGACGAGAAAATAGACGTCGAAGCTTATGAAGAATTCCAACCGCCGTTCGACGACGTCTTTGTCGAGCTGATCGAGCAACATATGGCCGCTGACACCGACGATGGCGTCCGCACCCAAAGTCCAGGCGGCCCCTAAGTGTTTAAGGTCAATAACTACGTCAGAGCGTGGGCGTTCTTTCGGAAAGAGGTCGCGGATCTGGTCCGTCAGCCGAAGCTGGTTGTCACGCTCGTCATAGCCCCCTTTCTAATATTGGCACTGTTCGGCGCCGGGTATCGACAGACGAATAGTCCGCTGCGCACCATCTTCGTGTCGGCAGATGAGGAGACGTTCCACACTGTCATAGAACCACGCCTGGCCGAGCTTGGGGACGCCTTGGAATCAGCCGGAGTGACCGACTCCCGCGAATCTGCCCTGGGGCTGCTCAGGAGTGGCCAAGTCGACGTCGTGGTAGTGGTGCCAGACGACCCTGAGGCAACGATCCGTAATAATGAGCAAGCCGTGTTCGAAGTACTCCACGACCAACTCGATCCGTATGAGCGAGCCACGATCGGTTTGATCACCAAAGCAGCAATAGATGCCGTGAATCGGTCGATCCTGGAAGGGCTGGTCGCCGAGGGCCAGGTTATGTCGGATGATACGCTGTTGAGCGAGGCTCGCCAGACCAGCACCGCGCTGCGGGTTGCAATGGAAGAAGGCGATCAGCTTGCCGCGAGGAACGAGAGGAATCGGCTAACCGACCAGCTCGATGCGTGGGCGTCAACGGAGCAAGGTGGTTCGACCGGGCTGGCAGCCGATGATCCTGGGGCGACACCAGCTGCCCTGCGGGACCGGGCCGAGCAGCTCGACGTTTCCAGCCAGAACTCCTCGGATCTCGAAGCCGTTCGTGCCCTGGAATCGGACCTGATCGAACTCGACGATGCAGCCGCAGAGTTTCGTTCCATCGAGCCGATGGTGATCGTCAGTCCGTTTGAAGTGGCCACCGACCTGGTTGGATCGACCGAACTCAGCGTCACCGACTTCTACGCGCCCGGGGTCATCGCCCTCCTCCTTCAGCACCTTGCAGTGACGTTTGCCGCCCTTTCCCTGGTGAGCGAGCGGTCGCTCGGGACGATCGAGATTTTCAAGGTCGCCCCGCTACGCGCCACGCAGATGCTGGTGGGGAAGTACTTCGGATATGCGGTCGTTGCTGTCGTTGTGGCGTTCGCACTCAGTGGCCTGATGTTCTGGGGATTCGGCGTGCCATTCCTGGGTTCCGTCGCCGATTATGCCGCGGTGCTCGCTTTGTTGGTGGTGGCGTCGCTCGGGGTTGGTTTCGTCGTGTCGTCCGTAGTCTCATCCGATACCCAGGCCGTGAATGCCTCCATGATCATGCTGCTGCTGAGCATCTTCTTCTCAGGCTTTTTCATTTCCATCGATCGGCTCGTTCCGGAAGTTCAGGCCGTGTCCTGGGCGCTGCCTATCACGCACGCGCTCGACAGCCTGCGAGACGTGCTGTTTCGGGGGTCCGGGATCGATCTGCGCACCACGCTCGCCCTTGGCGGTGGCGCACTGGCGTTATTCATAGCTGCAGCCGTCCTTACCCACCGTCGCTTAACGGCAGACTGAAAGGCTCCACCATATGCTCCCTCTAAGCCCGGTCCCCCATGGCGACCTCACCCAAGCTCGGATTGAGGGGCTGGCCGAAGACGCGGTGCCTGGTGACGTAGCGGTGGAGCTGGAACATTGGGACGCTCGAGGCTGGTTCATCGACGTCACGTTTGGTGTCCTGGCCGTTTTGGTCGGGTTAGCCGGTTTGGTTCTTCCGTTTCTCCCGGGCTGGGCGCCGATCATCGGGGGAATCGTCCTTCTGGCTGGTCGGATTCCACCGCTTCGACGTTTGCTCAGCCGGATCATCATGTTGGCGCCGTGTCAGAGATTATTTGATTGGCTCGCCCGGAAGCCGAGGATGAGAAAGGTGATGGTTAAAGCGCTCCTTCGAAAGAAAATCCGCGCCGCGGTCGAGCCCACTGCCCGGCGAGAAATTGTCAATCTTCTGGTCCGCAACGACGCAGAAGGGGAGATCCGGGCGAACACCGATCCGGACAGCGGTGGGGATAAGATGGTTTGATGGATTGGTATCTTGAGGATGGCGACACCGAAGGGGCCACTGTGATTCGGCGCGAGTTCGTCGACTATCTCCGCCGCCATGCCGATGGCGACGCAGAGATCGACCTCGCGGCTTTGGCATTCACCGAGCTCGTCAACAACGGGGTCGAGAATGCTGGTGGCCCGGTTTGGGTTTCGGTTAACTGGACGGGCAGCCGCCCGGTCGTTTCTGTCAACGATCTCGGATCCTCGTTCCAGATGAGCGCCGTCGCCATGCCCGACCCATCAGCGGTGCGCGGACGGGGACTGGCTGTTGCCGCCGACCTGGCGGCGAGGCTGGAAGTGGCTCAGAAAGCCGGCGGAGGTGCGCGGGTTAGAGCAGAACTCAAGGTTGACCGGCGGGATCAGCAAGACCTGGATCCCCCGCGGCGAATCGGTAATGTCTTGCCTGACCGATCCGAAGCAGGTCCGAACGGCTTCGAGAAGGAAGCCTTCTTGAGGTCACTCGTGGTCCAGATGGCTCAGGGAGTTGAACTTTCCCTAGGGCCGCTCGCTACGGAAGAAGTGGTTGCTCAGGTCGGAACCGATGTCGGTGGTCAGATGGAGGCTGAGTTTCGATCGAGTCATCCGGGTCTTCGCGAGCTTTTGACTCCCAGCGAAACCGGCGACTGCTACGTGCGGCTGAAGCAAGCTATCGGCGGAGATTTCTACGTACTGGAAGCCGACGAGGACCGAATCGTGCTTGGGAACCGCGCCTGTCCGTTCGGTGACGCCGTTCTGCGTGCTCCTGCGCTCTGCCGGATGACGTCCAGTGTCTTTGGCGGGATCGCGGCTCGCAACTTCGGAGAGGCGACGGTTGTGCTCGAGGAACGGATCGCCGTCGGAGATCCGCAATGCCGCGTGGTGGTCTACCTGGGTGAGCAACCGGAGATTCCGCATGGGCATCGCTACCTGGCGCCAGTCGACGACTAAGTCAGATACTCCTTAGCGCCCTGAGTCAAAGTCTCGGCCACTATCGGTGGACCTTCGTCGACGACGGTTAGAACTGCCTGAAGTATTGCTGACACCGGCGGCCTTCCGGCCGCTGCAGACCGGCGCTGCTGCCACCCGGCCTCGTCATGAACAATGGCCGGATCGTCACACAACAAGGCGGCGCTGAGGCATCTCAACATCCAGACACCATCGAGAACCGATTCTGTCGACAAACTCTTGTCTGGGACCGACAGTCCTGCGGCGAGGGAGTGCATACGCATGTCGATCCATTCGAACCCCTCGGAGCGAGCATGAGTGAGGGGACCGATAGGAGCGGCCGGCACGGAAACTGATTCGATTGCTCGGGCGAGGTCCCGAATGTCGCGAGCGTAGGCGTTGGCTCCCAGAAGGATGGCTCGATTGGCGGTTACGGCCGACCCGCCCATCACCACAGGGGTTCCGGATTCGCGGGCGGTTGCCGCCATTCGACGAGCGCCAGGTAGATTTCCAGGCATCTGGCAGGTCACTGTTACGCACCGGGCGGCCAGCTCGTGGAGAAGGGGGAGCAGCTGGCCGGACGGGATGGGACCGCCCAGGGTGACTGTGTCGTATCCCTGTGACCGGAGGCCCTGGGAAACCATCGAGAGGCCGAGCGTATGCCACTCTCCCTCGGCGCACGTGACGAGTATTTCGCCCGGGATGGTCGGTTCGGCGGCTATGTCGAGCAGGTCTATTGTTCGTGACGTAATAGCCGTCGCGCGGTGCTCCTGAGCAACATTCCAATCCCCGCTCTCCCACTGAGAGCCGACCCAGTGCTGCGCGGGGCCGACAAGTAGATCGAGTACCTCCGGAATGGTCATGCCAGATCTGAGTGCCTGATCCACGTGTGCTCCGAACCCCTCGCTGTCGAATCGGTCGAGAGCGTCGATGAGGGCGGTGCGGGCGGCTTCGACAGCCATCATTGGGCTGTGATCGTCAGAACGGTGATGTCGTCTTGTAACTTCCCGGCCGACCACCCATCAACAGCTGATGCAATCGCCTTCGAGATGGCCTCCGCTCCGGCAGATGCAGCAACCGAAGCTGCTTCCGCAAGCCGATCCCGGCCGAACTCATCGGCGCCGAGGCGCGCCTCGATCACACCGTCAGAAAAGAGCAGCAACGTGTCTCCTGGGGCAAGGACGCCAGTTGCGGGTGTCCATTCGGTGTCGTCCATGAAGCCAAGTAGGACGCCTTGGGCTTCGATCTCGCGAGTGGTGCCATTGGCGCAAACAACCATGGGGGCGGGGTGGCCGGCGCATGACACCGAGTAGCGGTGTGTGCCGTCAGGATCAGTGTCGATCTGGGCCAGCACCAAGCTTGCGAACGGGCTGTTGTCTTGGGAGCGAAGCATCTGGTTGATCGTCCGGATCGTGGTGTCCGGGCAACTCCCCGCCAGTGAAGCTGCTTTGACTGCCGATCGGAGAAGGCCGGCCTGGGCAGCTGCGACAATACCCTTGCCAGTCATGTCACCCACCACCGCAATTGACCTGGTTGGCGAGAGGGCGAAACAATCGTAGAAGTCACCACCCAGGAGGGAAAGGTCTGTGGCGGCCTGGTAGTGAGCGGCGATCTCGAAAGACGCAGCGATTTCGAGGCTGCTGGGTCGAACCGACGTGACCAACAAATTGGTCACAGATGACTGTTCTTGAAAA
>JAGXFS010000135.1 GCA_024637275.1 Acidimicrobiia bacterium
CGGGTGAACCCGGCAATGTCGGCCATCCCGTTGCGGACTGGCTGCCACCGCACCCCCAACCGCCCAGTTAACTCCGCTCTGAGGACGGCTTCGTGGAGGTACCCTGCCGCCAGTTGATACCGATACAACAAACGACCGTCCACGGTCCGCCATATCCCATCTGTGCCTTGGACTTTGTTGGCGACCACCACATGAGTATGCAGTTGGGGGTCATCGGCTCGGGAGGTGAACTCGGTAAACGAAGCCGCCACATACCCGGACGTTTCAATCGGCCAGGTCTCCACCCGAAACTTGGGTTTCCCGTCGTCGTTGAGCACCGGGTCACCGTTCTCGTCGACCATCGGCGTTTTCGAAGCGCCCCTGGTCGACGACGCAACCGATTCCAAATACCCCAACGCCGAGGTAGTTGCCTCCTCGAACGCTTCCAACACCTCACGCCGGGTGTCGGGATCTCCCAAGGCCCAGAGGAGGGACACTGATTTGTCGGCTGAGAAGGTCACATCCCAGGCGGCTACCCCATCCTTACGCAGACTCCGACCGAGCTGCTCACCCGTTGCGGGATGTTGACCATCGAACAAGCGAACCAAACCCTCCGCCGACACCGAACCTTCCAGGCCTAAATCTTTGGCGCCGTTGCCCCGCCAGATACCGGTGGCGGTACCACCCCGCAGGTAATAATCCTCCCCAGGTGAAATCTCGCCCAGCTTGCGCAAGTAATAATCCTTGGCAGCCTTCGCCAAACTCAACACCGGCCATCCCCCGACCGGTAAACCGGTAAACCGGACGCAACTCGTTGCAGATGCGTGTGGGGGACAGGAAGATCGGTCGAGAAGGTACGAACCTGGGTGGGCTCGGATCGGCTAAAACGATCAGGCTGTTGTCCGATCCTGGTTGCTTCGAATCGGATGATCTGATTTTGGGAGGCTGTTGGGACTCCGAAGAGGTGATCGTGAAGCATTGGTTCGGTTGCTTCCCGGGCCGGAATCGTCGCCGGGTAGCCGTGGATGCGGCAATCCCGACGGCCCGCCCCAACCAGCACCAGCCCGGTCGTGGGGTGTCGGTCTTGACGGTGGTCGACGCTCCGAACGGGTTCCATGTCGGCTACTACACACGACAACCCTTTCAACAGGGTTTCCGTAACCCTTTCAGCAGAGTTTCCGTAACCCTTTCAAGAGCCCTCCACCCCCACCACCGGGCGCCACGGTGCGAACCGGTGGCGTCGAATTCGAAGATTTCCAAAAAAGGTCCCTGACCAGGCGAAACAGTCAAGAAGGCAACCAAATGACAGGGTAAATGACACTCAAATAACACTCTGCTGAGAGGGTCCCGTCAGAAAGTTTGGGGATGAACAATCTCGACCCGCTGCTCTCAGCCCAACAACTCGCCGACTACCTCAACGTGCCCCTCGCAACCCTCTACGCCTGGCGTCACCGCCGCGAAGGACCCCCCGGATTCCGAGCCGGCCGCCACCTCCGCTACCGCAAAAGCGACATCGACCAATGGATCAACGACCGACTGAAGGATTCGGCAAGCCACTTCTCCCTCGCGAACGAACTCGAGCCGATAAGGTCTAGCGCTCACTCAAGTGTCAGGAGCTGAGCCGTCGAGTACGGCAGGGTTCCACGCCGCAGCACAGGCAACGGGATAGAGGAAAGCTCACGTCTGACGAATACGCGATAGCTTTCGCCGCATTGGGGGCTGAGCCGATAGAGAAGAAGGGAACACACTGATGGCATCAATACGTAAGGCGAAAACGAAGTCCGGCGAGGCCAGGTGGGTAGCTCACTACAGGGACCCAAGCGGCAAGCCACGCGAGAAGTGGTTCCCTCGCAAAATCGATGCCGAACAATACGCGAGACGTATCGCAACCGACGTTGATCGGGGCCGGTACACCGACCCGCGCGCGGGAAAGATATCGTTCGCCGAGTGGTCAGCATCTTGGCTCAACACCAAGGCTGATCGGAAGCCGAAAACCCTTGAAGGCTATAGATCGCTGCTCGACAACCACGTACTACCGGTGTTCGGCCCGAGGAGCTTGAGCTCGATCCGTCCTGAGGAGATTTCAGTTTGGATCGCCAACCTGAAACTGAGTGGCTTGAGCGCAAGCCGCGTACGGCAGGCGTTCAACGTCCTAAATGGCTGTCTGGGGATGGCGGCTGCGTTTGACCGCATACCGAGAAATCCCGCAGCAAACGTCGCCGTAAGATCGACAATTCCATCACTTGTAAGCGGCGAGATGAAGTTCCTGAGCCTTGACCAACTCCTTGCTTTGACTGACGCAGCCCCACAACCATATGAAACTCTGATCATGACCCTGGGAATATCGGGGATTAGATGGGGTGAGGCAGTTGCTCTCCGACGCCGGCGGATTGACCTCTTGGGGAAGAGATTGCACATCGCGGAATCGATGGCGGAAGTCAAGGGCGGTCTCAGTTTCGGATCCCCAAAGTCGGGCCACGACAGATGGGTCAACATCCCAGCGTTCCTCAGAGACGACCTTGAGGTTCGTCTGCAGTCTGTTGCGCCTGACCCCGACGCCCTGGTGTTCACTACGGCAACGAAGACTCCGCTCCGCAACTCCAACTTCACGCAACGAATCTGGCGACCGACGCTGAACCAAGCAGGACTTCCGACGAACCTCCGCATTCACGACATGCGACACACAGCGGCGTCTCTGATGATCGCGGAGGGGGCGCCAATCACCTTGGTTCAGCGTCAGCTCGGTCATTCATCCGTCGTTACCACTCAACGCTATGCGCATCTCTATCCCACTCAGGGCGAAGAGTTGGGTGATCGACTCGACCAGACATTCAGATCGGCCCGTAGGGCTGACGTAGGGTTGGGCGTTTCGAGGCTAACGCCCATCGCCCAATAAAGAGCAAGAAAAGCACTCTGACCTGGGGTTTTACTGGTGGTCAGGGGCGGAATTGAACCGCCGACCTACGGTTTTTCAGACCGCCGCTCTACCAACTGAGCTACCTGACCCTCCTCGAGGTTGCCCTCGATTCAGACGAGGCCCGAAAACCGGGCCTCGAATGGCGGGAACGACGGGATTTGAACCCGCGACCTCCGGCTTGACAGGCCGGCGTGAACTCCAGACTTCACCACGCTCCCGTGTTTAGATCGGCTGGCAAACCAGCTTCAACTCTGGAGCCGGAAGGTTAGCCCTTCCGGTTATACCGTCAAGATGAACTCGACAGCGGCCATCAGTATACGGCGCGCGAACGGACCCGCGACCGGACGGCCTCGACTAACGACCGATTACGACCTTGCCGAGCTGACTGCCTTCGTCGAGCCGGGCCAACGCGGCGGGCAATTCCTCAAATGGCGTGACAGAATCGACAATGACCGGCACCTTGCCGGAACTCACGAGTCCGGTCACCGCCAGAAACTCAGCATGATTGAACATTGTCGAGCCAATGATCTCAATCTGTTTGAAGAAGAGATAGGGAACGCTGATTTCCACCTTGGGACCGGATGTGGCTCCACACACGGCGATACGCCCGCCCGACTGCATCGATCGCATCGACTGGTTGAAGGTTGCGGGACCGACCGACTCCATCACCACGTCGGCGGGCCGACCTGCCGTGGCCTTCAGTTCTTTCGAAAACTCTCCGGCCGAGTCGAACCCTCCCGCCGCACCCCAAGCGACCGCTTGGTCAATCTTCGATTGATCGCGCGAGGTCACGTAAACCGTCGCTCCCATCGCCAGACCAAGCTGCAGTCCCATCGAAGCGACTCCCCCACCGATCCCAACAATTAGCAGGACATCACCGGCAGACAGCCTGGCCCGCCTCAGCATCCGATGAGCGGTTCCGGTCGCCAGCGGATAGGCGGCCGCTTGCTCCCATGAGAGGTTGGCGGGTTTGGCGACAACATTGCGGACTGGAAGGACCACCTCTTCGGCCAAGGTGCCCGGACGGTGCTCGCCGAGGATGCCGTATGACCGACAGAAGGGAGATTCGCCTGACAGACAGGCGTCACATTTCCCGCAAGAGACCGACGGGTTCAGGACCACTTCGGCACCCACCTCGACCGAGGTGACGTCGTCACCGACTGCCGAAATCACCCCCGCGCCGTCGCCGCCCGCAATGTGCGGGAAGTGGTGCGGAGCGGGCATCCCCCGCGAAACCCAGAGGTCCAGATGGTTGAGGGCCGAGGCACGTAACTGAACCCGGACCTCATCTGGTCCGGGTTCAGGTGTAGCTATCGATTCGAGCCGATACGATTCAGGTCCGTTGGTGTCGTGCAGTAGCCAGGCGCGCATACCGCCAACCTAGCGGCCGGATGAATCTCGCTAGGCCGTCTGGTTCTTGCGATACATCCGCAAGGCGATCAATGCGATAACGGCACCGATGATGGATCCGATAACACCAGAGGTCTCGAAGTTAGAGAAGTTCCTACCCGTGAAGAGAACACCGAGGGTCCCACCGACGAACGATCCAACAATCCCCAACAGGGCGGTCTGCCACCAGTTCATATTGTCGTCGCCGGGAAGAAGCGCCCGGGCGATCACACCGGCAATCAAGCCCCAAACCAACATCGAAACTAGGTTTAAGATCATTCCATTCTCCTTCAGACATGCGACGGTGTTGAGCCGAGCTTATCGCTTCTTACCGGTTCTTGTCGGTCGAAGTCGGGTCAGTTGAGCTGAGTTACCGAAGCGGCATGACTCCATCGACCAGAAACCTCGTTGTACATGCGAGCTGAACGTTCCCAATCCTTTGCACCGAGTGCTACGAGCGACTCCCATACTTCGGCAGCGCTCTCGTCGAACACCAATTGGGAGCCTTCGAAAAGTTCGGCAACGGATCCATAGTCGAGCTCAACGAGCGAGCCGCTGCTGAAGTTGGCGATCCAATCTGAGAAGTCACGAACGTTCTCGACGACGCCGTCATCCATGCCGACCTGTTCGAGAATCTTGAGCGCCTTAGCCAGTCGTTTCGAAGCAGTGCGACGGTCGGTGCGATATCTGATCGAAACCCGATCATCGTTCTGGACGATCTCGCGATCGGCCGGAGCGAAGGCGACAAACCAGCGCAACGGAACATGCCAGGGCGAGGTGAGGATATGCGATCGCTGCTCCGGTTCCCGATCTTTGAGTTGTTGGAGTTCGGCGGCGGCGGTTGCTGCAATGGTCTCAGGGACCAGGACTTCACCGCCGATGAATGCGTTATGGAACGCCAGCACGCCCTCCAGCATGCGCAACTTTGGCCTTCGAGGACAGAGGTATCGATTGCCATTCCAGTCCGCTGCGAGGACGTCCTCGCGCAACGGTTCGTCGATCAGGCCGTACTCGCTCCAAGCGACGTCTTCGGAGATGTACCCGACGACCGGCAACCGGTCGACGGAAACCGTGACGTTGTCTTCGGGTTCGTAGACCCGCAGGTACGCAGACTTGACCATGCCTCAATGCTATCGGTTCCCCCGCCTCTGTGCTCACTACCTGTCGATAAACGATCGGCCAGTCGACTCCGCCGTGGCTCGTCGCCGCCTAGTCTGCAAACTACGACGACAGGGAAGGAGCCTTAACCATGGGCGATATTTCCGGGCGGTTCAACCACAACAGCCCAACGCGTCGCGGCAAGGTTCAACAATGACCTTGGAAGCTGCGCTGCGCTATCCAACAATGACCGATCACCATCTGGATCTCGGGATCACCGACGACCAGATCCTGGCTATGTATCGCGATATTGTGATGACCAGACGAATCGACGAGCGGATGTTCGCGCTCAACCGGCAGGGACGCGCCCCTTTCGTCGTCTCTGCGGCCGGGCATGAAGCAATCCAGGTCGCCTCGGCACACGCCCTCGACAAGGAAGTCGACTGGTTATTGCCGTACTACCGCGACTCTGGAGTAGCCGTCGCCTGGGGTTTTACGCCGCTCGACATGTTCCTGGCGGTGTTTTCGAAACAAGCCGACATCACTTCAGCCGGACGCCAACTCCCCAACCATTGGTCTGATGTAAGCAAGCGCATCTTCACTCAGTCGTCCACGATTGCTACGCAATACCCACATGCCGCCGGGATCGCTCACGCCCTCAAGCTCGACGAGCGCCCAGGGATCGTTGCTGTTTATGGTGGCGAAGGCTCCACGTCCGAAGGCGACTGGGCCGAGGCTATGAACTACGCGGGCGTTCAGACCCTTCCTTTGATCGTCATCATCGAAAACAACGAGTACGCCATTTCCGTGCCCTCGACCGAAGAAGTCGGCGGCAGCATCGCGGGACGGGCGGCGGGATACGGCATCACCGGCATCCACGTGAACGGGAACGACCCACTCGAGGTCTACCGGGTCGTGACAGAAGCTGCGGCTCGTGCCCGTTCCGGCGGAGGAACCACGCTCATTGAAGCCCATACCTACCGATATTTCGCCCACACATCTGATGACGACGACCGCCTCTATCGGAGCCGTCAAGAAGTCGAAATGTGGCGACGCAAGGATCCCCTCGAGACGCTCAAGCAGTATCTGATAGAGAACCGGTTATTGCCCGAAGTCCTCGAGGCCGAGATTGAAGCAGAGATCCAGTCGGAGATTTTGGCGGCTGTCATCGAAGCGGAAGCCTCCCCGGATCCAACCGACCCATACAGCCACGTATATGCCAATCCGATCGAGCCAAGTGAGGCCCAAACCGAGATCGAGCCCGAAGTCGCTGGCGAGACCGTCAACCTCATCACGGCAGTGAACCGGGCTATTCACGACGCGATGTCTGCCCACGATGACACCCTGATCTTTGGCGAGGATGTTGCCAACCTGAAAGGTGGCGTCTTCAAAGCAACCATCGGCGTAACGGAGAAGTTCGGAACTGAGCGGTGTTTCAATAGTCCGTTGGCCGAGTCCGTGATCGTCGGAGTTGCCGTTGGCATGGCTGCGGCAGGCAAGCGACCGTTGCCGGAGATTCAATTCGCCGACTACATCCATCCGGCGTTTGACCAGATCGTCTCGGAAGTGTCGAAGGTCCATTACCGCTCGAACGGAGAGTGGACGGTGCCGATGGTCATCCGCACGCCCTACGGGGGTGGTATCCATGGGGCGCTCTATCACAGCCAATCGATTGAAGCGTATTACGCGCACGTCCCCGGACTGAAAGTTGTTGTCCCGTCGACTCCAGCCGACGTCAAGGGTCTGTTGATGGCAGCCGTGGCCGACCCGGATCCGGTCTTGTTCCTCGAACCGAAGCGCCTATACCGTCTCGCCAAGGGTCCGTATCCCGAAGGGGATCACATCGTCCCTATCGGCAAAGCTGCGTTGCGCACCATCGGCACCGATGTGACCATCGTCACCTACGGGGCGATGGCCCATTTCGCCGTCGAGGCTGCCGAGGAGTTGAAAGGCCTCGGCGTTTCCGCAGAGGTGATCGACCTTCGCAGCTTGCGACCGCTTGACTGGCCAACGATTGAGGCTTCAGTCTCGAAAACCGGCAAGGTCCTCATCGTGCACGAGGACAGCGGGTTTATGGGATATGGGGCAGAACTGGCTGCGCAGATAGCCGACAAAGCCTTCGAGCATCTTGATGCTCCGGTCAAGCGCTACACGGCACCTGAAGTACCGACCTTTCCTTATGCCGAGGTGTTGGAGAACATGGTTCTTCCCAACACGGCTGGCATCGTGGCCGAGGCACAGGCACTCGCCAACTACTAGCTCCAATCGAAGGACAAATGAAAAACCGGCCCCGAGGCTGGTCGGAGCCGGCTGATCATTCCCTGGCGGGAAAACGTTGACGAATGTTGGGGCGCAACTTCACAGGTATCGGATTTCTCGCCCATCAACTGTCGAGTTTCTGGACATACGAAACTGGCGGAGGCTTCGGATTAAGAGTGTCCGGATTCCACGGGAACAGATCGTGCCCGCGAGGTACGCAACCGTTGGGCTAGCCCTCTCCGTTGGCTTCACTCGTCGCCGAAAGCACCCGCTGCAGCTGCACCCGGACATCGCGATCAAGCTCCGTCGACAGATCCTCAGCCAGGACTTCAAGGCTGGGCAGTTCGCTGGAGCTGGCTACGACTATGTCGACATTCGCGGCACCGTCGTTTACCTCGACGACAACATTGATCACATCAACCGGGAGTGGTGCCAACGCCGCCCACTCCTCAACCAGCGCCTCGACATCGCCACCTTCCGGGGGCGGCGACAGAATCCCGGGACCGTCCCATTGGAGGGGGAACACCATCAATAACGCTGCCACGACCACCCACCGCAGGCCTCGCAACACATGGCCAACGCCCAGCTTGAGCGTGACCCCCGGGACGAACCCCCCAAACAGGAAGGTCAGCGCGCCACTGAAGACCACCCCGACGACGTTGGCGACCACCAGCAAGAACGCCCCAAAAGCCATATCCGGCCGGGCAGATTCCAGGGCGATTCCGATCGTGGCGAGCGGAGGAACCAACGCGACAGCGATCGCCGCTCCAGCCATCGCTTCGGCTGCTTCTCGCCGCACCAGGGTGTAGGCACCGACCGCTCCCGCCGCCATCGCCACCCCTAAGTCGAGCAGGTTCGGTTCGGTGCGAGCTAGAAGCTCCCGGGATGGACCGTCGAGGTCACCCGGGAGCAGCGCCGAAATGAGCGCGGCCAGAGCTACGGCTCCCACGGCACCGGTCAGCACGATGAGGGCTTGCCGGGCGCCTCGTTTGGGCCAGCCCATAACCAGGGATGCAGCAACGCCCAGTACCGGGCCCATCAAAGGAGCAACCACCATGGCTCCAATGATGACGGCTGCCGAGTCGGCAATGAGACCGAGCGTCGCCAAACAAACCGACAGAGCCATGAGCGTACCGAAGCGCCACGCAAAGTACCGGGCCCGTCCCCCCTCGTGAAACATGGAGCCGATTACGCGCTGGCGATCGCTCGAAGATATGGGCGACCGAAGGTCGACCATATCGCCAAGAAGCTCTGACACCCGATGACCGGGTAGCGGGATAAGACGTTTTACCCGGATAGATCGCCCTCTACTCACCGCTTGAATCGAGGATAATGGTGCCCATCTTCTTAACCAGACCTCAACCAGGGGTAAACAAGCACCCGGTGGGGTTTGACGTTTCGCCACAGTCGGCCCCGCTCGACATGCTTCGGCGCCTACATTGTGATCATGATTAGCCGGGAAGAAGCCGTCCAGCTCGATACTGTCGACCCGCTCGCCGCGGTCCGAGACCGGTTCGAATTACCACGCGGGGTGATCTACCTCGATGGGAATTCACTCGGTGCCCTGCCCAACCACGTGGCTGCACGCCTGCAGCAGGTCATATCGGAGGAATGGGGCAACGGACTGATCCGATCGTGGAACGACGCCGGGTGGTCAGACCTCCCCAAACGAGTCGGAGACCGGATTGGTCGACTTATCGGGGCTGAGCCAGATTCGGTAATCGCTTGCGACACAACCTCCGTCAACCTCTTCAAGGTTGCTTCAGCTGCGGCCCAAAAGTCGGATCGACCGATCATTCTCACCGACGAAGGCAACTTCCCCACCGACGTCTACGTCCTCGACGCAGTAGCGCGCCAGCACGGGAAGACCGTAACGATGTGGGACCCGCTTCACGACGAAATCGGCAGCGACGTCGCGTTCGTGGCGATGACCGAAGTGAACTACCGGACCGGAGAACGCCACGACATGGGCGGGATCACCGACCGCGCCCACGCCGCCGGAGCCGCGGTCGTCTGGGACCTCGCTCACTCAGCGGGAGCCTTCCCCGTGCAACTCGCCCAATGCGGCGTCGATTACGCGGTTGGCTGTGGATACAAATACCTCAACGGTGGGCCAGGTGCTTCGGCCTTTGTATATGTGTCGCCGGACCGCCAGGCCGACTTTGCGAATCCAATCACCGGCTGGTGGGGGCATGCCCGCCCGTTTGATATGTCACTGACATTTGAACCGCACGACGGCATCGACCGGGTCCGCATCGGGACCCAGCACGTCTTGTCGTTGGCTGGCCTTGACGCAGCGCTCGACGTCTTTGACGGGATCGACCTCGTGGATCTGCGTGCGAAGTCGCTCTCGCTCACGGGGCTATTCATCGAGCTACTCGAAGAACGGGTGCCGTCGGTGGAAATGGTCACTCCCAGCGACCCGAGCCGACGTGGCAGCCAGGTGAGCTTTCGCCATCCGTCCGCTTACTCCGTGGTCCGAGCCATGATCGCTCGCCAGGTGATCGGCGACTTTCGTAACCCCGACATCGCCCGCTTCGGGGTCGCCCCGCTCTACGTTCGTCACGTCGATATCTGGGACGCGGTTCAGCATTTGGTGGAAGTACTCGCTACCGACGAATGGCGAAAGGTCGAGTTCCAAGGCCGAGCCGCAGTTACCTGAAAAGGCCAACGGTCGCCTCTGGAGCGTCGAGCAGGTTGCCAACAACTTTGTCGGCCCACCCCTTGGAGCCCTCCTACTGGTCGCAGCCTTCTCGGTTCCGTTCTTCGTGGACGCCGCGACGTTTGCAGTTGCAGCGGTGCTGGTCGCGCTCATCAGACCGTTGTCCGCCCCGGAGCCAGCCGTGGTGAGCGAACGAACCTCATGGATCACCGAACTCAAGGAAGGATTCGGATGGCTGTGGAAACACGACCTGCTTCGACCCATGGCCATCATTCTCGGGCTGTTGAACATGGCCGGAATGATCACTTTCTCGGTGTTTGTTCTTTTCGCGCAAGAAGTCCTGGAAGTAAGCCCAACCATTTTCGCGATTCTCGGGACCGGGGCAGCCATCGGCGGCATCATCGGAGGTTGGACCGCCCCCTACATCTCAAAGCGGATCGGATCGGGCGCTTCGCTGGCTTTGGCGCTCGTGGGGGGCGCTATCACCTCGGGGGTGATCGGAGTCACGTCGTGGTGGCCAACAACCTGGTTGATGTTCGCAATATTTGCCGGCCTGGCGGTGCTGTGGAACGTGATCACCGTCAGCCTGCGACAAACCATCATTCCCGATCGGTTGCTCGGGCGAGTCAATAGTGTTTACCGCTTCTTCGCCTGGGGCATGATGCCAATCGGCGCAGTCGTAGGTGGACTGATTGTGACAGTCACCGAATCGGTCGCCACCCGCGACCTGGCGCTCAGAATGCCGTGGCTTGTCGCCGCCGGCCTCCAGGTGGTGCTGTTTCTGTTCGCTCGTCCCCGACTGACGACCGAAAAGATAGAAACGGCGCGCGCCTCAGCCGGGTAGCTGGCTCGATTGAGCCAGCCCCGGCCGTGACTACTGCTTGAAGTCTCTACTGCTCGACTTTGAACGCGACTTCGACCGTCACCTGCCAGCGATCGACAGATCCGTCCTCGCCGAGGTTCGCCCGGATGTCGGTGAGATGCGCCCAGGTCTGGCCACGGACCTTGCTGCCGGATGTTGCCAGGGCCACCGCTGCCGCATCCTCAATCGACTCCTCAATCGACGAGGTCGATTCACCAATCAACTTGGTCAATTTAAAGGTAGTTCCGTCTGCCATTTTCTGGTCCTCTCGATTCGATACCCGAATACGGGCTTGGTGGGCCTCTACCCACGCGCTCGGTGGGCGAAACATCGACGACCGGGCTTCGTTGAGACGCTCGACCGAGAATCCGTCAGAATGGAACCATGACATCACCCGAGCACCCGTTCCGGTTCTACGACAATCGCGAGAAGTATCTGTTGTTCGTCACCACGACGAACGAGAAGGACCGGATCGCTCAGCGAGTAGGACAGGAACTCGAATTACTGTCACCGTCACCACCAGCGCTGCGGGTGTTCGATGCCGGCATGGGAGATGCGACGGTATTGCACCAGGTGCTGGAGGAGATGCACCATCGTTACCCGACCATCCCGTTCGTCATCGTCGGCAAAGAGATCAGCATGGAGGACACCCGGCTCAGTCTGATGAAGCTGCACACCCGTTTCGCCGAGCATCCCGAGACTGTGGTGATCGTTACGAACATGTACTACCGCGAAGCCCCGTGGCTGCGACCTTCGGCCGGCCGGCAGGTCAACTGGCACGACATTGCCCTCAGCGGCACGACCTCCCACGAGTTCGGTCGCCAACTGCGCGATCTCGGTGACCTCGTCGCTGATGGGTGGCAAACCGAGCTATCACCTACGACGGGCAACCCCCTATATGTTGATCCAACGGTGCTCGTGCTCTACCGACAAGACCATGCGTTCGCCCTTGAGCACCTCATCCCCAAAGGAGGCGAGTTGGAAGGGAACTACGACCTCGTCATCGCTGCTCAGCCCTATCGCAGCCGGGCAAGCGCTGAATTCAAAGTCGACAAGGTCCTTGCACCGCTCGCCGAAGCACTCGCCCCAGGCGGTCGGATGGTGGTTGTCCAGGCGACCGGCCGGGACCCGGGCATGGACATTATCCGGGCGATCTGGCCTGGCGAAGAACCGTTCACCAGTCCGCGCCAGGCCATTATCGATCGACTCGCCGAGTCGTCGCTTCGGATACGCATCGAATCGGACGGCGATGCGGATTCGTTGTTTACCTACGGCCTCCACCACCTGCCCGAGCATTCGGAAAGCAGCATCGGGACCTCCATGCTGATCGCGGCCTGGAACGCCGCCGTGTACGTTGCCCAGATCGACGATGCCCGCACGAGCGAGGTGATGCGATCAGGAGCGGCCTACATCGACGCCACAGAACGAGCATTGGAAGCCCACGACGGCTTGTGGTTCGAGAACGAATCCTTCGTCGTAGTCCGCGAAGACTGAGTCCAAGCGCACCGGATGTCACGGAACTCATACCGGATCCGCGAGTCTCACAACTAGGAGGTCAAAGACATGGGACTTTTGAACTGGATGTTCGACATTTACCAGCACGACCAGATAAACCAGGTTCGTCAGAAGCAGACCAGCGAACGCTGGGAGGTTCTCGAAGAACTGGCGGCCGCACGGGAAGAGGCTGCGGCCATCCGGTCAGCGAGTGGCTCCATTGATGAGGCGCGACTGGCTGAGGCAGTAGGAGAATTGGCTCTAGGCGTCAAAGCCCTGCAGCGCCTGCTCGTCAGCAGCGGGATCATCGATCCTGGCGAGCTCTCCGCCATGGTGAGGACCGTTGACCGGGAAGACGGCGCCGAAGACGGCCGGTCGCCGATCTAGCGGGACAATGCCCAGCTATTCCGATATCACGTCGGTTCGTTGGCGGACGATCAGTGCCACCACAGACGCGATCACCAACAAGGCTGCCACTCCCTGATTGGCCCTGATCCCGAGGATCAACGTTGCCGCGTCAGTGCGAATGAACTCGAGGGAGAACCTGGCCAGGCCGTAGAGAGCGACGTAAACCAGGAACAGGTTGCCTTTCCGGAGGTCGAATCGCCGTTCGATCCACAGGATCAGCAGGATGACGACTACCAGATTCCACAGGCTTTCGTACAGGAATGCTGGATGAAATGTCGCGGCGTCCCGATATTCGGCTGGGCGGAACCGTTCGGCGATCTCGACAGCCCAGGGAAGGTCGGAAGGAGTGCCGAATAGCTCCTGGTTGAAATAGTTGCCCCAGCGCCCGATTCCCTGGGCAAGCGGAATGCCAATGGCAGCAGCGTCGAGGATCGCCGGAGTGTCTCCCTGATGGCGGCGAAACAACCAGACGGCCACGATGGCGCCGGTGATCAAGCCACCGTATAGGGCAAGACCCCCTTCCCAGATGGCCAGGACGTGCCAGAAGCCATCTGCCGTGACGGCTTCAAACCGGGGCAGGACATAGGCGAGGCGAGCCCCCACGAAACCCAGGCCAACCGCCCACATGAGCACTCGTTCGGCGAGCGCCGGATCGCCACCGTACCGCTCATAACGCCGGGTCATCACCATGATCGCCAGGACAACGCCAACTCCGATAACGAGTCCGTAGTAATGAATATTGAGCGGCCCCACCTCAAAGATGTTGTTAGGCGGTGACGGGATCGACGCGGCGAAGGCTGGCCTCACGCTCGCCGGTCAAGCATCAAGGGCATACGAGCCTCCGTCAAAGGTCCGGATTTGAATGCCCGCTCATATCGGCGGGCAAGAACTCCCGGTGTCGTCCTACATAAAAGCTAGTACCCGACCGGACCCATTGAATCGTCCGGCACCGCCCGATTGCGACGCCTTCCAGATGCCCGAAGTCCTGCACCACCCGCAGCACGCCCCGATCGGTCTCGCCGTTCTCACAATGCCAGCATCACGGCTACAAGCACAGCCCGTACGGTCCACAATCTCGTTCTGAGCCAATTGCTTCTCACGAGTTGTACAACAACGGATGCGTCAGGTTGATCGCCCAGACGCCGATGGAGGGGTACCTGCACGAAAGCGGTCGCAGTCCAGATCGCGACGAGAAGTGCTCCAGCCACCAGTACCAGCCACAGGCCGACTCCGGCAGGCCGGGTCCACACAAGTGCCGCCCCGGTTGATATTTCCACTCCAGCCGGGATGGCCAGCAGTCGGACCATCCGTTCGGTGTGTTCGCTCTCGTACCCGATCAAGTCGCCGGCGCCTACCCGGGCAAAGAGCGGATAGTGAACGGACTGGATCGTCCAAATGAGGCCAACCATGAACCAGGTCGCAGCGGCGTGAACGATCAACCAGGTCATGGAGCGAAATCGGCCGCCGCCAACTCTCGGCGTCCGGCAACCACAGCATCAACCACTCGAACGGCGACCACGTCGGGATCCAGACCGTCCGGAAGCGCCGGTGCTACTCCCTCGATCGGACGGCCCGCCAGGCCCGTCTCCGTGTGCGGAGGCCTGGCATCGAGCACCTGGATCCGCTTGGAGCGCAATTCCCGAGCCAGTGCCCGGGTCGCCGCGCTCAGTCCCGCCTTCACCGCCGAGTAGGCGGCCATCCCGCCGATCGGGCTTTCGGCAACCACGCCGGTGACGTTGACCAGGAAACCACCATCCATTCGCCGGACGGCCGCCCGCATCACACGAAGCGGTCCTGAGAAGTTGACAGCAACCAGGTCATTCAGCGCCTCATCGCCGAGCTCTTCAAGAGGTCCGAAGGCAACGATTCCGGCTGCGTTGACGACACCGTCTAGTGCCCCCAGGAGACGATACGCCTCATCGATGATCCTGCCCGGATCAGCGTCGCGCAGGTCGAAGGACGAGTAAACAACCTCCGGGCCGAGTTGGCGAGCCTGCTTCTCAAGATCGCCGGAGCTACGACCAGCCAGCATCACCCGGGATCCTCGACGGTAGAACTCTGCCGCCAGACGCCTTCCCAGTTCCCCGGAACCCCCCAGGATCAGCACGTTCTTGCCAGCCAGATCAATAGTTGCCATCACAAGCCTTTCTGATCGTTCTACGAAGCAAGGGCGCTCCCTGGATGATGGCTGGGATTCCCTTGCCGGGGACAGATCGTTCAGCTGACTCGTGGGGCGACCTGTACGACGGGAGGGAGCGACTCCTCAGTCGCTGTGCCGGGTATTGAGGAAGTCCTCGAGGTCCGATGCAGTGGTCTCGACCAGAGGTCCGGCGGCACGCCACAGGACTTGGCCGGTTTGATCGACCACGATCGCATGGATGGTGCCATCGTCAACAATGTCGAGACTGTCGAGGAATGGAGGCTTGTCCAGATGGAGCGTGATCGTCCGTTCCCGAACCCGCTGATCAGAGATCCCGGCTCTCATCCCACTGTCGATAAACCACTGCGAAAGGCGGCTTCGGCTCTGAATGACCGGGAGTTCATACGCCGCAAACCCTGAATACCGCTGTTCAAGTTCGCTCGCCAATGGCATCCAGGAGTCAACCAGCGCTTGATGACGCTGCCAGAAGGCCAGGATCACCAAATTGAGGCTACCTGCGAAGCCGGACGGAAGGATCATGCGGCGGCGTTCGAGATTCGAGCCAGTCACCGTTGGGAAAAGCATCAGGTCGCCTTTGTCAGTACACGCCTTATACGACGCAGCTGATGTTACAGATGACGCGGTTGACCGGTATTTCTAGAACCCGACTGAACGAATGGTGTCCCGGATCGTGTCGGCGCTGGCCGTTAGGCGACGTTGCTCTTCTCCTGTCAGCGGAACGTCCATGCCACGAACAACACCGCCGCTTCCGACCACGACTGGCATCGACAGACACACATCAGCAATCCCGTATGCGCCATCCTGCAACGTGCTGACCGGCATGATGCGATGCTCGTCGTTGAGAATCGCTCCAACGATGCTGGTGACCGCCAGGCCGATCGCGTAGGTGGTGGCCCCCTTGCCGAGAATGATGTCGTACGCGGCGTGCTTTACCTGCTCGGCAATCTCATCGAGTTCGGCGCTGGATAGATGATTTCCGGTAGGAGTGATCCAACGGTCGAGCGGGACGTTTCCGATGGCCGCACTGCTCCAAAGAGCAAACTCCGAGTCACCGTGTTCTCCGGCGATGGTGGCGTGCACATTGGAGACAGCTACGCCGCATCGCTCTGCCAAGACAAAATGCAGACGAGATGTGTCGAGC
>JAGXFS010000136.1 GCA_024637275.1 Acidimicrobiia bacterium
AACGAATCGTAGGTCGTATTTGCACCGGTGCCGGCAGAGGTGGTGTTATGGCCCTTCTCGGTGTCCTGGTTGGACTGGAGCGTCAAGAACGGGTTGAACTGGCCAGTTCCGGCGGACAGCGGTCCTTGCTTGAAGACGGCGCCATCATGGATAAGGGTGGCGTTGGCGTCAGCCAGATTAATATAGGTCAGCCCATGGCTGGCGAACGCGATGGTCGCTCCACCAATGACGAGCACCGCAAGTATCGAAACCGATCCGACGCGTCGGCGCCAAAAGCTGGTGGAAGCCCGGTGTTTGCTCGTCGAAACCCTGTGTTTGCCCTTTGACATGAATCTGTCCCCTCCGCTTGCCAATAGCATCAGCATGGCGGTAGGCACAGAATCCGACCCTGGACAGCGCTTCAGGTCGGGGAAGGCCTCCCAGCCACGGCTTAACGCCTCTTCCCTACCGTCAACCATATCAGCACGCGACAGGCTTCGTCCATTGAAAAAAGCTCATATTAAGCCGTGGTTAAGTCGTGGCCGCGCAGCTTGACTCCAACGAGGGAATGTTAAGGTTCCGCTGAACGCCAGATTCGAGGACCGACATGCAACCCAATCCCCTGCGCTATTGCTTCGAGTCGGGGGCGACCGCGCTGGGCGGATGGCTGAACCTGCCATCCTCGACCGGCGCCGAGATCATGGCCGGCCTCGATCTCGACTACGTCGTCGTGGACATGCAGCACGGACTGATCGACTATTCCGACAGCCTCACACTCCTGGCTTCCATCGCCGGCCACTCCGTGACCGCAGTGGTCCGCGTTCCGTGGAACGCCCCCGATCACGTCGGCAAGGCCCTCGACGCCGGAGCTATGGGACTAATCATTCCGATGGTCAATTCGGAAGCCGAATGCCGTCAGGCCGTCGAATCTGCCTCGTATCCACCCCACGGTCGCCGAAGCTACGGGCCTTCGCGAGCGGCCATTGTCGAGGGACCCGAATACTTCGACGTGGCCCAAGTCTCGATCATCCCGATGATCGAGACTTCCGAAGCACTGGACAACCTCGATGCGATCCTGTCGGTGAATGGCATCGCAGCGGTGTACGTTGGTCCGGCGGACCTGGCCATCAGCATGGGCTTCAAACCTGGATCTGATGATCCGGCGTTCCTGACGGCGCTCGACTTGATAGTCACCCGATCAGACGCTCATGGCGTCGTCCCGGGCATTCATGCCACGACGGCCACGGCCGCCGATCGGCTCAAGCGGGGCTTTCGGATGGTGACGATCACTACCGACCTCGTGGCCTTGCGAACCAAACTGGCAGAAGACGTCACCCTGGTGCGAGCGGGTCTCGTCGGCGACACAACCCAGTCATATTGAACGTGACGAACACTTACCAACGGCACGTGGTTCTCACCGGGTTCATGGGCACCGGTAAATCGACTGTAGGAAGACAGTTGGCCGCCTTGCTCGAAAGAGAGTGGGTCGATACGGACATGATGATCGAGTCGCGCCACGGCCCCATCCCTCAGATATTCGAAGCCCATGGCGAGAAGCACTTCCGGGACCTCGAACGTGAACTGGCTGTGGAACTGGCCGGACAGTCTGCGTTGGTCATCTCGACGGGTGGGCGGATGATGCTTGATCCCGCCGTCCGCCGGCATCTCGAACCCGTTAGCCGGGTCTTCTGCCTGGTCGCCAGCCCGGAAAGCATCCTGCGCCGCGTCGGAGGACATCACGGAGCGGCCCGTCGTCCGCTTCTGGCTGGCGACGACCCACAATCTCGCATCCAGGATCTGCTTGCCGAACGCTCCCCCGCCTATGCCGAGTTCGAAGCGATAGATACCGATAACCGCACCGCCATTCAGGTCGCCGAAGTCATCGCCCAGTTGCTCATCACCTCCTGACGAGCAGCAGATTGCGTCCCATCGATGCCGCCCGGCTCAGATCCGACTAGCGGACGCTCGAACGGCCTCCAGGAACTGAGCTGGTTGCTCGACGGCTGGATCGTCGGCGCAATGCTCGATGATGTGGAGTGGCCAGCCGTAGTGGTTGCTGGCGCGCTCGGCCACCCGGACCGGAACCTGCAAGTCGTCGCGGCCCCAGATCAGCATGGTCGGAACGGTTATCGCCTTAAGGTCAGATTCCGCAATCGCCGGCGTCCCGAAGGTCGACATCAAACTGCGGAGAGCCGCTTTGGCCTTCGGAAGCTGCGCCCACTCCAGTCCGTAAGCCTCAAGCATGTCGAGATCGCCGTTCATCGCTTCGCGGAGCCCGGCAAGGTCGACCATGCAGCGGTCCATCATCGCTCGCTGGGTACCAACCGTTGGCCTGATGATGAACTTCGCGAGAGCGAAGGCGAACTTCGGGCTGGGCCAAAGCTTGGCGAGACCGTAGGTGTCGACGAGGACCAGGGCAGCCAGCTTCTCGGAATGTGATGCGGCGAATCGGACCGCGATCGAACCACCAAGCAAATGCCCGACCAAGATCGGGGGTTGGTCACACGTTTCACCGATCAGTTCGTCGAGCCATGCGAGTACCCGATCAGCGTCGAGCCCGGGCGTAGGCCATCCTGATTCGCCGTGACCGGGCAAATCTGGCGCTATCACCCGATGGTTCTTGGCCAATTCTGGGATCACCCGCATCCAGGTACCGGCGAACTCACCGGGACCGTGCAGGAGAATCATCGGACGCCCCTCCCCGGTTTCGATCAACGCGGTTGGGATGCCGGCCAGGTCTACTTGTCGGTCATCAAGCGCCATTCGGGTCAGGAGTGCACGTCGCTTTTCTGACGGTTGGTTGGTAACGGTTTTCTTGGGCTTCTGGGTGTCGGTCACGATTTCCCTCCTCGGGGACGAGTACCCGCCCAACGTATCCCGAACCAAGGAGCCCTTCATCGGCGGAACCACCCAATTTGATTGGTCGACCGGGTGGGTGGTTTCACCCACAAACGATGTCAGAGCAGGCCGTGCTCGTGAGCGTAAGTAGCCGCGGCAGTCCGGGTAGTGACGCCCAGCTTCGAGAAGATATTGCTCACGTGTCGGTCGACGGTACGTTCGCTCACAAATAGCTCCACGGCGATGGCTTTGTTGGTGGCACCGCTTGCAACCAGACCGAGAACCTCCAATTCACGGCCCGTCAACCCGGCATCGCCAGCACGGCGATCACCATCGACCTGTCGGTCGAGCCAGGCGAGATCGGGGTTCGCACCCAGCCGAACGAATTCGCTCCGGGCCGCATCAAACTCCAGGCGGGCACTGTCACGGTCGCCGATGTCATCGCAGGCCAAACCAATCATCGCCCTGGTTTTTGCCGTCTCGTAAGGCGCTTCGAGCTCCTGCCAACCGCGTAGCGCCGCTCGAAACGCGGTCACCGCTTGAGCGGGTTCCCCGCTGCGCAGCAACAACGTTCCTCGCTCGTAATGTGCAACAGCCGACAGCATCGTTGACGGATGAGCCTCGGCCAGGTCGTCAAGTTCCTGCGAAGCTTGCCCGGCGGCGTCCAACTCATCGAGGCTGAGGAGGATCTCGACGTATGCCGGCAGGACCCTCGCCCGGTCGACCCACTCGTCGGATTCCCCAAGTACCCGTGAAAGAGCCGCCTTCCCTGCTGCAGCTTGTCCCTGTGCAGCCCGCAGCAACGCGTAGCCGGGCTGGGGGGACCATCCCCACCGGCTGGCCTGTCGATAGGCTTCCTCGGCGCGCGGCAAGTCCCCGGTGAGCCGGTGTAGTTCTCCCTGCCGGTAGTAAGCCTGAGCGACTGGAGCCTGATTCATCCCGTCAAGAAAACGCCCGCTGGCCCGGTCTGCCTCGGCGAGCGCGTCCTCCCAATCGCCGCGCATCTGCATAACCTCGGCCCGATGCGTGAGACATTGACCGGTAAATGCAACCATCTCCGGTTGGACCCGGCACCACTGGCTGAGCGCTTCTGTCCATTGGCGCGCCCGACCGAAATCGAGAACCTCATGGCAAGCCTCGATGACACTGCAGTAGATAATCCCCGTCACGATCGGTGACAGCCGATCAGCGATCACGGCGACCATGGCTTCGTCGAGCAAATGCAAACCTTCGAGCGTGTTGCCCTGACGCATCAACGCCCGCCCGTGTCCGTGAACGGCCAGTGCCACCAGGTCGTGTTCGTCGAACCGTCGACCGATCTCGATTGCCTGTTTCGCGCCAACCACGGCAGCCTCGAACTGGCCCATCTCGATCGCTCCGAACACACGAGCGAACACGAGATAGCCGTGCTCGGCGTTTTCCTCCTCGACGTCCTCAAGAGTACGGGCCGCTCGCCCAAACCAACCTGACGCTGGTCCCATCTCGCCTCGCAACGCCAGGTTCAGGCCGATCCAAACCGCGTCATGAACCGCCGGCAACAACTCACCCGCCCCGAGATACAGCTGATGGGAGCGCTCCAGGCAGGCCACCATGTCGTCATCACGCCCGAGCATGAATGCCGAGGTCGCCATCAGCCTGAGATCTTCTGACCCGAGCGAGACAGCCGAGTCAGCAGATGTCAACAAAGAGAAGGCACGGTCCCAAGCGCGAGCCTCGATCGCCTGTCTGCCTTTTTCAAGATTTTCTGATCGAGCGGCCATGGAATCCCTCGCGCAAATCAATCAACCTGCCACCCGGGTGGCTGGCTGTCTGCCAATCCTATCCAACCCAGGATTTGCTAGCTCGGGTCAAGAGGAATCGACCCATCATCACGGTGGTACTGCTCGTGCGACGCGATGAGCTGCTCCCAACCGTCCGGGTCCTCGACATCAACCGCGACCAGGTGTCGGCTGACCGGCGAGCCATTCTGATCAAGGGTTCGAGCCTGCCGTAGCAAGGCCGCTGACTCGTCGTCGATCCGCCGATGCTGGGCGAGATGCTCATCCCACGACACGGTTAGAAATACTTCGCTCAGGCGGTGGGGGTTCTCAGCGTTTCGGTACAAACGCCACCGATAGGCACCGGTTCGCAGGCGCACCAGGCGCACTTCGGCCATCATTTCAGCGAACGCATCCAGATTCTCGGAATTGACGTCCCAGGTGTTCACCACCATCACCGGTCCACCTTCGGTATCGGCGTGGACCCCGGTTGGCACATCCGTGAATTCTGGTGTTGAAACGTCGGCCAGCGCCGGGATCTTCAGACGAGGAACGAGGAAAGCCAACAGTAATGACCCGAAAGAGAACACCATCATGGTCCGGCCCGCACCGATGAGATCGGCTGAAGCGCCGGCAAGAATTGATCCGATTGGAAGGACACCGACAAAGGCCAGCGAATACAGGCTCATGGCCCGGCCGCGCACCCACGAGGGTGCCATGAGTTGTGCGGTGGCGTTGGTGGTGGTCAGCGTCCACACCCAGGCCGCGCCTGCCACCAGTAGAGCAACCATGGACCAAGCGATCGAAGGGGCGGCGCCGACCGCAATCCCGGCCAACCCGAACAAGCCAATGGTGGCTGGCAGCGAATACGCACCGAGGCGCCGAACGACCAGTTCCCGCAGGAACGCCGCCATCAAGGCTCCTAGACCCATCGCACCGAGCATCAGACCGTAGGCGGCTGCCGATCCACCCAGGTCTTCTGTTCGAGTGGGAAGGACGGCCTGGAGGACGGCCGATGTCATCGCAAACAAGGCGGCGAGAAGAAGCAGTCGGCGGAACGCTTGCGTGAACCTGGCATACCTAACGCCGAGGGCAATGGCGTTGGCCACGGAACTCGATTCCTTGTCGGACGTTGCAATCGTTCGACGCATCACCACCAGGACCCCGATGACACCTGCATAACTCACCGCGTTGAGTCCGAACGCCAGCTCGGGGCCTGACGTCGCGACAATCAGCCCACCGAGCGCCGGCCCGACCGCTCTGGCCACATTAAACGCGACCGAGTTAAGTGCAACGGCACTGGCGACCATGCCGCGAGGCACTAGATCGGGAACCATCGCCTGCCAGGCCGGCAAGTTAAAAGCCATTCCCACCCCAAGCAGGAGCCCGAGCGTGAGAAGCAGGCCGGGGCCAATCTCACCGACCGAGGTGACTATCGCCATTGCTGCAGCTGCCGATCCCATGATGATCTGGGAAACGAGAAGGAGCTTGGCGCGATCGACAAGATCAGCAAGAGCGCCAGCGGTCAGGGCCAAGAACAGCAGCGGCAACGTCGTCGAAGCGACCATAAAGCCGACCCATGTCGCTGACCCGGTCAACTCAAGCATGAGCCAGGATCCGGCTACTCCCTGAAGGAAGGATCCAACATTTGAGACAACCGAGGCGATCCACAGGGCCCGGAAGTGGCGAATACGAAGTGGTGCGACAGCCTGGGACATTCGGCCAGTCTATGCCAGGCCAGGACGATGCCCATCGCGGCGCTCTCCACTCTCGCTCACCCGAGCTGAGCCGCTGGTCCAGACGTCGGAGGCCCGGCGAAAGCCTGAGCCATCTCCAGCCAGTCGACGGCAAGTGGCGTTGCCACCAGAGCGGTGTCCTTCCAGTGTCGCCGCTGGGTCACCACCAGGCAGAAGTCCGTTGCGTCACCGGTGACCGACTGCGTGGCGTCTTCTGGGCCGAAGGTCCAGGTCGCTCCGGAAGGAGCTGTCAGATTCACGCGCACCGGTTCCGTTGGAGGCTCAAGACCCCGATTGGCATATGACCATCCCCGCGTAAGAAATCCGAGCTGAGCAATGTGGACCAGACGATCGGTTGCGGGTCGAGTGGCTCCAACTGCGTCGACGATGTCCTGACCGTGCGCCCACGTCTCCATGAGGCGGGCCGTCAGGAACGACTTCGCTCCCATGGCTGGTCCGTACCAGGGCACCCGTCGAGATTCATCGAGGTCGAGCGACGCTTCGGCAAGGCGCTGGCGGTGGGTTCGCCAGGTTCCGAGCAATTCATCAGGGGCCATCCGGCGGAAGGATCCGAGCGTCAATTCGTCCATGGCCTCGTCACCATTCGGAGCAACCGCCAGCAGTTCACCAATCTTCATTACGAACGCATCCGGGTCGGCAATCGCCAACACCGCAGCATCATCGAAGTACGCAAGGTGGCCTATTTGGTCGGCGACGAACCAGCGAACGCTGGGCGTTGGAACCGACCATTGATCCAGGGTGAGCGGCGCAACGATGATGTCGAGCGCATCTTGCTCGGCGATCAGGTCACGTCGAATTGAGGCTAAGTCCATACGAATCCTGTCCGGTCGGGCGGCTGTCCCATTGTGCGCACAGAGTCTCCAGCTTCACAAAGCGGATCGGTATGCGAAGTATCCGGGCACGCCCCGAAAGCGGGTCGCGCCGCCAACTAGCTTACGATTCGTAACGTCCAATCCTGATCGCCCACGACGGAGCCTGCCATCGACGTCATCCCGCTTATGTTGGTGCTGGCGTCTGCGTTGCTGCACGCCTCCTGGAACCTGATTGTCAAGAGCAGCCAGGACCGCCTTATCGCCGGGTTCGCCCAGGCGGCCTTCGGGGCTCTCGCCTTCGCTCCGGTTCTCTTCATCTCCGGAATCCCGACCGAAGTTTGGCCGGCCATCGTGTTGTCGAGTTTCATTCACCTCGCCTACGTACTGACCTTGATCACCGCCTACGAACACGGCGACATGTCGCTGGTGTATCCAGTGGCCAGAGGTACTGCCCCGATTCTGGTCACGGTGGCTGCAGCTCTGTGGCTCGACGACGTACCGGGCGGATGGGGACTCGTTGCCATCGGTCTCGCCGTCATCGGTGTCGTCTCCGTCGGCCTCGGCCGCCATCGCAAGGGTGCCGGTTGGGCGGTAGTCGTCGGCGCGATCATCGCCGCTTACACGCTGAACGATGCAGCGGCGGTGCGTTCCCTCGACGCGGCTCTCCCCTACACGATCGCAACCTTCTGGGGCCAAACACTGCTCCTCGTGCCGGTGGTGCTGTGGCGGCGTTCTTTGTCTGGAGCACTTTCCGGCCTGCGTTTGGAATGGCGGCGCCACGTATTGGCAGGCATTGCATCGGCCGGTGCCTATGCCCTCGTACTTTCGGCAGCTCGACTCGCCCCGCTCGGGTTGGTGGCAGCCTTCCGCGAGACATCAGTCGTCTTCGGGACCCTTGGCGGTCTTTGGTTCCTCAAGGAACCTGCGGCTCGATCACGCCTGAAGGGCACCGCGCTCATCGCCGCAGGACTTGTCGTCCTGGTCGTGACCAGCTGACTGGCGGTCGGAGTATCACCTGAGGGAGCACCGCGACCAACGAGCCTCAAACAGGGCGAACAAGCGCTGCCTGGCGAACTAGCACTGGGAACTGGTGTCCGAGGTTCGCGAACACCAGAATGGGGATCATCCGGTGGATCCACAACCACGGGAAGCCCGGTTTCGGCGGCCAGCAACTCCTCTATCAATCGCAGATCTAGGAAAGCTTGGGATCGACGCGTTAAGGAATACGTCTTGGGCAGTATCTGACGATGGTGGCATCGGATACAGGACGTAGCCACTTGTATCAGCCCCACACCGGTACCAACCTGGCGATCCGGGTCGTGGTACACCCGAAGCACGAGGTACTCGGCACCCAACGCGCTCCCACACGCCGGACACGGTGGCGGATAAAGCCATGTCGATTCCACAACGCTAACCCTACCGCCCACCGCCACGCCCTACCCAAGGAATTCACAGCCACGCCGTCGGCTTACCTCCTTCGGAAAACACGGATCGTTGTCGCCGACGACATGCCACACTCACAGCATGGGCAAACCATCGGGATTTAGTTTCACACAACGTAAGAATGGCGAGGTCGTCATCTCGCATCAGGGCCGCGTCGCAACCGTCCTCCGTGGACACCGGGCCGATACCTTCGTCAAGAAGGTCGAGGCCGGTGATGATCAGGAGCTGATGGCGCGACTCACCGGTAACTACAAACGAGGAAACGAACGCCAAGCTTCCGGCGGAAGTTAAGCAGCCGCTCGCACCTCAATCACAGATCGCAGGTGGCAGTCGCCGTCAGGTCTATCGGGTCGCCCACCGTTCGGAAGATACTGTCGTGCAGGCCAAGATTGAGTATCAGTTTCGAGCCTTCTGATACGTCTTCTGACTCGATCAAGACGAAGATGTTTTCTTCGGCATCGACAACGTTCCCGATGAGCACCGGTGTCGTCTTAGCCGGGTCAAACGGAAATGCCATTATTGCGATGAACGTGGAGCCGTCGGCTGCCACGCCGTCAATATTCCACAGGGCCGATGCGGGACCCGTGTTGTCGGGGGTGTAGGTACAGACTCCTTCGAAGGTCCAGGACCGACCATCCTCAAGTACAAGTTCGATCGGTCCGTTGCCCGATGCGGCGGCGGCCGTCGTTGTCGTGACCGCAGTCGTATCCGTCGTCGTCGTCTCGGTCGTCGTCTCGGTCGTCGGCTCGGGGTTGGTCGAGGCGGGGGCCGTTGTAACTACCCCTCCGGTCGCTGTAGCCGCCGTCGTCGTTGTTGATCCATCCTCGGCGCCACCGCATGAGGCGAGGGCCAACGTCGAGATCGTCATGAGAAAGACCAATCGTTTGCTCAGAGACATCGTTGCCACTCCTTCGTCGCGAGACCACCTTCCGGCAACCTCATAATGAAACGGCGGAGTTACATTCCCTACGGCTCCACCCCCCAACAAGTCAGTGAACCTAGCCGAATGCCAGGAACCGATGCATCGTTCGGAACGGAATAATCACAGAGATCGGCCGAAGACGGTTCGGGCCGGGCCCGTCACCGGTGCCAGCGACGTACGATTGACGGCAATAGCCAAGGAGGTTATATGGCCGATCAAACCACATTCACACCCCAGGGCATCCAATAGCTGGTCGCAGAAGCAAAGGACCTCATGACGGTCCGCCAGGTTGTTGGGGAACCTATCGAGCGAGACGGCACCACCATCGTCCCGGTCGTCGAGGTCCGTGGCGGCGGTGGTGGCGGAGGCGGAGGCGGAACTGCCAACGACGACAGCGGCAGCGGCGAAGGTATGGGT
>JAGXFS010000017.1 GCA_024637275.1 Acidimicrobiia bacterium
AGAAGCGAAGTTCTCCGGACTGCCAACGCCGCGACCGCCGGCCACCACGACCGGGGCGGTTTGCAGAGTGAGCCCGCCTTCGGCTTGAACCCGGTCGGCCACGATCGTGCGAGCGACTGACTCATCCAAGTCCACTTCGATGCGCTGGACCGTCCCCGCGGCCGGAGCGGGTTCAGCCACGACTGCGTGCGGCGTGATCGTCACCAGTTTGCGGTCGGCAGTCAGTGTGGTTTCTTCGAGCAGGGAGCCTCCCCACCGCGTCCGAATCATCGACCAATCTCCGTCGGTGGCAGAGATCTGAACACAATTGGCGACCATCGGAGCGTTCAACAAAGCCCCGACGTGGGCAAGGACTTCGTTACCCCGATCGGTCCCCGGTGCAACGATTGCCTGGGCACCCGATATGAGCATCGCCTGAACCAGGGCGTCCGCCCAGGCCTCCGAGCCGTAGTCAGATAGCAACGGGTGCGTGATCACGTGGACTGTCTCGGCGCCGTACTCGGCCACGGTCGGCGCCAGTGATTCATAGTCACCGAGAATCGCCGCTTCGATTGTCCCAAGCGATCTGGCTGCCGTAAACGCCTGGAGGGTCAACTCGTCGATAGCTCCCCGGTCGTGGTCTACGAGAACGAGGACTTTCACGTCACGACTCCCAGCTCTACGAGCAGATCAACGATCTTGCTGGCCGATTCGACGCCTTCTCCAAGGACCACAGTGTTCGATACCTGTTCGGGAGCGGGGACCAGTCGGACCTTCTTCTGGCCGCCCGGCGTATGCGGTTGCGGCGAGGCCCCTACTTCGGCCTTGCGCGCATTTAGTCGACCCTTCATGGTCGGATAACGGGGCAAGGTAATACCCTCTTTGACGGCCACGATCGCCGGCATCGTCACGCGATACTCTTCGAGGCCGGCCACCGTTTGGCGCCGGGCTTTGACCACGTCGCCGTCGATGTCGATCGCCTTAATACCCGACACGATCGGTCGACCCAGCGCATGAGCTGCCCGAATCCCGACTTGATAGCCGCACGAGTCAGCTGACTCGTTGCCGAAAATGATCAGGTCGAATGGCTCGCCGGCTTCGGTCTCGGTGATCGCCCCGGCGAGCGCCGCGGCGGTCGCCATCGGATCCCAATCATCGGTATCCGTCAGCACAAGGACCGCGTTATCGACCCCAAGGGAGACGGCATAGCGGAGCTGTTCTTCGGCTTCCTGACCACCCAGGGTCATCACAGTCGACTCACCACCGTGCGCTTCAACCAGTTGCACGGCCAGTTCGACCCCACACTCCTCATGCGGACTCATAGCAAAGCCGAGGTTTTTCGTGTCGACGGCCTGTTCATCAGGCGTGATGTTGATCTTGGCGCCAGGTGCCGGTACCCGCTTTACAAGAACGAGAACCTTCACTGCTTTATCCGCGCATCATCTGGATCGAACAGCGGCTGTGATCCCACCCGCTCGACGGTCACCGGGTAGAGCTCATTCATATACATGACGTTGAGCTTGGTGCCTTCGACAGCGTGTTCCGGCGGCAGATACGACAACAGCAGGAACTTGCCGAGCGAAGGTGATGCTCCGGCAGTAGTCACGTACGACACCCGGCCGTGGGCATCGAGAATCCGTTCGCCATCGAGCGTCAGGATCGGCTCGCTGCCCGTCATGTACCGCTTCACACCCGACGCTGACGTGTGATCATCGACCGACAAAGTGCATAGCGTGGTGGTGACCGGCGCCTCACGGGCCGCCAGATAGGCGGCCTTCCCGATGAACTCGGCCGACTTGACCTTGGGGCGTGCCAGGCCGGCCTCAACCGGTGTGAAGTCCGACTCGAGTTCGGCACCCATCAATCGGTAGCCCTTCTCGATCCGACCGGTGGTTCCGTACACCCCTGCGCCGACTGGAACGATGCCGAACGCCTGGCCGGCTTCGTAGATGGCATCCCAAAGCGCCGGACCGTCGGCCATGTCAACGTAGATTTCCCATCCCAGATCGCCGACGTACGAGATTCGGAACATCCGGGCCGACAAGCCGGCGATCGTCGCCTCTTTGGTGGTTCCATACGGGAAGCCTTCGTGCGAGATGTCGTCGCTCGTCAAGGTCGAAACCAGGTCGCGGGCCCGTGGCCCCCAGACACCGATCGTGCAGATGTCTTCGGTCCGGTCGGTCAGAGTGACGGAACCGTCGGTCGGCAGGTGCTTACGGAACCATGCCTCATCACGAGGGCCGTCGAACGCTCCGGTAGCCACCCGGAAGTAATCGTCCCCGAGCCGCATCACGGTCAAATCGGCTTTGAAGCCGCCCTTCTCGGTCAGAAGCGGCGTGTAGATGGCCGACCCGACCGGCTTGTCGACCTGGTTGACCGTCATCTTCTGCATGTAGTCAACAACACCCGGGCCCCCGAAATCGAAGATGACAAAAGCCGTGAGGTCGACCATGCCGACGTTCTCGCGCATGGCGAGATGCTCGGCATTTTGGATCGGCGACCACCAGCGGGCATCCCATTCGTGCTCACGATTTGCTACGCCGTACTTCTCCACGAGATGGGCGTTGGACTCGTACCAGTGGGGACGCTCCCATCCGCCGGCCTGGAAGTAGACAGCCCCCAGGGCCTGGGTGCGATCGTGGAACGAAGCAACCCGCTGGTTTCGATCTGAGTCCCATTGTTCGCGGGGATGAACGATGCCGTAGGTCTTGTTAAAATGCTCCGCCGATCGATTGAGGACATGCTCTTCGGTGCGGTCAAATGCATAGAAGCGGGCGATGTCGGACTGATGCGGATCAAGTTCCGGATAGCCGCTGGTCATCCACTCGGCCACGACTCTGGCCGTGCCAGGTCCTTCTTTGATCCAGATAGCCGCCGCTGACCAAAGGTTACGAACCTCGACGGTCTCGCCGATGAGCGGCATCGCATCTGGAGTTAATGACAGCAACCCATTGATGCCGTACTTGATTTCAGCACCATCAAGGATGTCGCCCATGAGTTCGAGAGCATCCTCAAGCTGTGCATCGAAGTCTTCCTCGGTCAACGGGAGTTCGGTTGGCGACAGGCGGGATTCTTCGATCGAAGGGATGTCGTTCGGGTGGTGAAAGATTGGACGGTGGGCATAGGAGCCAACCTCCATGGATCCACCGGTTTGACGCTCATACATAAAAACGTCCATGTCTCGGATGATCGGGTAACCGATCTCATTGCCGGTTTCGCCGAGGATCTCGATCGGGCCGACGTCGATCATCTGGTGGACGGCCGGAGTGAGCGGAATCGTGGCGCCAGCCATCTCGGCCATCCGCGGACTCCACACGCCGCAGGCAATGACGACGTACTCGGCTTCGATCCGGCCCTTGTTCGTTACGACAGCTTTGACCGCTCCGTCGGCAGTTTCGATGTCCAGAACTTCAGTATTCGGATGAATCGAAATGGCGTCCAGAGCCAGTGCCTTCTCGCGCATGATCGTGCCCGCTCGAAGCGAGTCAACGACCGAAACCGTCGGGTAGTAACAACCGCCGAGCAGGATGTCGACGTTGACAAACGGCACCATTTCTTTGATCTCGGCCGGCGTGAGTAGCCGGGCCTCGATCCCCCACGTCTTGGCTGACGTCATGCGGCGGCGAAGCTCTTCCATTCTCGCCTCGGTACGGGCGAGTTCGATGCCTCCGCAGTAGTTGTTGACGCCCATCTCCTCGTACTGTTTCTGAGAATCGAACGTGAGCGACGTCATTTCCTTGGAGTGATCGACCGGGAAGATGAAGTTGGATGCATGACCGGTCGAACCGCCCGGGTTCGGCAGCGGGCCTTTATCGATCTGGACTATGTCTTTCCAGCCCAGTTCAGCGAGATGACCGACGAGAAAGTTACCGACGATGCCGGCCCCGATCACGACGACTTTGGCGTTTGATGGAAACTCCGACACGACAGCTCCTTCGAAACCTGCGAAACTTGTCCCACGATGCGGGACTCACCTACATCGTGGAACGGACAATAACCGTTATCTACACCGGATGTCTACCCGGTTGGACCCGTCGAGGGGACCGGTTCGTGGACCCGAAAACACTGGACACGACACCAACCGGACCAGTAGAGTCCCACCATATAGAACTGTCCCACATCGTGGTTCACGCTGCGGTGGTGCAAACCATGGCGGCCGCATGTCCGATCAAGACGAAATCATCCTTTCGGAACTCAACGACGAGGACCTCGCGTTGCAGATGCACGACGATCTCTACGACGGACTCAGCGAAGAAATCGTCGAAGGCACCAACATCCTCCTCGGCCGTGGTTGGGGACCCAGCAAGGTGCTTGACGAAGCCCTCGTTGAAGGCATGCGTATTGTTGGTATCGACTTTCGCGACGGCATTCTTTTTGTCCCCGAAGTCCTCCTGGCGGCCAACGCCATGAAAGCCGGAATGGCAATCCTCCGCCCGCTTCTCGCCGAAACCGGAGCCGAGCCGATCGGCAAGATCGTCATCGGAACGGTCAAAGGCGACATCCATGACATCGGGAAGAATCTGGTCGGCATGATGCTTGAAGGCGCCGGGTTCGAGGTGATCGACCTGGGCATCAACAACCCCGTCGAGGCCTATCTCGAAGCGATCGAAGAACACAAGCCCGACCTGCTGGGTATGTCGGCCTTGCTCACGACCACGATGCCATATATGAAGGTCGTCATCGATACGCTGAAAGAGAAGGGGATTCGCGACGACTACATCGTGCTCGTTGGCGGTGCGCCACTTAACGAAGAGTTCGGAGCTGCCGTCGGCGCTGATGCCTACTGTCGGGACGCGGCCGTGGCCGCCGAAACCGCCCAGGCGCTCATGGCCAAAAAGCGACTGCTTGCGAGTGAGGATGCCTGATCGACCACAGGTACTCGTTATCGCCTGCGGGGCGCTGGCGCGCGAGTACCTTGACCTCATTGAACGCAACGGGTGGGACAACGTCACCCTGGAATGTCTTCCGGCCAAGCTCCACAACACTCCCAAGCTGATCACCGAAGCGGTGCGGGAGCGACTTGATCGTGCCGAGGGCTCGTTCGATAGCATCCTGGTTGGATACGCCGATTGTGGAACTGGCGGCCATCTCGACGCGCTGCTCGACGAGCGCCACATTAAGCGGCTCCCCGGCGCCCATTGTTACGAGTTTTTCGCAACATCGGCAGTCTTCGCCGACTTGCACGACGCCGAACCGGGAACGCTTTACCTGACCGACTATCTCGCCAAACACTTCGATCGGTTGATCTGGGAAACCCTCGGCCTGGACCGCTGGCCCGAGTTGCGTGACCAATACTTCGGCAATTACACCCGACTGATTTACCTCAGCCAGATCGAAGATCCTGAGATCTATGCCACGGCTCAAGAAGCTGCCGACCGTCTCGGACTGGAGTTCGCCCACTTGCCGACTGGTTATGGAGAGATGGCCGAGGCGACTGTCCACTTCATGGACCGCCACGCCTCGGTCCGGCCCACCGTATGAGTCGCCGGACGGTCAAGAACGAGCTCACCATCATCTACTGGCGCGACATTCCCGCCCAGGTGACTGCCCGGTCCGGCGCCGCCAAGGCCACCATCGAACTCCCCCGGCGGTTTCAAGCGGCCATCGATCGAGCGGCCAAGGTGGCGGGTAAAGAGAAATACGACGAGTACATCGGCGAATGGCGTCGCGAAACGTCGACGTGCTCAGACGACTTACAGGCCTCGGTCGATGCCGAGGCGGCTCGCCTCGGCGAACTGTTCCCGAGAGACCGCCTCGTCGAATTTGTCAACAACAGTGGGATCACTCCAGCGAAGGAATCCGAATGACTGATACGGTTCTGGCCAGCGCCACCAAAGAAGTGGTAATCGGATTCGATCGCCCATTCGTCATCATTGGCGAACGGATCAACCCGACGGGTCGCCTACTGCTCGCGGCCGAAATGAAGGCGGGTGATTTTTCGCGAGTCGAATCCGACACTTTGGCGCAGGTTGAGGCGGGCGCCCACATGCTCGACGTAAACGCCGGAATCCCCCTCGCCGACGAACCCGCCATCCTGGCGGCCACCATCCGCCTCGTGCAGTCGCTCACCGATCTGCCGCTTTCCATCGATTCCTCCATCGTCGAAGCGCTCGAGGCCGGACTCGCCGTGTACCAAGGCAAGGCTCTGGTCAACTCGGTTACGGGCGAAGACGAGCAGATGGAACGGGTGCTCCCACTTGTAGCCAAATACGGAGCTGCGGTCGTAGCCATCTCCAACGACGAAACCGGCATCTCGGAGGATCCCGACGTTCGATACGAGGTCGCCAAGAAGATCGTCAACCGGGCCGCCGACTACGGCATCCCCAAAGAAGATGTCGTGGTCGATCCCCTCGTCATGCCGATCGGTGCCATGCGTACAGCCGGCAAACAGGTCTTCGCCCTGCTCGGCCGCCTCCGCGACGAACTGGGTGTGAACACCACCTGCGGCGCTTCCAACATCAGCTTCGGTCTGCCCGAGCGCGAAGGCGTCAACGCGGCATTTTTGGCCATGGCGGCCGGTGCAGGGATGACCTCGGCCATCAGCAATCCTCTCCACGCCGAGGTAAAGAAGGCGATCATGGCTTCTGACGTTTTGCTCGGCAAGGACAAAGACGCCGCCAGGTGGATCATGGCTCATCGCAGCCCCGAGGACGCTCTCCGACGCCGGACGGGCACCGGACGCCGCAATCGTGAGGTGCGAACTGGCTGAAACCGCCCGCATCGTCTTCACGCCTTCGGGACGCAGGGGCGAGGTTCCCGTCGGCACCTCGGTGCTCAACGCGGCGCGCCAGCTCGGCGTTGACCTCGGTTCCGTATGCGGTGGGGTTGGCTTGTGCGGTCGCTGCCAGGTCACGCCAACCTATGGCGATTTCCCAAAACACGGGATTAACGTCGCCGGGTCTGCGCTGACCAAATACACGAATACCGAGATCGACTACGCCGCCCGCAAAGGCCTCGGCGATGATCGGCGCTTGGGCTGCATGGCCGAAGTTTGCGGCGATGTCGTCGTCGACGTCCCGGCCACATCACAGGTGCACCGCCAGGTAATTCGCAAAGAATTGGAACTCGTCGACCTCGTCGTCGACCCGGTCAGCACGCTGCACTACGTCCAGATGGACCCGGCCACCCTCGAAAAGACGATCGGGACTACTCGCCGTCTGACCATGGCACTCAGCGAACAATGGAACCTGGACGCCATCACCGTCGATCCGGCAACGCTGCGAGATCTTCAGGCAGCCGGGGACAACTGCACGGTCGCTATCCGCGATGGCGTCGTGTCGGCGGTGTGGCCAGGGTTCCATGAGACGACCTATGGCGTGGCCATCGACGTCGGGTCGACCACGATCGCCGGATACCTCCTCGACCTCATCACCGGAGAACAACTCGCATCGGGTGGTCTCATGAATCCCCAGATTCGCTTCGGCGAGGACCTGATGTCGCGGGTTTCGTACGTCATGATGAACGATGGAGGCGACCGCCTGCTTACCGCAGCGGTCCAGGAGGCACTCAACGACCTCATCGGTGACTTGGCCGACCAAGCCGGCATCGAGCGACACGAAATCCTCGAAATCACGTTGGTCGGTAACCCGATCATGCACCACTTGTTCCTCGGCCTTGACCCGCGGCCACTCGGCGAGGCTCCTTTCAAACTGACCACCGATGAAGCGATCAGCGTCACGGCCAAATCGATTGGCATCGACACACACCCCAATGCGGCCGTTTACGTGCTCCCCTGCATCGCCGGCCACGTGGGGGCTGATACGGCCGGGGTGATCCTGTCCGACCAGCCGCACACTCGCTCTCCCATTGCCCTGTTGGTCGATGTCGGTACGAATGCCGAGATCGTGCTGGGTAACGAGGATCGGCTTCTGGCGGCTTCGAGCCCAACCGGGCCGGCTTTCGAAGGAGCTCAGATTTCATCCGGTCAGCGAGCGGCACCTGGTGCAATCGAACGGGTTCGAATCGATCGTGAGACGCTGGAACCTCGTTTCAAGATTATCGGCAGCGATGCCTGGTCCACCGAAGATTCGTCTATGGAGCCGACAGGAATCTGCGGCTCCGGCATCATCGAGGCGGTGGCGGAACTGTTCCTGGCGGGGGTGCTCAGCGAGGACGGGGTCATGCTCGATCGACCCTCCGACCGGGTCGTTGCCGACGGACGTACCTTTTCCTACGTTCTTGCCGGCGACATCCTGGTGACCCAGAACGATGTGCGGGCCATCCAACTCGCCAAAGCCGCCCTCTATGCCGGGGTGCGCTTGCTCATGGACAAGCTTGAAATCGACACGGTCGACGAGATACGACTGGCCGGTGCGTTCGGGTCACACATCGACGTCATGTACGCGATGGTGCTCGGACTAATCCCTGACTGCGACCTCAACAAGGTGCATGCCGCCGGGAACGCCGCAGGAGCCGGAGCGGTCATGGCTCTACTCAACCGCCAGGCCCGTCGCGAGATCGAGACCGTCGTCAGAAAAATCGAAAAGATCGAGACCGCGATCGAGCCCGCATTCCAGGCGCACTTTGTTGAAGCGATGGCCTTTCCACACAAGACGGCTGACTACCCGAACCTTTCCCAGAAGATCGAACTACCGCAACGGGCTACGCCCACAACTCAGGGCCGACGTCGTCGCCGCCCGCCGCAGGAGGATTCCCCATGACCGACCGCACCCGATCTCGATCCGGCGGTCGCTCTGCCCGCCAGGCGGCCCGAGCTGCCCACGTTCTCGAACGCCAGGCCTATCTCACCCGCACCATGAAACCGCTCGAAGTGATGACGGATGAGGGGCTCGAAATTATCGAAGCCAACGCCGACCGCCTCATGACCGAGGTCGGCCTGGAAATCCACGATGACTATGCGATTGGCGTCTTCAGAGATGCCGGGGCAACAGTTGACGGGACCCGGGTCCGCTTCGATCCCGGGATGTGCCGGTCGATCGTCCAGGCCACGGCACCGGCCCAATACACCCAGCACGCCCGCAACACTCAGAACAGCGTCGAGATCGGCGGTATGAACACCGTATTCGCCCCCAACTACGGGTCGCCGTTCGTTCGGGACAAAATCCAGGGTCGTCGTTACGCCACCATCGAGGACTTCAACAACTTCGTAAAACTTGCGTACATGAGCCCTTATCTGCATCACTCGGGCGGCACCGTGTGCGAACCGGTAGACCTTCCCGTCAACAAGCGCCACCTCGACATGGTCTACGCCCACCTCAAATACTCCGACAAACCTTTCATGGGATCGGTCACGGCCTCCGAGCGGGCCCAGGACTCAGTCGACTTGGCCAGGATCGGATTCGGAGGCGACCTGGCCGACCGGACGGTCATGACTTCGCTCATCAATGCCAACTCACCAATGTCGTGGGACTCAACGATGCTCGGGGCGGCCAGGGTCTACGCAGAGAACAACCAGGCCTGCATCATGACGCCGTTCATTCTGTCAGGAGCCATGGCACCGGTAACCCCCGCCGCCGTCGCCACCCAAACCCTGGCTGAATCGCTGGTCGGAATGGCGTTCTGCCAGTTGGTCCGTCCGGGAGCCCCCGTGATCTTCGGTTCGTTCGCATCGTCGATGTCGATGCAGACCGGCGCACCAACGTTCGGGACCCCCGAACCGGCCCTGGTGCTGTACACAGTCGGGGCGCTGGCTCGCCGCCTCGGCGTCCCATTTCGCTCGGGCGGGTCGCTCACGGCGTCGAAGACCGCCGACGCGCAAGCCGCCTACGAATCAGCCAACACGCTCCAACCAACCCTTATGGGTGGCGTCAACTTCGTCCTGCACGCCGCGGGCTGGCTCGAGGGCGGCCTGGCTATCGGCTACGAAAAGTTCATCCTCGACGCCGACCAGCTTGGCATGATGTCGACCTTTGTGAAGGGCGTCGATCTCACGCCCAACGGTCAGGCCATTGACGCCATGCTCGCCAACCCTCCTGGCCAGCACTTTCTCGGCACCGAACACACCCTCGCCAACTTCGAGTCGGCGTTTTATCGATCAACGACGGCCAACAATGACAGCTTCGAGCAGTGGTTTGAAGAGGGCTCGGTAGAGGCTGAGGACCGTGCCACGGCCCAGTGGCAGACCATGCTTGCCGAATACGAACCGCCCGCCCTCGACGAAGCGATCGACGAAGCACTCCTCGCATTCATCGCTACCCGCAAGGCCGCCTCACCGGATTCGAACGTCTGATGCGCTTCGAACTGAACGAGAACCAGCGAGCCGGTCTTCGAAGAGTTCTTGAACACGCCAAATTCGAACTCATCCCCCTCAAGAACGTCCTCGACCAGGCCAGGTACCTACCGACCGGTGCGACCGTGTCGGTAACCGCTTCTCCCGTCAAGACATTGGAAGACACTTGGGATCTGGCCGCCTCACTTCAGCAAATGGGCTTCACGGCGGTGCCGCATTTGTCCGCGAGAATGACGAACGACAAAGCGCACCTCGAACGGCTTCTTAAGCGGCTCGACGACCTCGACATCCACGACATCTTCCTCGTGGGTGGAGACGCACAGGATCCGGGCGAATTCTATGACGCGATGTCGATCCTACGGGCCATGGACGATATCGGTCATTCAGTCACCACGATCGGAGTAACCGCCTATCCGGATGGGCACATCGTCATCCCCGACGAGAAGCTCGCTCAGGCGCTCCACGACAAACAACCGTATGCGTCATCCATGACAACCCAGATGTGTTTTGATCACGAAAAGATCGGTCACTGGCTCAAGGACACTCGCAACGATGGCATCACGTTGCCGGTGGTGTTCGGGATCCCTGGAGTCGCCGATCGGCTCAAGCTGATCACGATCTCAGCCCGCATCGGGGTCGGTCAGTCGGCGCGGTTCCTGTCCAAGAACTCGAGCCTCGTGACCAAGTTCATCAAGCCTGGCGGATACTCGCCGGCTGAGTTACTCGAACCGATGGCCAACATGTTCATGTCTGATGCTGCCAACGTCGCCGGCCTGCACATCTACACGTTCAACCAATGCGACACAACCGAAGAGTGGCGCCAGCAGTACCTCGCTGAACTGGCGTAACCCACCCCTACAGCGGTTCGTGGGGCAGCGACGCCCGGGCTGCGCGCAGGTAGGCATAAGGAGTCGCCAACAGGAAGTTAGAAACCCGTGACGTGTAGACGTCGGCGTAGCGTTCGACCTGACGGGCAAACAGGCTTTTGTCCATACCCGACCGCATAAGCAATCCCCACTGCGGATTGTTCAAGACGCCGGCTTCGATGGCCAGAGGCGAGATTTCATCGTCGAGGCTGGCCAACTGCATACGTGCCTGCTCAATGTCGTCCACCAACTCGTCGGACGGCCCACTTTTCGATCTGGCAAGGTGCAACTGGTCGAGGTGCAAGCTGGCGAGTCGAGCTTCGAGGAGTTCCTTCTCACCCATCAGAGCGGTCAAACGAAACTCATCGTCTTCGAAAGCTTCCAAGGACTGAAGTTCCGATTCGAGTTCACGCAATATCAGCGCGGTGCGCCAGCGGAGTTGGGCCTTGGAGGCGTGTACGTCGCCGAATAGATGATCTCCGAAGTACAGGATCTCGTCTCCGGACAAACCGAGGCTGTCTTCGACCCGTCTGGCACAACCTCCAAAGTAGACCGCCCCCGGTTCGGCCAGACCGGCGTGCGGGGTGAGGAGAGACAGATCCTCGTCCACGACGTGATAGAGGGTGTGGTCGTCAAAGAAGAACCCAGGTTTGCCGGCACTGACAATCACCGTGTCAAAGAGATCGCGCCATGACATCCCGCCGTCGAGGTATGGATCGAATGCGTATTCCATGATGCGGCGGGCATAGTTCCAATCAGAGTTCGTGATGAGAATTAGGCGTTTCCCGGCCGCTTTCTGGTCGAGCAGTGTGCGTGGAACGTCAGGGTCAGGTTCCACGAACCGTTCGGGGTCCGCCAGGATTTCGGCCTTAAGGGTGCCTTCCATGTGGGCGTCGTCGAGCGAGTCTCGCACGGTGACGTACAGGTCCTCGTATCCCATGACTTCGGGAATTCGCCCGGCGTCGGCCAGGTCGACTACCTGGGCAAACAACGCAGCCTCCGACATCGAGAACATGGTGTTCAGGAAGATCCAACGCGGTTCCCCAAGGTCAACGACAACTCCGGCATAGGCGCGCCTGAGTTCTGAGTACCCGTAGCGGCGGGTTCCGTGGACCGCCCGGATGACGTATCCGAACCTCGTGACCTTCAAAAGATTTCCGAGTTCGAGGTCGATCGCCAGACCCTGAATGACCTGGTCAGGGTCAAACTCCAGATCTTCGACTGGCCAACCACGCTCGAGCAGTCGATCGCGAGTGTGCTCGTAAGCCCGACGTTCCCATTCAAACGAGTTGTAGTGCACGAGCGTGTAATCGAGGTCATAACCGATGGCCTTGATTGAACGGAGGTTCAGGGTTCGGTTGGCGAAAATACGTTGGGACCTGTCGGGACTCATCGCGCCATGCTATCGGGCGGGAGACCCTCGACAGATGTCCAAGCGTTAGGCTCCGCGCAACATGCTGACTGCCCGCTTCGACGACCTCCGCCCGGGACGAAAGCGTTCATTCGGATTTGGCGAACCGGTTGGTACCGTCGTCGCCCGGATCCGCGATGAGGTGCCGAACGCCATCATCGAAGCGGACCGCCTCGCCCAAGAGGGTTATTGGTTGGCGGGCATGGTGTCCTATGAGGCCGCCCCCGCCTTCGACCCAGCGCTAAGAACCGCACCGGTCAGCAGCTTTCCGCTGGTCGCGTTTAATGTCTACGAAGCGGTCATCAACGATCCGGCCCACGTCACAGAGTCAGGGCGGGTTGCGAAATGGACCCCAAACATCGACGAGGCGACGTATGTCTCGCACATCGATCAGATCCGGGAGTCGATCCGGCAAGGCGAGACCTATCAGGTCAACTACACGCTACGGATGCGAGGACAGTTGGAGGGCGACGCCCAGGGCCTGTACCGGGACCTGATCATCGCCCAATCGGGAGGGTTCGGCGCCTACTTGAAACTGGACGACTGGCAACTGGTTTCGGCCAGCCCTGAGCTGTTCTTCCGCTGGGACCGGTCAGGCAAACTCGTGACCCGGCCCATGAAGGGCACCACCCGTCGCGGACGGTTTACTTCCGAGGATCGGGAGCTCGTCGACGAGCTCGTCTCATCGGAGAAGGAGCGGGCCGAAAACGTGATGATCGTTGACCTTATTCGCAACGACCTGGGCCGGGTTGCCGAGTTTGGATCGGTCAGCGTATCGGAGCTGTTCGCCGTTGAGCAATACAACACGGTGTGGCAGATGACGTCAGAAATCGAAGCGCAAGCCCGCCCCGACGTGGGCCTGTACCACCTGTTCGCCGCCCTCTTTCCCAGTGGTTCAGTCACGGGTGCACCCAAGGCGGCCACCATGGGCATCATCGCTGCGCTCGAACAGGTCCCCCGCAACGTCTACTGCGGTGCGATCGGTGTTTTGGCGCCACCCTCCTCGTACGCGCCACGCGCCCAGTTCAACGTACCGATCCGGACCGTGCTGGTGGAAACCGGATCAGGAGAAGCCGAGTACGGCGTCGGTGGTGGGATCACCTACGACTCGACGTCCGGAGGTGAGTACGCCGAAGCGATGCTGAAAACCGAGGTCCTCGGCAAGTCAACCGAACGATTTACGTTGCTCGAAACGATGCGCTGGGACACTGGCGGGATCTGGCTCCTCGAACGACATCTTGATCGTCTGGCAGATAGCGGCCGCTATCTCGGATTTTCACTTGATCTTGGCGCCATCCGGACGGCATTGGAAGCGCTGTCTTTCGACAAGGTAACCAGGGTCCGCTTGCTCGCCAACGATGACGGGTTCTCGGTGGAATCGACCTCACTCGTCGAGCACAGTTCCGCTGTCCAATTGGCGATCGACGTGGTGCCAGTGGATCCCCGGGACTGGCGGCTGTTTCACAAGACGATATCTCGCCAGACATACCAAGACGCCGCCGCCCGCCACCCGGGAGCGGACGACGTCGCCTTAATCAACACAGAAGGCAACATCACCGAAACCACGATCGGCAACCTCGCAGCCCAAATCAACGGCACCTGGTATACGCCGCCGATCATCGACGGGTTACTGCCAGGGACCTACCGGGCCCACCTCGTGGATGCCGGCCAATTGCGTGAACGATCCATCTCCACCGAAGAATTTCGTCGAGCCGATGACCTGGCCGTTGTGAACTCGATCCAGGGCTGGCGCACCGCCCTGGTCGACTGACCGCGCCAGCGTCCCCGGACGACGTCTAACGCAGCCGATAGACTCCCAAGCTCCCCAGTTCGGAGTACCCATGGCACAGACGAAGATGCCAAAAGGCATGACCAAAGTTTTCTCCGGTGGCCACACACTTCTCTACAAGCTATCCGGAGGCAAACTTGGATCAACCATGAGCGGCGGACAGATCGCCTTGCTCACAACCATCGGTCGCAAAAGCGGCAACGATCGAACCGTACCCCTGATCGTGGTGAACCATGGCGATGGCTGGGCGGTGACCGCCTCCTACAGCGGTCACGACGTCCACCCCGCGTGGTACCTCAACTTACAGAAGCAGCCAGAAGCCGATTTGACCATCGCCAAAACCACCCATCGGGTCCGCGCCCGGAAGATGGATGGCGACGAACGTACCGAAACATGGGATCGACTGACCGCCGCCTACCCTGACTATGCCGAGTATCAGAAGGTCACCGATCGAATTATTCCGGTCGTGGCACTCGAACCTGTCAACTGACTTACTCGTGAAAGACTCACTACAACCCGGCCTGACGCATCAGTTAAGCGAACGGGTGTCCGCCGCCTTGTCGCCTCCGCATTTGCTCCCGATGATCGTGCTGTCCACCCCCAGCATGATCCTCCTCATGGAGATGGCCTCGCTGTACGCCGCTCAACCGCACCTCGATGACAACGAGACGACGGTCGGTACTCACGTTGACGTTTCCCACCGGGCAGCTGCCAGGGACGGGGAAACGGTCACCGTTGACAGCGAACTCATCACTATCGACCGTCGGCGGCTGACCTTCGCCGTTCGGGTATCGGTCGGTGATCGCATCATCGGGGAAGGAACCCATCAACGAGCGGTAATCGACACGGCCGGATTTCAAACGTGAATATCGAAGGCATCGACGTCGTCTTCTATTGGGTTACCGACCTCGATCGGGCTCTGGGGTTCTATACCGATGCTCTCAGTATTGGGCCAGGACCACGACACGGGACCTGGCAGGAGATGGTCGTTCCCGGGCCAACTCGCTTCGCGCTTCACGGCGGAAGCACCGGCAACCGATCCGTGAACGCAATTGTTTCGTTCGTCGGGCCAGACCTGGAGGCGGCGATGCCCGAGCTTGCCGTGAAGGGACACGAGCCGACTGTCGAAGTCACGAACACCGGCCAGGCCCGGTTTGCCGAATACGCGGACCCCGATGGCAACCTGGTGCATATTCTCGAGCACACTGGCTGACCGCGCATCGCACCAACCGGCGGGGCTATCTACGAGCCGAGTAGCTCGGCACTCCCAATCTCGAATGCGGCCTTCAGCTCGGAGTCGCCAATCAGCGAGCCAATCTCGGCCGCTACGGCTTGCGCGCGGACGAGCACACCCTCCGCTTCGTCGACTCGACCGAGCTCGACTAGAGACCTCCGACGCACGGCAAGTATTTCAAGCAGAACTCGGCGCATGGCGGGGTCGCACAGGGTCTCGCACTCGTCAAGCAGATCGATCGCCTGGTCATGGGCACCTAACGCCGCCTGTAACCGGGCGCCCTGCAGTTTGGTCAGTAGCTGATCGCCAGCCATCGCGTGAGAGGTCACATATTCATCAGCCTCGGCATAGAGTTCTCGGGCGCGATCGACCTGCCCAAGTGTCAGCGCCAACTGGCAGGCTCCCAGCAAAGCTGCTGGTCGCATAAGAAACATCGTGGCGGTGTTCTCTTTTAGCGCAAGATCAAATACCGCTTGGGCATCGTCCATTTTCCGGGCCGCCAGCGCACAGGTTCCCATTTCGGACCACATCCACGTGCCATAGGTTGTCCCGGTTGGCAGTTCCATCAGGCTGCTGGTCTCGTCGTGATACTGAAGAGCCCGCTCGATCATCGGTCCGCCTACTTCGAGGTAGGCGGTACCTATCACGCATCGCGATAGCGCTTTGAGATAGGGAATCCCGGTGGCATCGGCAGCCTCCATAGAACGGCGAAATAGGGCCAGACCCTGCTCAAAGTGTCCCTGCATCATGGCGCCTTTGCCCTGCAACACGGCTGCGAAAGTCTCTGCGGAGCGATCACCAATCTTGAGGGCGATCTCCATTCCGCGCTCCAGCGCATCGACCGTCCGCTCAGCGTTCCCCAAATGAAGGTTGGCAACCGGGATGGCAAATGTCAGCACTTCAGCTTGGAACCGAAGATTGCCCTGTTCCGCGGCTCGCGCCAGGGTCTTTTCAGCTTGCCCCAACCCATCGGCAAAGCGAGTGAGTAGGACCAGGGCATTCGACAGGTGGGTCATGCCGAACAGGGCAGCATGATCATGGCCGGTGGCCTCCCCGTGGCGAATCACTTCCGTCATGTAGTGATGGACCTCGTCGAACTCGCCGGTCGGCGTGTGTAAGTAGCACTGGACAACACAGGACTCTGCCAATCCGGCATGATCCTCTTGTTCCCGGGCTAGCTGCTCTGCATGGGCGACGTCTTCGAGAGCTTGACCCCGATCACCCATAAACATGCCGCGCACGAATGCCAGTTTGTTGGCCCCCGAAACCAGCATGGGTGTATGACCCCGGTCTTCGCCCAACCTCCGCAGCTGGCTGTAGGCGTCGACGGCACCTTCGATGTCGAAGAGCGATTCCTTGACCTGGCCGAGGCCCTCCAGCATCCGCTGGACGAGGTCGATATCTGTTGCCTCGTCGATCAGTTCGACCGCCGCTTCGAATCGGGAAATGGCCGTCGAGGTGGCGTAACCTGCAGCCGCACGCTCCCCGGCACTGACTAGATACGGAAGCGCCCGCTCCATCTGGCGGGATGCGACCAGGTGATCGGCGATGTCTTCCACCCGGTCCGGTTGGAAACGTTCAATGAAGTCGGCGATGCCAGCGTGTAGCTGCACACGATGGCGAAGCAGGATCGTTCGATAGGCCGCCTCCTGAACGAGCGCGTGGCGGAATTCAAAAGACCGCTTGGGAATACGAGCTACCTCCCGGATCAGCTCGCGGCGCTGGAGTTCGAGCAGCCTATCGTCAAGACTCGTCACATCCGGGACCAAGACGGCAAGTTCGTCGTAATAGAAGCGGCGACCTATGACGCTGGCGGCCTGGCCGACCACCCGAGCCGCTTCATCCAGTCGGTCGAGGCGAGCTGTCAAAAGAGCTTCGACGGTCGCAGGGAACGTGACGTTCTCGAGCTCACCGTGAGCAACCCACCGGTCTTCTTCGAATACGATCAACCCATCGTCCATCATCGAACGGACGATCTCCTCCACGAATAGAGGATTGCCATCCGCACGGGTCAAGATGAGATTCCTCACTTCCTCGGTGAGGGCGTCGATGGCTAGCAAACCGGCGACCAGTTCCCGAGTTTGGTCATATTCGAGGGGTGACAGCGCGACATTGGTGTAGCGGTGAGGATGGTCCCGGGCGGCCGTTTCGTGGACCCTCCACGAGGGTTCATTATGCCGAGGGCGGAAGGCGAGGACCACGACGAGGCTCGACCGGTCCGTGAGGCGGAGTAACTCGGTGACGACATCAATCGACGCTTCGTCAGCCCAGTGGAGATCTTCGAAGAACAGCACGACCGGTTCGACGGCGACGAGCGCTTCCAGCATCTCTACCGTCGCCCGCATCCCTTCAGCTCGTAGACGGGCCGGATCGAGGTAGGCGATTCGATCTTGCTGATCAGATGGCAGCTCCACCCCCAGCATCCAGGCTAAATATGGGGCCACCACCGCGACCCGTCCCGGCACCGTGGCTTCACAGAAACGAGTTATGAACCCCCAGTCAGCCGTTGACGCAGGCATGTCAGGACCCAGACCGACAATGGAGCGAAGAATCCGCCGGACCGGGACGTACGGAGTTGAAGTTTCATACGAAAGCGAGCGCCCCGAATGCCAGGGAATGGTGGCTGTATGCGGTCCGTCGACAAGCTCCCGTTTCAGTTCAGCAATCAGCCTCGACTTGCCGAGACCGGCCTCGCCGGTCACCGAGATGATTCGACCGCTTCCAGCATGCACAGTAGAGAAGGCGTCAGTAAGAGCGCGCATCTCGGCCTCGCGGCCGACCAGGGGACTTGCGAGCCCTTTGATGCCACGAATCGAGTCGGGCCTCTCTACCTGCTCAATGACGCGATACGAAGCAACCGGTTCGGCTTTACCCTTGACGTCGACCGGGCCAAGGTCCTCGAAAACGAAAAGCTGGTCCACCAGCCGGTAGGTCGCATCCGATATTTGCACGGTGCTCGGGGCGGCCGTCTGCTCCATCCGCGCCGCTGTATTAACCGCGTCCCCCATGGCGGTGTATTGGACCTTCAGGTCTGACCCGACTGCGCCAACCACGACAAGGCCCGTGTTGATCCCCACCCGGACATCGAAGTCGATCCCCCACTGGCGCTTCACTTGGGCTCGATAGGCCTGAATGTCCCGGACCATTTCAAGCCCGGCCTTGACGGCTCGCTCCGGGTCGTCCTCATGCGCGAGCGGAGCTCCGAAGAAGGCCAGGATGGCGTCCCCCATGAGGTTCGCCACGGTGCCCTCGTACCGATAAATCGGAAGCATGAGGTGCTCGAACACCCCGTTCATGACTTCAGTCCATTCCTCCGGATCCAACTGCTCGGCAGCCGCAGTGGATCCGGCCACATCACAGAACAACATCGTCACGGTCCGCCGCTCACCGCTCATGGCTCCCGATCGGGCAGCCGTTTCGAGTTTCGTCACCAACTCAGCCGGCATGAGACGCTGGATCTGATCCGATGGTTCCGATGGCGTATCCGGAGCGTTTGTGCTCGGCGCCGGGACGTGGGCGGACTCACCGTTGACCTTGGTCCCGCAGGAAAAACAGAAGGCGGCCTCAGGGGGTAAGTCGGTGCCGCAGCTAGTACAGACGTTCGCGACCGCATGTCCACACGTCATACAAAATTTGGCCCCAGACGGAACGTCCGAACCACACTCGGAACAGTTCACAATTACCTCCACCCAGAAATCCGCTGATCAGACGGGCAATCCGAGGCTAGTGGAAGTTCTTGTCAGGAGGCGGGACGCCCTCACGCCGCCCCGGAGCAACGAGGCCTGATCGCTCAGCCATCCCCGAATGCTGCGACAAATTCGACCAGACGGTCGCTATAGGCGCGGGTCATGTAGAAGTTGGAATGACGCAGCGGTCTAGGTCGTGGATCCAAGCTCAACACGGTGTCCGCCGACTCGGGATCGAACACCAGCTCATCAACGGCATCGAGGACCGGACCACCGATGTAGTCGGTTCGCCGCCACAGGTTCACCCAGGCGGGGGCTTGATCCGAGACCCTCAGCTTCGATCGGATCGATTCGAAGAGTTGGGCGTCGAAATACTCCGGAAAATACGTTGCGTACAAACGATTCAATGGGCACCCGTGCGTGACCCATCGTACGTCTTTCGTCACGGTCGGTTCGAGAACTGCCAGTGCGGCCGCGCCGAGAACGCTCCCCTGGCTGTGCGTCGACAGGATCACCCGTTCGTTCGCCTGCACAAGACCTTCGATGCGCTGCCGCAGGTGCGGTACCGCGAACTCTTCGTAGGCGGGCGGTGCCCAGGGATGGAACCAACGCGGCCAGAAGGTAGAGACGTCCCAGATGATCCCGAACCCGCGCCTGGCACTCGGATCCCGAATCATCCACCCAATCAGTGCCACGCCGATAACCGGCAGTACCACCACGGCCTGGCCGGCGAACGTCTCATAGAAAACCGGCTCGTAACGCACGCCGTCGGTTGGCTGTTCTGAAAACAGGGTCCACAACACCCACACAAGCGGGGCGAGCGAACCGAGAAAACCGCCGAACAAAATGCCGCCGACCTTGTCCGTTAGGGCGGCGGTTGCTTCCGCTCCACGGACCCGTTTGATGAACGCGACCTCCCGCCAACCATCCGTCGTGAAGTGGTAGTCGTCGATTACCTTCTCGACGCTCCGCTTCATCTGTCTCAGTCGGAGCACCACGATTCCAAAGAATGCGCCGAGCAGCCAACCGATGCCGACGAGAGCGAACCGGTTCGTAATCGTCAACGTAAAGTCGGCCAGACCCTCTATGTAAGTGATGTCCAGGACGCTGACGGCTGCTCCGAGCACGCCGCCCCAGACGGCGATGATTAACAGAAGGGCCGGGTAGAGAAGCAAAATCCGATCCGAAGACTTGCCAGAGTCCTCCGCCGAACGGGCCAGCACAGCCCAGACCCCAGTGACGAGAAAGGTGGTTCCGAAACTCGTAAACACCACAATCGGGCTCCAGGTGAGAACCGACTCTGAAAGCGAACCGAGCCGAGCCGTCCAGGCACCGTAGACCGTCCAAATCAGTGCCAGGCCCACGAGCACGAGCAGAATCCTGTGCTGACGAGAACTCGCCAGAGGTAAATCCCACACAAACAACAAAACGACTGCCGCCAGAACCAACAGCAAGCTCAGCTGGGGAAATAGCACCTCGCCAGTCAGCGACCGGATCGCTTCAATCGTCATCAATCCGATGAGCGCGACGGCACCCGAGGTATGGGCGAGACCAAGCCGTTCGGCAACGTCTGGCCGTTCCCACATTGCAAAGGGCTGGCCGGTGTGGCTTCCTACCAACGATGTTTGATAAGCCGGATCGGTGGCCTTGTCCAGATCGATCTCGGACTTTCGAGCTTGACCCATACGAGCAACAAACGCCAGCGCCAGCACGAACCCGACCGCTACCACCGCACCGATCGCCACACCATGTGCCGGGTTGCTACCAACCCATCGCCACGGCATTAGATACCATTCCCCACCGCACGTGGACTTAAGGACACATCGCACTCCGACAATCTCGATAGCAATAATCGCGACGAACGCACCGACCGCCAGAGTCGACGTCAAGGCCAACATACGGAACAAACCAGCGACGACGGTGTCCTTGCGGGATCTCGCTACCGGATTACTGGCTGATCCAGCGTGCGGAAACATCCAACCGACCAGGTTGATAAGCGCGAAGGGGAGCAACACGATCCACAAGGCCCGGAGGACCGAACTCGATGTCATGCCTCCCCACGAATAGCCTTCAAGGTTGCGCTTCGGTCCCTCTAGCGAAATCCAGGCGGGGGATCGGTAGAAGCCGGCTCGCTGGGTGCCGGCCACCCGGTTGACGTGCGGAACCCCCACTAAGGCTTCGGGGCTGGAACCGCCCACCCCGTGAACGCGCAGTTCAGTAACCGTGAAGTCGGTGGCTTCGGTTAGGTCTGAGACATACTTCACGCCGGTACTCCCCCGTACCTCCCTGCGCCCGTCCCACCAAGCTACGCCTCTCAAGCCCGCCGCGCACGGGTTGCCTGGATTGGCATCTCAACGAGTCACCTATCCTCCTAACCCATGTCGCAATTCGTTCTCGCCTCCGGCTCGCCGCGCCGCCGCCAACTACTGAGCCAGCTCGGTTTGGAATTCGTCGTCCGTGCTCCGGATGTCGACGAAACGCTGTTACCCGGCGAAGCACCAGATCGATATGTGCAACGGATCGCCGAACTCAAAGCCGCAACCGTTGACGGTCAAGTCGTGCTCGCCGCTGATACCACCGTCGTACTCAACGGAGCCTTGATGGGCAAGCCAGCCAACCCGGCCGAAGCCGAACAGATGCTTGCCCGGCTGTCCGGCCAGACGCATACCGTGTTCAGCGGGGTCTGCACGAATGGTCCCGCTGGACTGCTGACGGAAGTTGTCCAGACGGACGTCACCATGGCCATCGTTACCGCGGAGCAGATCGCCTGGTACGTGGCTACCGGCGAGCCCCTTGATAAGGCCGGCGCCTATGGCATGCAAGGAATCGGGATGGCACTCGTGGCTGGCATCGTCGGCAGTGTGTCCAACGTAATCGGCCTACCGCTCGATACGGCCATGGATCTACTGGGGCGCCAAGGAGTGGAGGTCATGCGTGCCTGACGGACTCAAGATCGGCAACCTGGCGATCTCGCCGCCCGTCGTCCTCGCCCCCATGGCCGGGGTGACCAATGTTCCGTTCCGGGAGCTATGTCGGCGGTTTGGGGCGGGACTGTACGTATCGGAAATGCTCGGGGCCCGCGCCATCGTGGAAGAGGACGAACGCACGCTCCATCTTGCGTCTTTCGGTCCCAATGAGACGACCAAGTCCATCCAGCTTTATGCGACCGATCCAGCCGCGGCGGCCGGTGCCGTCGAGCGACTCATCGACCTCAAAGGCGTCCATCACGTCGATTTCAATTTCGGCTGTCCAGCCCCGAAGGTAACCCGACATGGGGGCGGTGCGGTGCTGCCATACCGGCATCGTCTCTACGGCGAGATCGTCAGTGCGGCCGTCAAAGCCGCCGGTGACGTACCGATCACGGTCAAGTTCCGGATGGGCATCGACGACGACCATCTCACCTTCATTCAGGCCGGCCTGATCGCTGAAGACGCCGGCGCTGCGGCGGTGGCGCTTCATGCCCGCACCGCCGAGCAGCTCTATTCCGGACAGGCTCGCTGGTCGGCCATCGGGGAACTCAAGCAGGCGATCACCACCATCCCTGTGCTGGGGAATGGCGATGTCTTCGAATACGCCGACGCCGAGAAGATGATGGCCGAGACCGGGTGTGATGGAGTCGTCGTCGGACGCGGTTGCCTCGGGCGACCGTGGCTGTTCCGTGAGTTGGCAGAAGGTTTCGCCGGGCTCCCGATGACCGCCCCGCCGCTCCTCGGGGAAGTCGTCGACATCATGGTTGAGCATGCCCAACTGCTCGTCGATTGGTTCGACGAACATAGGGGAATCCGCTCATTCCGCAAACACACTTCCTGGTATTTGAAGGGATACACCGTCGGACGTGACGTTCGGACCGGTCTCCATGCGATTGAGACGGTCGAGGACATCCGTGCGATGTTCGATGGCATCGACCTCGCCCAGCCGTTCCCGCCCGAAGCCGCGTCCATGCCGCGCGGCCACACACACGGACCCCGCCCGGTAAAGGTCCCCTACGGGTACCTCGAAGATCCCGAAGCTATGGGTCCACTCAGCGCCGCCGCCGCGGTTGCCGTGTCGGGAGGCTAGCTGGGAGGGGAACCGACCAAACCCCGTTATGATCCATGATCACCAGGGAACCGAGCCCCCCCCTACCTATCGAGGCGAGATGTCCCAACTGAACGGATCGAGCGGTTCCCAACCGGACGACGCTCCAGGCAAGGCGCTCATTCTGGTCGTCGAAGATGTGCCAGTCATCCACGACGTGATCGAGTTATCGCTGCGAGCTCTCGATGCGAGTTATGAGTTTCACACTGACGGGACAGCAGCCCTCGAATGGCTAGAAGCGAACCTTCCGGACATGGTTGTTCTGGATCTAGCCCTGCCGGGCACGGATGGTTGGGCGATCCTTAAGCACATGCGAGGCGAGCCGCGGCTCGCCTCGGTACCGGTGGTTGTGGTCACTGCCCACGGTCCTGGCATCGAACAGGATGTGCTGGAACTGGGCGCCAACGCCTACCTCGACAAGCCGTTCCTGCCGTCGACCTTGCGTTCGATCGCCAACGACCTTCTCGGCCGAACCTAAACCGGCTCAACCGTGGGGGTGGGAACGCCCAGCGGGCAGTTCCCCCACAGTTTCCAAAGGAAACTGCTCAGGAACGCCCAGAGGGCGGTTCCCCTAAACCGGCTCAAAGCGGGCGGTGAAGTGGCGAAGCCACGGAGCTTGCTCAGTGATCCGAAACCCGCCGATGTCTGATGCCCGCTCCGCGACATCAATCATCACTTCGCCGACGTAGTCGATATGGCTTTGGGTGTAGGTCCGTCGCGGCACGGCCAAGCGCACCAGTTCCATAGCCGCTGGAATCTCGGAGCCATCGGGCTGCGGCTTTCCGAACATAACCGATCCGATTTCAACGCCGCGAACCCCGCCGTCAAGGTAGAGCTCGGCAGCTAGCGCTTGCGCCGGATACTGGCTGGGAGGGATGTGCGGGAGGAGTGCGGCAGCATCGAGGTATACCGCATGACCGCCCGCCGGCAACACGATCGGCAGGCCAGCCTTGGAAACCTTCTCTGCCAGATACTCGGTTGATCTGATCCGATAGGCCAGGTAGTTCTCTTCGAGCGCCTCGTTGAGTCCTTGGGCGATCGCTTCCAGGTCGTAGCCGGCCAGGCCGCCGTAGGTGGGAAAGCCCTCGGTGAGGATGAGAAGATTTCGGCACGCCAGGGCCAGCTCGGGATCGTTCATCGCCAGGAAGCCGCCAATGTTCGACATGCCGTCCTTCTTGGCCGACATCGTGCAGCCGTCCACCAGGGAGAACATTTCGTGGGCGATCTCGCGGGGCGTCTTATCGGCGTAGCCCTCCTCCCGTATCTTGATAAACCATGAGTTCTCGGCGAATCGGCACGCATCGAGGAAGAACGGGACGCCATATTGGTCACAAACCTGACGGACCGCCCGAAGATTGGCCATCGAAACCGGCTGGCCGCCGCCCGAGTTGTTGGTCACCGTGACCATGACCAGGGGGATACGTTCGACCCCGACCTCTTCGATGGTGGCGATCAGTGCCTCGATGTCCATATTGCCTTTGAACGGATGGATCAGCCCTGGATCCCGACCCTCGGCGATGACCAGGTCCCGCGCCTCGGCACCCTGGAACTCAACGTTGGCTCGCGTCGTGTCGAAGTGGGTGTTGTTGGGCACCACGTCCCCGGCCGAAACCATGGTCGTGAAGAGAATCCGTTCGGCGGCGCGTCCCTGGTGCGTCGGGATGACCTCGGGCAGGCCCGTGATGGTTTGGACCGTTTCCTCGAACCGGTAGAACGAGCGACTCCCGGCGTAGGACTCATCGCCCAACATCATGCCAGCCCACTGTTGAGCTGACATGGCTCCCGTACCCGAGTCGGTGAGCAGATCAATGGTTACCTCTTCGGCCCGCAAGCCGAACAGGTTGTGGCCGGCCCGCTCCAGTGCCGCCTCCCTGGCTGCCCTGTCGGTGAGGTCGATGGCCTGAACCGTATGAATCCGGAACGGTTCGATGATGGTTCGGTGTGGCATGGATTGACCCTTTCGAGGACGGCCCTCCGAGTCTGTCACGTTGGGACGGTTGATGCCGCTGATTCGTCATCGGGACGGAGTTCGGATCCCTAAGGGCACCCTTAGATAGGAATCAGAGAGGTCTTAGCGTGTCGTCACCAGTGGCTCATTTGGAGGGTCGACAGTGATGACAAGTAGTCCGCTAGGAAAGGAACTCAACATGCGGAAAGTCACTGCCATTGCGGCGACGGCCTTAGTTGCTGCGGCCATCGCGGTCCCCACGATCGCTGGCGCCCAGGAAGACGCGACGCCGGACACCACCACAACCGAAGCGCCAGATACCTTTCGGCGCGGCGGGGGCGCCAAGTTCGATACGATCGCCACCACCATCGGCATCACCGTCGACGAGTTGCGAGCGCAGGTGGCCGAAGGCTTGACGATCGCTGAGATCGCCGATGCCAACGGCGTCAACGCGGACACCGTCTCGGCGGCACTCACGGACGAGATGCAGTCACACATCGCTGACCATGTGACGGCAGGCGACCTTACCCAGGAGCAGGCCGACGCTCGCCTGGCAACGGTCGATGAGCGGGTCGATGACCTACTCAACGGAACGCTGCCGCTGGGTGGCCACCGAGGCGAGCTCGGTCGTGACGGCGACCGTATGCGCGGATTCGGTGGTCGGCTCGGAATGAGCTCGACGCTTCCGGATCTTCTCGGTATCGACGCAGCAGAACTGAGGACGCAGCTTCAGGGCGGTTCGACGATTGCCGAGATTGCCGAAGCCAGTGGGGTTTCGGTTGACGATGTGATCAGTGGAATGGTGACCGAAGCCTCCGATCGCCTCGGCACGGCCGTAACCGACGGCAAGTTCACTCAGGAAACGGCCGATGAGGCACTGACCGAGATGACCCAGCGGATCACCGACATGGTGAACGGTGAGGCACCCCTCGGCCGGGGCGGCTTCGGCGGTCACGACCGTGGGCGCCAAGGCGGTCATGGAGACGGTTTCGGACCCGGCAACGTCGAAGACACCGTCGACGCTTAATCAACCCATCTAGACGCACGATGAGGGGGCGGGCCATACGGCCCACCCCTCTCGCGTCGAGTGTGCTTCGGTTCGTTGTATGAGCCTGGATGCACACTCGTTGTGGTTGGGGGTGGCGCGATGGGGTGGTGGGGGCGATAACATGCCGACCTCACGATGAGGTGTGATGGACTCCTGGCAACCGGACACGAATGCAGTGCGCGGCGGAATCGATCGCACGGCATTCGAGGAAACCTCAGAGGCACTGTTCCTCACCTCCGGGTACGTCTACGACACTGCCGAGGCGGCCGAAGCGGCGTTTGCCGGGGAAACCGACCGGTTCGTCTACTCGCGTTACGGGAATCCAACCATCCGCATGTTCGAGGAGCGACTCCGACTGCTCGAAGGGGGCGAAGCCTGCTGGGCAACGGCCAGCGGGATGGCGGCGGTCTTCAATGCGCTCCTCGCTCTCGTCGAAAGCGGCGACCGGATCGTGGCCGCCCGGGCATTGTTCGGTTCCTGCTCGGTCATCCTCTCTGAGTTGCTACCCAGGTTCGGGGTCCATACCGACTTCGTCGACGGGACCAACCTCAGCGAATGGGAGAAGGCACTCTCGACTCCGGCCAAAGCCGTGTTCTTCGAGACTCCCTCAAACCCGATGCTGGAACTGGTGGATATCGCCGCGGTCTCGGAGCTAGCCCATCGAGTCGGCGCCACCGTCGTTATCGACAACGTATTTGCGACTCCCATCCATCAGCAACCGCTGCGGTTGGGCGCCGACGTCGTCGTGTACTCGACGACCAAACACATCGACGGCCAAGGAAGGACGCTCGGCGGAGCCATCATCGGAACCACCGAATTCATCTCGGAGAGACTCCAGCCCTTCATGCGGCACACCGGTCCGTCGATGAGTCCGTTCAATGCGTGGGTGGCCCTGAAGGGGCTCGAGACAATGCGGCTGCGGGTTGATCATCAGCACGCTGGAGCGCTGGAAGTGGCAACGTTTCTCGAGTCTCGCTTGGAGCGGGTGATCCATCCGTTTCTAGCCAGCCATCCTCAACACGACCTTGCAACGACGCAGATGTCAGGAGGCGGCACGCTCGTGACCTTCGAGGTTCCAGGAGGCAAGGATGGTGCTTTTGCCATGTTGAATCGCCTCCGTCTGATCGACATATCCAACAATCTCGGGGATGCGAAGTCGCTTATCACCCATCCGGCGACCACCACGCACAGGCGCCTCGGGGAAGCGGGTCGGGCGGTCGCCGGAATCACTGACGGGACTCTGCGGATCTCAATCGGGCTTGAAGCGATCCCGGACATTGTTGCCGACCTCGACCAGGCTCTCAACCTATCGAATCCTGCGTAAGCGCTCCCCAATCGAGGAATATTCGCTCAGAGCCATTTTCGCCGGTTTCCGGCGACTACAATCGATTGCAGTGGAGAAGCTGGCGACGGAAGAGCGCCTCATGAGAGGGAGACGATGATGAGCGAATTCGCGCACCGGGTCGGGTGGATTGGCACCGGCCGAATGGGCTTCGAGCTCGCCAGTCGCCTCCTCAAAGCGGGCGTCGACGTGGGCGTCTACAACCGCACTCGCTCCAAAGCCGAACCGTTAGCGGCGCTCGGCGCTCAAGTCGTCGATAAGCCTATCGAACTGGCCGACCGCGACATCATCTTCACGATGGTGGCCAGCGGCAAGGACGTCATGGACGTGACCACCGGTCCCGACGGTGTCCTATCGAATCCGAGTCAGCGACCCAAAATCATTGTCGATTCCACGACTATCGACCCACCTACCTCGGTCAAGCTGCGTGAGGCGGCGGCAGCCCTCGGCGTCCAGATGCTCGCCGCTCCGGTTTCAGGCAACCCCAAGGTCGTGTCCTCGGGCAACTTGACCGTCGTCACCTCCGGACCTCGCGATGCCCACGACACTGCCCTTCCCTACCTGGAACAGTTCGGTAAGAAGGTCACCTACGTTGGAGCCGATGAGCAGGCCCGACTCGTAAAGATCTGCCACAACGTCATGCTCGGAGTGGTGAGTCAGTCGCTGGCCGAGATCACCGTCCTCGCCGAGGCAGGCGGAGTGGAGCGCTCGGCTTTTCTGGACTTTCTGAACGACAGCGTGATGGGTTCGGTTTTCACCAGGTATAAGAGTCCGGCGATCGTCAACCTGGACTACACGCCCACCTTCACCTGGCCTCTACTGCGCAAAGATCTTGAGCTCGGCCTGGAAGCTGCCCATGAGTTCAACGTGCCCATGCCGACGACGGCGCTCGTCAACCAGATCGTCATCGAGGGGATCGGTCAGGGGTACGGCGACGAAGACTTCATGGCCCTGCTCACCAAAACGGCTCGCGGGTCTGGCATGGAACTCAAGCCGGAGAACGTCGACTACGACGACGGCCTCAACTAGCCGACAGCGTTGATAGCCCCGCGTCCGTGTCGGCCATCACTTCCCGGTGGCCGAGATCGAGCGTTTTGATCCAACGCTGCTGACCCGACGTCAAAGCGATGAAGAAGCCCAACTCGACGAGTTCGGGCTCACTGAAATGACCATGGAGCTGCTCCCAGACGGCATCGGTGGCCAGGCCGGCATCCCAAACGATCGAGTCGGTATAGCGAAGCGCCGCCTTCTCGCGTTCGGTGTACTTGTCTGACTTCTCGAACATGAGCAGGTCGTCGTAATGGTCTTCGGCAACGTCGGCGCCGACGGAACGTTGCGCCGAGCAATACCCACAGTTCACCGTCTTAGTCACATAGACCCGGCACAGTTCCTTGATTTCGTGATCGAGAACACCGTTGACGAACGTGTCCATCCATGCCGCAGTGAAAGTCTTGAGAACAGCCGGGACGTGGGTCCGAATCGCCTGACTCTCGGGACGGGGTGTTCCAAACCTGCGGGCTCGATCGAGTATGGCGAGCGTGTCGGGGTCAGTAACGGACCCCAGGTCGGGATACGAGATTCGCGGCATCAAGGAACTCCAATCGTTTCGCCGAAGCGTAGCGGACCGCAAACGATTGCAGCGGGTCACTGCTCGTGGTCAGTTAGCGATGGGTCTCTGGCAGCCAACGAAACGCCGCCGCCAGCACAAATCCGGTCAGCAACACGGACGGGAGGGTCGCCATGGCTTGACCCGACTCGGCGTAGAGCCAACCTGCGAGCAGCGGCGCGACCACAAATGCCGAGTCACCGGTGAGTCGGAACACGCCTAGTCGGTGACCGAGCGACCCGCCGCTGAGATCGGCCAGCATGGTGGTCCCGACATTGACGGTGACCGATCCCACGCTCACGAGCAGGATCGTTGCCCACCATGCCCATACGGACTCACTGACCATCAGCGCCAATAGACCCACGACCTGAACTGCAAGGCCGGGGAGCAACGCCGGCCGTCGTCCGTACCGGTCCGAGACCTGACCGGCCATCATCGCGCCGGCGAAACGACCGACCGCGCCCAGGCCGAGGGCTACGCCAACCACCCCTACAGGAATCCCGAGCGGACCGTCCGCCAGCAATGGGATCAGCGTTTGCATGATCGCCGCGCCGATCGAGAACTGCACGGCCGGCAGCAAATACAAAACAGCCAGAACCAGCGGGGTGGCCCGGTCGTCACCAAGTTCAGCGTCGCCTTCGATCACGACGCGCTCGGGTCCACGCCACCGCAAGAAGGGGACCGCCGCCAAGCCAGCCAGCACCGCCGCAAGAACCAGCGACCAGCGCCAATCGTAGATCCCCGCCAGGACGCCACCGATGGCAGGACCGACCGCCTGCCCCGTCAGCAGCGCACCTGCCATGTAGGACAGTGACTTGCCTCTTCGGGCTTTCGGCGCCCGAGCGAAGTAAGCCATCGAGGTTGTCAGCGTCCAGGCGGACCCGATCCCGGCGATGAACACACCCACAAATGCAAGCGGCGGCGTTTGGGCGACAGCCAGGAGAGCGCTGCCAACCATCACCAGCGACCCGGCGATCGCCATCATGAGTCCTGGTCGGACCCGATCGGAAAGTCGCCCAGCCGGAATGTCTGTCACGACTCGACCCACCGCAAAGACCGAGGCCAAGGCTCCAACACCGAGGGAATTGAGATTGAGGTCGTTTCCGATTTGGGCAACTACCGGAATCCTGCTGAACGCCGCAACAGTGATGACGAAAAGGCCGGTGGCCAATCCGAGGGAGAAGGCCCGAGAACTGCCGGCCGTCGTCAGGTTGCGACCAGACCGGTCGATCCCCGAATGGCGAGCTTCGGAGTCAATCGGACCTCGGTCACCTCCGGCGAAGAGCTACGCATGTTCAAAAGGAGCCGTCGAGCCGCCTCGGCACCCATCTCGCGATACGGCACCCGCACGGACGTCAACCCAGGCTCCATAAGGTCCACGAGCGGCATGTCGTTATAGCCAGTGACAGAAATGTCGTCGCCAACCCGCTGGCCCATATCGCGTATCGCCTTATAGGTACCGAGTGCCAGCAAGTCGTTGGCCGCCACGATGGCCGTAAGATCGGGGCGTCGCTGCATGAGTTTCCTGGCCGCCACATAGCCGGGGTCGACCTGAAACCAATCGGCTTCCTCGACATTCGAGCCGTCTGCGACGAGTCCCAGCTTGTTCATCCACGCCATGAATGCGTCATGACGCTCACGCCCGGTGGACAGAGACTGGGGTCCTGCGACATGACCGATCGCCACATGACCGAGAGCCTCGAGATGCTCAACTGCCAGTCCGATCCCGGCGTAATCATCCCCGAGGATCGCCGGAAGGTCGACCCGCTCGGTAGTCCGGTTGACCAACACGATCGGAATATCTCGGGACATCAACAACTCGAGAAGCGCATCGTCGCGGGTGGCGGTGGCCAGGATTAAGCCGTCAACCCGGCGCTCCACGAGCGTTCGGATCACCGAATCCGGATCGGGGTGATGTCGTTCGGTGTTGGCGATGAGCAGCGAATAGCCATCTTCACCCAGAGCTGACTCGACACCGGCGATGATCGGGCCAAACAGCGGGTTCTCCACATCGGGTATCACAATGCCAGCCGTCATCGTCTGATTCGTTCGCAACCCGCGAGCCAGCGGGTGCGGGGCGTAGCCCAGCCGATCAGCTGCCTCGAGTACCCGGGCCACAGTGTCAGCATTGACGACGGATCGGGTCAGATCGTTGAGGGCTCGCGAGGCGGTTGACGTGTGCACGCCCGCCTCCCTGGCTACATCCTTGAGGGTCGTCCGCTGCCCCATCACCATCTCCAGTCTTGCCTTTTTTGACCCTACAGGCCCACGCCAAGCTGCCGCCGTCCGAGTGTACTACAATCGATTGCAGTCGCTGAAAGGAACCCGAACATGGCCCGAATTAGTTTCCGCTTGCCGGCCGAGATCGACGAGGAGGACTGCCGTGGTTTTCTCGAAACGGCCATGGAGCACGGAAAGCCGGGGCCCGAGTTTCAGGCCATTCGGGCCCACGTACCCGGGGTGATGCGGTCATTCACCAAGACCCGGGACTGGATTTACCACGAGGGCGCCCTCGACTTCGACCTCAAGGAACTCATCCGTGCCTATATCGCCATTTCGGGTGATTGCACCTACTGCTCAAACCAGGGCATTGCCCGGACCATCAACACCGACGAGGACGAGCGTTTCGAGATCCTCAACTACGAGCGATCTGAGAAATATTCTCATCGTCAGAAGCTGGCCATGCGGTACGCAGACGCCATCATGTGGAACCCTGATCTAGCCGACGACGCCATGTGGAAGGATCTCCTGGCCGAATTCACCGAGGAGGAAATCGTGGAACTGGGTTACTGGGTTGGGTTCACATTCGGAGGGCAACGTTGGCTGCGAACCCTCGGATCCCAGCAGGGTCAACTCCAGGAGGCCGTCGACGCCGCCGCCGCTTCGACGATCGTCGCCGGGCACAGTTCGGTGAGCGACTGAATGGGCCACCCGGAAGACTCACTCGGGTTCAAACTGGTCGGTCATTCCAACCTCGGCGGAAACGGCGACGGGATGCAGATAGCCCGCAACGGCGATGCCCTGTACGTCGCTCACTTCGGTCCGTCGCGGCAAGGAACCTCGATACTCGACATCTCTGATCTCAGTACCCCCCGACTCGTCGACCAGTGGCCGGCGCCCGATGGAGGTCACACCCATAAGGCGGTCGCCGCAGATGGACTGCTCCTCATCAATCATGAAGCTTTCAGAGGGGGCCCGCCTGCGCGGGTCGGGATGGCCGTTTATGACACGAGTGACCCGCTTGCCCCGACTGAAATCGGGTTCTGGGATTCGACGGGCATGGGTGTCCACCGGATCTCATACACCGGGGGTCGTTATGCCTACGTTTCGTCCCGACCGACCGGGTTCGTAGAGCGAATCTGGAACGTCATCGACCTTGACGACCCGACCAACCCGGTCGAGGTCGGTCGCTGGTGGTGGCCGGGCATGGCCGACGGGGAGACAGCGGACTGGCCCGATACCGAAGATCGATCCGTTCACCACGCCCTCGTGCATGGCGATCGTGCCTATGCGGGCTTCTGGGATTCGGGGATGGTCATCCTTGATGTCTCCGACCTAACCACGCCCAAGACGATTTCGCGCTTGAACTGGGACATTGGTGGGCATACCCATACCTGCCTTCCGCTGCCTGATCGCCAACTAGTCGTGGTGACCGACGAGGCAGTGACCAACGGCTGCGACGATGACCCTCACATGATTCGGATCGTTGATATCAGCGACGAAACCCGGCCGGAGGTCGTGGCCATTTGTCCGGTCCCGGAAGGCGACTTCTGTGACCGGGGCTTGAGATTCGGAGCCCACTGTCTACACGAAAACCAACCGGGTTCGTACCAAAGCCAAACGTTGATCATGGCGACGTACTTCAACGCCGGACTCCGCGTCTATGACATCGAGAGCCCGGCCGAACCGGCGGAGATCGGCCACTATCTGCCTGCAACGCCCGACGGACAGCCGGCCGTTCAGATCAACGACGTGTTCATCGACGCCGATCACACCGTGTTCATAACTGACCGGGTGAACGGTGGCGTCTACATCCTCAAGCCCGAGGATTGGTTGAGCGCCCGCATGACCGCTGCCTATTCGGCGATCTGATCTGTTTGACCAATCCCATGTCGGGGTAGAATCAGTTATGGACATCGAACAGATCTTCAGGCAGGCGGGCATAGCTGTCGAAGTCATAGCTGACTGCGGACAGAGCTGTCCGGTGTGTCACCCCGAACAGGCTCAAGCCGCCTAGATCTCGGCCAGGCCCCGGCTATTTCGGTCGGGTACCGACCCCAAGCAGGTGGGCGCTGGCACCCCGTATCGATGGCTCAGATTCGAGCTCATCCAGAATCATCCGACGTTCGCTCTCGTCGGCCCAGCGGCCATCAAGGCTTGGCAACCAGCCGGCCAGTCCCTCGAGTCCCAGCACTTCCACATCAGCTAGTCCGGCGGCGGCCATTTCGGCTTCAAGCTCATCGGGCCGATGGAAGTAGGCCGTCGTAAACCAACCCGGTTTTCCGGGTTGAGATGCACTCCGGTAGCCAGATCGTGTTCGGCCATCTCACGAAACCCTCGTTCAAAGAGCTTCTCTCTGGCAAGGCCATCGTGCATGGCGGCAAACCGTGAGATCCCGGCCGCGAACACCACCCCTCCAGGCGTGACGATCCGCTTTGCCTCGGCCAGCGCTGTGCGCCTGTCTTTGGATTCAGGCAGGTGGTACAGCGGGCCGAGCAGCAAGACGGCATCAAACCCGCCGTCCTCCAACTCGAGGCGACGCGCATCGCCTACCTCCGCCCGAATGGAGTTCGGGTTGCATGCTCGGAGAGAAGAACTGGGTTTGTATTGCATGCTCAGAGAGAAGAACGAGCCCTCCCTACGCGGACTGGCTCCGCCAGTCCGTCCGCAGAACGGCTTAGCCGTTCTGCCACGTGACCGACAGGTCACACCCCATCCCTCCTCGGGGCAGAACGGCGGAGCCGTTCTGCAATGTGACCGACAGGTCACACCACGGCTAAATAAATTCGCCTTTGTCGATTTGGTCTACGGAGAAGAGGCGGTCGCGGAGGAATACGAACTCGGTGAGGCCGTCGTCTTCGACGAAAGAAGCGATCTTGGTTACCCGGACCTTGAACTGTTTGAGGCGTTTGATCATCACCGCGTTCGGTTCTTCTTTGGCCATCTCGTCGGCAAGAAGACCATCGACCGCCGCCGCGTAGGCATCACATCCGTCGAGCGCGGCGTACAGGCCGGATTCCAAGGCGTCGGTTGCCACACTCATCGTCTCATACGGGCTCATAACCACTTCTCCCATCGCCTCCACCGGTACGGAAGCTCCACGAACTCGGGACCGGTGGCTTCTTCCAACAAATCGAGTAGCGCTCCGAACACCAAACGTCCCTGCTCGGGATGATTCGGTTCGCCGAAAGGATTCCCCATCGGAAATCGAGCGTATGCGGCCCGGGAGACCCGCACCCCGTAGGTAATCTCGGGCCGCAGCGACAGGCTTACCGTCGGCATACCGGCACGTTCAATTGCTCCCTGAACCAGTCCCACGGACCGGTGGCACATCGGTCAGCCGGGTACGAGCAAGACGACGTCGACGCCCGCCTCGGCCAGCATCGCCGCTACCGCCGGACCCGAGACGTCTTGCAGCTCGGACGGATCCGGATTGAAGCCCATCATTCCAACATGGAATGGAGAAGCCGCACCGACCCTCCCTTCCGCGACCGCCTCACTGAGCCGATCGATCGGCAAGACCACGTTGGAATCGACCTCGGCAGACGACGTGTCGTAGTGGGTGTGGGTGAAGCGGATCCGGGATTGATCGACGTCGTGGGGGATCTGACGGTATCCGGCATCACCGGCCACCGTCTCGACATGGAACGGCGTCTGGTCATCGAGATGCGCGCCGGCCGTCGTAACCAGCGCCATGGTCGATTCGCTGAGCGGATTCTTCAGCGGTTCGAAGGCGATCTCCTGATTGATCCGGTCGTTCTTTCCGTGATGGTTGGCCTCGACGAACCCTATCCAGGCGTCAAATTTCTCCTGGAGACCGTCCGTATCAACTGAATTGAACACATTTGCTCCCGAAATGGCGACTTATGCAATCGATTTCATAACTAGGTTAGAACCTACACGACGGAGGAGCCCCCCATGACGACAACGCTCGGTTTTACCCCATCAGAAAACCCCTTTGTTGTCGAACACGGCGGCTTCTACCGGCGCTGGCTCTCCATGATCGACGATGTCGACGGTCTCAAAGAGACCGTGGCAAAGCTAGAAGGCACCACCCAGGATCTCTGGGTACCCGTCTGGAAAGAGGCTGGCGACCGCTTCGAGGCCGAAGGAGATCGCCTCGAAGCTGCCGGTGATTTTCCCGCCGCCCGCCAGGCGTATCT